>JAYUCG010000023.1:0-14079 GCA_043740455.1 Novosphingobium sp. | reverse complement strand
TAATGAAAAGCCAAAGCCCTTCACATGGACCGCCGATCCAGACCGGATCATCGCCGCTGTCAAAAGAGGGCACCAAGCGTTAGATTCTATCCACTAGGTTACCTCCCAGCGAGATTTCCGCCTCCGTGCCCATGGCGCGGGGGCGGTTCTTTATCTGGGCCGGCGCAGAACGACGTAGAGCGCGCCCGCGCCGCCATGGCGGCGTTGCGCGCCTCGCACTGCGGCAATGCTCGAACCGTGCGGGCCGAGCGCGAGCCAGTCGAGCACTTTGGCGCGGATCGCGCCGCGGTTGCTGCCCCGGTCCGCAGCCTCCGCCGGCCGCGGCCGCCCGGTGATCACCAGCACCACGCGTGCGCCCATGGCAGCGGCCTGGGCCAGACCCATATCAAGCCGCCGGTGCGCCGCTTCCAAGCTGTGGCCGTGGAGATCGAGCGTGAAATCTGGTTGGACCAGCGCCTTGGCGAGCTTGCGCTCCCACGAGGCGTCGAGGCCGTGCTGATCGAGTGGGCGGCTCTTCACCGGAGTCTCCCCCTTTGGGGGAGGTGAACCGCCGAAGGCGGGTCGGAGGGGGCGTGAGACGGAAGGTGGCGGCTTGCCCCCTCCGTCAGCGCTGCGCGCTGCCACCTCCCGCAGGGGGGGAGTCTCTTCGTTACCCTCTAGCGGCTTCACGGTCTTGGCCAAAGCTGCCCACAGCCGCGCATCCTCGCGGCTCAGGCTGCGGCGCCGCCCAGTCACAGGAAGGTCACGGCGTGGTCAGGCGCTTGACCGTGCCCTTGGGCAGCAAGAGCCATGCGTCGCCGCGACCGCTCATCCCCCCGGCGGTGGTCCGCGCCGCTTCGCCTGCGCCCCAGAAGCTGTCGAACCGATTGGCGCCCTTGATCGCTCCGCCGGTATCCTGCGCCACCCACAGACCGTTCGCCTCGGTCCGGTCAAGGCTGAGCAGCACTGGCGCGCCGAGCGGCACGAACGAGGGATCGGCCGCCACGCTAGCCCCGCCGCGCACCGGCACGCTCAGCGCGCCGTAAGGCCCATCGCCGCCCGACAGTTTGAAAAACACATAGCTCTGGTTCTGCCGCATCAGCGCCTTGCCCGCTTCAGGGTTGTCGCGGACATATTGCATGATCCCCTGCATCGAGCCCAAATACTGCCCCGGGCCGCTGCCGATCAGGCCTTGGCTGCGCATCACGCTGCCGATCCCGGTGTAGCCCAGCCCGTTCTGCCCGGCATAACCGATCCGCAGCACCGTACCGTCCGGCGCTTTGAGCCGTCCCGAGCCCTGAACCTGGAGGAAGAACAGCTCGACTGGATCGGCCGCCCAGGCAATCTCCAGCCCGCGGCCCGACAGCGCCCTATCGTCGATCGCGGCGCGGTCAAAATAGGGGATGAAGGCGCCGCTCGCGTCATAGCGGCCGAGCGGCTGCGTGCCGTTGTCATAGGCCGGAACATCGCCCGGCTTGGCGCGGACGAGATCGGGCGGCAGGCCATAAACCGGCACGTCGAACCCCGGCTGCCGCGTGCGCACTCCGGCGATTTCCGGCTCGTAGTATCCGGTGACGAAGGCCTTGCCGTCGCCCACCTTGACGGTTTCGAACCAGGTGGAAAAGAATTGGGCGGCTTGGGTGGCGGGCCAGGTGGCGGCCGCATCGCAAGCTGGCTTCCAGTCGGCCTGCCGGGTCAGCCCGGAGGTATCGGTGCGGGCGAGCAGTTTGGGGCAGCTGGTGCGGAATGCCACCAGTGCGCCGCGCGCATCGGGATCGGCCAGCTTGAAATTACCGACCGCAGGACCGTTCGCAATGCCCAGCAGCGCCGCTGTTCCCGGCGTGGCCGGCGCTGTCGGTACCGGAGTTGGCACCGGTTGGGGCGCGCCGGTTGGCGGAATTAGCCGGACGCCGCAGCCCGAAAGGGCAACCGCAAGCACCAGCGCTGCCAGCTTGCCCCGCACTGACACGCAGCCTTAGCCTTCGTCAGTTTCGTCGAGGAGCCAATCGGGCGTCGCAGCGCTAACCGGCCGCGCGAAGGTCCAGATATCGCGCGACTCGACCGCATCGTTAAGCGAACCGGCGATGACCGTCCCTTCCTTGTTGCGGGTGACCGCCGCGATATCCGCAGTGAAGCGCACGGCGATCCGCGCCAGGCCCGCTTCAAGCGAAGCCGCGACCACCACCGCATCCTCAATCCGGATCAGCCGGTTATCGAGTTTTTCACCGGCAGCTTCGCGTTCGCCAAGCGCCGCGTTGAAAGTGGCCAGAACATCCGCGTCGCACAGCTTGGCAAGCGCATCGCGATCACCGCTCCAGAACGCTTCGAGGACCATCCGGTAAGCACCCTTGGCTCCTTCGAGAAAAGCGAGCAAATCGAACCGCTTGTCTGCCAGCGCCACTTCCTTGAGCGCGCGTTCGATGGCCGGCGTGACACCGGAAACCAGTATGCGCGGCGGCACCGAGACACCGCTGCGATCAGGCAGGTCGGTTGCGGGCATGCGCGGCGTATCGACCCGGGGCTCCAGCCGCGGCTGCTCTTCATGCTCCGCCCGCCGGCCCAGGACCGAATAGAGCCGCAGGCCCAAAAAGGCCGCGACCATGGCGATGATGACGATTTCGATGGTCTTGTCCAAAGCTTCAGTCCCTGCCGCCCAAACCCAACTGCACCGGGCGGCGATAACGGTGCATCCTAACTGTAAATAGGTACCAATGACAAATGAACAACGCGTGGACGCGCGGATCGGTGCAATTTTTGAGCCTTGCTGGTGCCGCAAAGTGACTCGACCCCTTTCGCACGCGATGCTAGGCGCGCGGCCACGTCTTACTTATCACCACGAAGGCCGAAATTTCCATGTCCGACGAAGGCAACATCATCACCGATCTCGATCTTGGCGCACCGCAGCCCAACGGCGAAGACACGCTGCCTTCGGCCGGGATAATCTCGCAATATATTAAGGACCTGTCGGTCGAAAACCCGAATGCACCGGACAGCTTCCAGTGGACCGACACGCCGGTCATCGACGTTCAGTTCAACATCGGCGCGCGCGACGTGACCGATGAAGTCAGCGAAATCGAACTGAAGATCTCGATCACCTCGAAGGCGCAGGCCGGAACCCAGTTCCTGGTCGAGCTGTCCTATGGCGGCCTGATCGGGATGCGTAACCTCGACGATCCGCAGAAGCACGCCTTCACCTATGCCGAAGGCCCGCGCCTGATTTTCCCCTTCGCCCGGCGGGTCATTGCCGATGCCGTGCGCGACGCCGGCTTCCCGCCGATGCTGCTCGAACCGATCGACTTCAACGGCATCTACCTGGCGCAGTTGCAGGCGCAGAGTGAAGCTGGTGAGGCGCCGGTCGGCACTGCCTGAAAACCGGGAGCCGGGGCCTTGATAGGATGAACCTGACCAAGGCACTCGGCACCGTCGGCGGGTTGACCCTGGTCAGCCGCGTGCTGGGCCTGGTCCGCGACAGTCTGTTCGCGCGCTACGTCGGGGCGGGTTTTGCCTCCGACGCGTTCCTGGTCGCGTTCCGGCTGCCCAACATGTTTCGCGCGCTGTTTGCCGAAGGCGCTTTTGCCAGCGCCTTCATTCCGATGTTCAACAAGAAGGTGAGCGATCCCGCAGGTCAGGGTCTGAACGATGGCTTGGCCTTTGCCGAAGCGGCCCTGGCAGTGCTGCTTCCCGCGCTGGTGCTGATGACCCTGGTGCTTGAGATTTTTGCCTGGCCGGTCACCTTTGCACTTTCGGGCAAGTTCAACGGGGTCGATCCCAACGCCTTTGCCTTCGCGGTTACGTTGAGCCGGATCCAGATCCCGTACCTGCTGTTCATCAGCCTGGTCTCGCTGTTTGGCGGAATCCTCAATTCGCTGCACAAGTTCTGGGTCAATGCGGCGGCGCCGATCCTGCTCAACCTGACGCTGATCGTGGCGCTGCTCGGCTTCCACAATGCCGACCCGATGATCACCGCGCGCAACCAGGCGATCGCGGTTTCGGTTTCGGGCCTGTTACAGCTGATCTGGTTGGCCTGGGCGTGCCGCGTCAACGGGGTGAGCCTCAAGCTGCGCCGCCCGAAGCTCAGCCCCGAGGTCAAGCGCTTGCTGACCCTGACCCTGCCCGCTGCGCTGGGTGCCGGGGCGGTGCAGATCAACCTGGTGATCTCGACCGCTCTCGCCGCTTCGCTGCTGGCCCACGGCAGCGTGACTTACATTTACCTGGCCGACCGGCTCAACCAGCTGCCGCTCGGGCTGATCGGCATCGGGCTGGGCACAGTGCTGCTGCCGATGATCTCGCGCCAGCTTGGCGGCGGTGAGGAAGCAGCCGCAATGGAGACGCAGAACCGCGGGCTCGAACTCGCGCTGCTGCTGACCTTGCCGGCCACGGCCGCATTGGTGATCTGCGGCGAACCGATCGCTGCGGGACTGTTCGGCTACGGCAAGTTCGGCGCGGCCGACGTGCACCACACCGCCCAGGCGCTGGCCTTCTTCTCGCTCGGGCTGCCAAGCTACGTGCTGATCAAGGTGCTGACGCCGGGGTTCTATGCCCGGCACGATACCCGGACCCCGGTGCGCTTCGGGGTGATTTCGATGGTGGTGAACCTAGTGCTGAACCTGGCGCTGATCGTGCCGCTGCAGCACATGGGCCCGCCGCTGGCGACCGCGATCGCTTCGACGGTCAACACTGGCCTCCTTTACACCACGCTCAAACGGCGCGGGCACTTCGTTGCCGATGCGCGGCTGCGGCACCGTGCCCCGCGACTCGCGCTGGCCGCGCTGGCGATGGGCGCGGTGTTGTGGACGGTGCAGGACCGGCTCCTGCCGTACTTGCACGGCGGCTGGGGCATGCGCATGGCCGCCCTCACCCTCTTGGTATCCGCGGGCGGGATCGTCTATGCCGCCCTGACCGTGCTGTTCGGTGCCTTCACCCGCGCCGACATCGCCATCTTCTTCACGCGCAAACCCGCGTCCACAACCAGCGAAACAGAGTAAAGCCATGCGTATCGTCTCGGGCATCCAGCCCACCGGCAGCCTGCACCTTGGCAACTATCTCGGCGCGATCCGCAACTGGGTGCGGATGCAGGACGAGGTTGCGGCAAGCGGGGGGGAGAGCCTCTATTTCCTCGCCGATCTCCACGCGCTGAGCCAGCCGCACGATCCGACGCAACTGACCGCAAACACCCGCGAGATGGTTGCAGCATTGCTTGCGTGCGGGATCGACCCAGCGAAGTCGGTGCTGTTTAACCAGGCGCAAGTCCCGGCCCACGTCGAACTGCAATGGCTGCTCAATGGCACCGCCCGCTTCGGCTGGCTGAGCCGAATGACCCAGTTCAAGGACAAGGCGGGCAAGAACCGCGACGGTGTCTCGGCTGCGCTGTTTACGTACCCGGTGCTGCAAGCCGCCGACGTGCTGCTTTATCAAACGACCCATGTGCCGGTTGGCGATGACCAGAAGCAGCACCTCGAACTGGCGCGCGACATCGCGCAGAAGTTCAACAACGACTTCGCGAGCGAGGATAAGCCGGTCTTCACCCTGCCCGAGCCGATCATCCCGCCCGAAGCCGCCCGGATCATGAGCCTGCGCGACGGCACCGCGAAGATGAGCAAGAGCGATCCTTCGGACATGAGCCGGATCAACCTGACCGACGATGCCGATAAGATCATGCAAAAGGTCAAGAAGGCCAAGACCGATCCTGAGCCGCTGCCCTCGGACAAGGTGGGTCTCGAAGGCCGCGCGGAAGCGGCTAACCTGGTCGGGATTTATGCCGCGATGGCCGGGAGTAGCGTCGATGCGGTGCTGACCGAATTTGGCGGACAAGGCTTCGGCCAGTTCAAGCCGGCACTGGGCGAGTTGCTCGTCGCCAAGCTCGCGCCGATCAACGCGCTCTTCATCGAATTGCGCGCCGACCGCGCCGCGCTCGATGCGGTGCTGCGCAATGGTGCGGCGCAAGCCCGTGAACTGGCCGCGCCGACGCTCGATGCGGCATACGCGGCGCTGGGTTTACTGCGCGGGTGAAACTGACCCAGTCCGGGGCGGTATCATTCAACCCTGATTAAGCCGACCTTGTCTAAAACGGTTTCAATCCTAAACTTTTCTCCAGTCCGTGCGTTTGATTCGCAGTGGACGGGCTTTCTGAGGAAACGGGTCGATGGCTTACTCTCTCACTTTCGCCAAACGTGCTGCCGCGGCGGCTGGTGCGGCGTTGCTGCTGGGCGGTCTGGCCGGCTGCGCAACACCGTTCAACGCCAATGTTTCGCGCTATTCGGCGCAGCTCCCCGCACCGCAGGGCCAGACCTATGCGGTGGTCGCGGATGACAAGGCGCTCGAAGGCGGGCTCGAATTTGCGCAGTACGCCAATCTTGTGTCGGCCAAGATGCAGGGCCTCGGCTATGCTCCGGCCGCCAGCCCGGGCACAGCCGACCTGATCGTGCGATTCGATTACGGGGTCGACAAGGGCCGCGACCAGGTCCGCACCACCGGCTTCGTCGATCCGTTCTACAACCCATGGTACGGTCCGCGTGGCGGCTCGTACTTCGGTAACGGCTATTACGGCGGCTATGGCGGCTATCGCGGCCATGGCTACGGCGGCTTCCGGCCTTATGGCGCGTGGGGTTACGGCTGGTACGATCCGTGGTTCGATGAAGGAGTCGAACGCTACACCGTCTACACCAGCGGGATCTCGCTGAAGATCGATCGCCGCGACGGCAAGCGCCTGTTCGAAGGCCGCGCCGAAGCCGCGTCGACCTCGAACCGTCTGCCTTACATTGTGCCGAACCTGGTCGAAGCGATGTTCACCGACTTCCCCGGTCACAACGGCGAAACGGTGCGCATCTCGGTCGCGCCGGAGAAAAAGCGGCGCTGATCACTTCGATCGGTAGGACAAATAAGGGCGGGCCTGCGTGTCCGCCCTTTTTGTTTCAGCTTTCCAGCGCGACGAGCCCGCCGGTGCTGCCGAACCCGCCTTCACCGCGCAGCGTTTCGTCGAGTTCTTCAACCTTGAGCCACGAAGCTCGGGTGACCGGCGCGAGCACCAGCTGGGCTATGCGGTCACCGCGCCGCACCTCGAACGGATCGTGCCCGTGGTTGATCAGGATGACCTTCAGTTCGCCACGATAATCGGAATCGATCGTGCCCGGGGTGTTGGGCACGGTAATCCCGAACTTGAGCGCGAGGCCCGAGCGCGGGCGGACCTGGATTTCGAAACCGTGCGGGATCGCCACCGCCAGCCCGGTCGCCACCGCATGCCGCGCACCGGGGGCGAGCGTAACATCTTCGGCGGCGAGCACATCCATGCCCGCAGCTCCGTCGGTGGCGTAGGCGGGCAGCTCCAGCCCTTCGAAATGCGGCAGGCGCTTGACCAGCACCGCGACGTCAGCGGGCAGCGGCTTTTTCCCGTTCGGCTGCATGGGCGGCGAGGGCATCGGCAATCCTTTCGACGAGCGCATTGGCCACGTCGTCCTTTGCCATTTCGGGGAGATCTTCAACAGCCTTGGCGGTGACGATATGCACGGCATTGACCTCGCCGCCCATTACGCTCTTGCCATTGGACCCAGACACGTCGTTGGCGACGATCCAGTCAGCGCCTTTGCGCTTGCGCTTTTCCTTGGCGTTTTCGACGACCTTCTCGGTCTCGGCAGCGAAGCCCACGACCAGCTTGGGGCGCTTTTCGCTGACCGCGACCATCGCCAGGATATCGGGATTTTCCGTGAGCCGCAAAGCTGGCGGGGCCGAGCCGCGCTTCTTCATCTTATGGCTGAGTTCGTCAGTGCTGCGCCAGTCTGCCACCGCAGCAACCATCACCGCGACATCCGCCGGCAACGCCTTTTTCACGGCATCGGCCATTTGCCGCGCGGTTTCGACTTGGATCCGGTCTACCCCCGGCGGGCAAGGCAAGTGGACGGGGCCGGAAACCAGCGTGACCTTGGCCCCGGCGCGGGCTGCGGCAGCGGCGATGGCATAGCCTTGCTTGCCCGAAGAACGGTTGGCAATATAGCGCACCGGATCGATCGGCTCATGCGTGGGCCCGGCGGTGACGAGCATGTGCCGGCCTGACAGCGGGCCATCCTCGGGCCGCACCAACGAACCTTCATCGCCAGCAAAATCGGGCTGCCCGGCCAGCGGATCGGCGCGCATTTCAACAAGGAACACCTCGGGCGCAGCGTCGGGATCGCCCTTGACGATATGATTGATCGCGTCGGGATCGGTCGGCGGAGCGGCCTTGGCCTTCCCCTTCTTGGACAGAATCGGCGCGGCGAGCAACACTTCGGGCGGCACTTCGACCGGCGGCTCGTCCACCGGCGGCAGGTCCTGGTCCATGTCCAGTGCATCGAGATCGATCACCGGCCCAGTGGAACTGCGGTTGATCAATCCGGCCGACAGCCCGCCCAGTCCGCTGTCCGCGCTATGCGGGGCTTCGAACACATCGAAATCAAGCTCAGGCTCGGGCGCGGGCAGCAGCAGCATGTCAAGGTTCAGCAGCGTGCAGATCGCGTTCCAGATCTGGGCCGGTTCGGGCAGGCGCCCCGCTCCGTATTCGCCGCAAGCCATCGGACCCTCGTCGGGATCGAGCACGTGAATCCCGCGCTCGATCAGGTTCCTGACATTGTCCTGAGTCGCGGCGTGCTCCCACATCCGCACATTCATTGCAGGCACCGCCATGACCGGCGTGTCGGTGGCGAGCAGCAGCGTGGTCGCGAGATCATCGGCAATGCCGTGCGCCATTCTGGCGAGGAGATCGGCCGTCGCCGGGCAGACCACGATCAAATCGGCCGAGCGCGAGAGCTTGATGTGCCCCATCTCGACTTCGTTGGTGAGATCCCACAGCGTGGTGTGCACCGGGTTCTCGCTCAGCGCTGCCAAAGTCATCGCGGTGATGAATTTCGCCCCACCTTCGGTCAGCACGCAGGTGACCTCTCCGCCGCTCCGGCGGATCAGGCGCACCAGTTCACAGGCCTTGTAAGCGGCAATACCGCCGCCGACGACCAGCAGGATTCGTGGGGTGCTCATGGTGACCCGCTTGTGCAATGTCGTTCCCTTGTGCGCAACAGGCTTTGAATCCGGCAGTACATCGGCCAGAATGGCTAAATCGGCATTTATGGGGAGGGTTAACGCCTTGCGAACACTACTGATCGGACTGATCTTCGTCGCTGGAATGTTCAACCTGATGCTGGGCATCGGTTTCCTGGTCGACCCCGCCGGAACCGCCGCCAGCCTGGGCGTTTCGTCAACCGGCCCACTGGGGCTGGCCACCCTGCGCGGCGATTTCACCGGCTTCTTCGTGGTGATCGGGCTGTGCATGCTGCGCGGCGCGTGGAAGCGCAACGGCGATGTCCTGCTGGTCCCCGCGGCCTTGTTCGCAATCGCTTTTACCGGCCGCGCGGTAACTGCGGCGCTGAACGGCACCGCTCCGGGGTTTTACCAGCCGATGGCGTTTGAGGCCGTGCAGTTCGCGCTGCTCGTGCTCGGCTGGCGCTGGGTCCCGCACCACAAGGTCGGCGAACTGACTGGTTAACGGGCTGCCTTGGCAAGCGACTTCACCGCGCGCGGCAAGAAGGTTAGTCCGCCGAACATCACCGGGGCGATTACCGCGCCCCAGTAGAAGTTGTCCGCGCGGCCGGCGAGCATGAACAGCAGGCCATAGCCCAGGAACAGTAGCGCCGCCGTGCTGCCCAGCGGGCTTTTCCAGCCGGCCCAGCCCAGCACCATCAGCAGAACCAGCGGCCCCGACAGAAAATGCGGCAGGAAGCGCAGGTTGCTGGACAGCACGATGCTCGACAGCCAGCCCGACAGGCCCCGGATCACCAGCCAATCGGGACCGATCACATCGTCCGGCCGGACCTGCTGCGCGACCAGATGCAGGTGGATCCCAAGATACACGAAGAAGCCCGCGATCAGAGCGAGCCACGCCGCATTTTCCTTCCACTCGCGCTGCCACAGCGCAGTCGCCGCCATCAGCATGACATAGGGCAAGGCGTGTTCGCGGATTGCCAGCGCCAGGCCCGCTGCCAGCACCGCACCAAGCCATTTCCTGCCCGGCCGGTGCAGGCCGAGCGACAAGGCAACGAGCATGCCCGCCCACAATTCGTGCAGCACGAAATAATATCGGTTGAGCCCCAGCGATGCGCCCATGAAGATCAGCGCGGTCCCGATCCGCTGATAGCGTGCGCCGCCGGGTTCAGCACCAAGGCGCCCCCACCAGGCCCACATCACCGCCGCAAGGAGCAACAGCGCCGCTGCGACTTCGCCCGGAACGATCCTGGTATCGCCCTGCCCGCGATCGCCCAGCCACATGTCTAGATACGCCATTGTCGGCAACCGCACCGCAACCCCGGGACGCAGCGGATAGTCGCTCTTGCGGTGCTCATCGGCCACCGCGACGTAGTAATTTTCGCCCTGCGAAATGCGCGCGATCACCCGGTCGTAAAGCGCCAGATCATCATCGCGCGGCCGCGCCGCAGCCGCAGCCACTTTGCTCCCGGTCACCGCGTCGACGAACCCGACCAGCGGCTTGTCCATTTTGCCCGCCGTGATCGGGACCAGCGCGGCAAGCACCAGCAGCGCTGCCAGCGCGGCAATCAGCAGCCGCGCGGGGCCGCGCGGCCAGGCGGCGAAACGGTCGGTCGGATCGATGGCGTGGTCGTGCATGGCGCCCCCTTTGCGCGCTATGTGCATGCCGCGTTGTGCGCTGGCAAGCCATCCATGGGCCGCCGCTGGCTTGCAGTTCATAGCCGCCGCCCTACATAAGGCGCGAAAGGATTTTGGGCGCATGAACGAGGAACAGCCAAGCGGAAGTCCGTGGATCAAGAACCTGGCAATCTGGGGCAGCGTCGCGCTGGTGCTCGCGCTGCTCATCTCGGTGTTCAACCCGCGCGGCGATGCCGCCGCGACTCAGCTCAGCTATTCCGATCTGCGCGCCAAGGTCGCCGCCGGTCAGGTAGCCTCGGTTCAGGTTGGCGAGACCAAGATCCTCGGCAAGTACAAGGACGGCAAGCCGTTCGTGTCGGTGCCGATCCCCAACGACACTTCGCTTCAGGGTCTGCTTCAGGCCAACAACGTCCAGTACGACGGCAAGCCGCCCGAAGAGAGCAGCCTCTTGGTCGTGCTGCTGATCCAGGTCCTGCCGGTCCTCCTGTTCCTTGGCCTTGCGGTGTTCGTGCTGCGTCAGATGCAAAAGGGCGGCGGCGCTGGCGGGGCGATGGGCTTTGGCAAGAGCAAGGCCAAAATGCTCACCGAAAAGCAGGGCCGGGTAACCTTCCAGGACGTGGCCGGGATCGATGAAGCGCGCGAGGAACTGGAAGAAATCGTTGAATTCCTGAAGGACCCCAGCCGCTTTGCCAAGCTGGGTGGACAGATCCCCAAGGGCGCGCTGCTGGTCGGCTCGCCCGGTACCGGCAAGACCCTGCTGGCGCGCGCGATCGCCGGGGAGGCCGGCGTGCCGTTCTTCACCATTTCGGGTTCGGACTTTGTCGAAATGTTCGTCGGCGTCGGCGCAAGCCGGGTGCGCGACATGTTCGAACAGGCCAAGCGCAACGCCCCGTGCATCGTGTTCATCGATGAAATCGACGCGGTCGGCCGCCACCGCGGTTCGGGCCTCGGCAATTCGAACGACGAGCGCGAACAGACGCTTAACCAGCTGCTGGTCGAAATGGACGGGTTCGAGGCCAACGAAGGCATTATCATCATCGCCGCGACCAACCGCCCCGACGTGCTTGACCCAGCGCTGCTGCGCCCCGGCCGGTTTGACCGCCAGGTGGTGGTTCCGCTGCCCGATATCGAAGGCCGCGAGAAGATCCTCGGCGTGCACATGAAGAAAGTCCCGCTCGCCCCCGATGTCGATACGCGCACGCTGGCGCGCGGCACTCCGGGGTTCTCGGGTGCCGATCTCGCCAATCTGGTCAATGAAGCTGCCTTGCTCGCCGCGCGGCGCAACAAGCGCTTGGTCGCAATGCGCGAGTTCGAGGATGCCAAGGACAAGGTCATGATGGGCGCGGAACGCCGCTCGATGGTGATGACTGAAGACGAGAAGAAGATGACCGCCTACCACGAGGCTGGGCATGCCATCGTTTCGATCAACGAGGCTGCTTCGGACCCGATCCACAAAGCCACGATCATCCCGCGCGGCCGCGCGCTGGGTATGGTCATGCGGCTGCCCGAACGCGACAGCTATTCGTATCACCGCGACCAGATGCTGGCGAACCTGTCGGTCAGCATGGGCGGGCGCGTCGCCGAGGAACTGATCTTCGGGCACGACAAGGTTTCGTCAGGGGCTTCGTCGGACATTCAGTACGCCACCGGCCTTGCGCGCAACATGGTCACCCGCTGGGGCATGTCGGACAAGCTGGGTCCACTGCAGTACGAGGACACCCAGGAGGGCTATCTCGGCTACGGCGGCTCGGCGCGGACCATGTCTTCGATTGAGACCAACAAGCAGATCGATGCCGAAATCCGCCTGCTGGTCGATACCGCGCACAAGCGAGCGACCGATATCCTGACCAAGCACAAGGACAAGCTGGAGCTGCTCGCCAAGGCCATGCTCGAGTTCGAGACGCTGTCAGGCGACGAGATCACTGAGCTGATGCAGAACGGCAAGATCAACCGGCCCGATGCACCTGCCCCAGGATCGGGGCTGACCGAGGTGCGCGGATCGTCGATCCCGCGCGCGGGCAAGCGCTTTGCCGGGGCTGCGGCGCGCGACCGGGCTTAATTCCCGTTCCGCTCACGCGGAAGCAATACCAGCCCGCTTCCCCGGCCCGACCACCTATTTAAGGTACCCTGAGGGTGGTCGGGCCGGGGGAGCGGGCTGGTGTTGCCCTGTTGCAGCCGCGCTGAACAAACAACCCTAACCGATCGAGAGCGCCAGCACCGCCATGGCAAACAGCGTCAGGGCGATCATGGCCGCGAAGCTTAACGCAATAGTCCGCCACAGCGCTCCGGCCCGGGTCAGGCCATAGGTCTCACGCAGTTGCCGGTGCATGTGGAACGGCACGTAAAGGATCAGCACCGCGATCAGCCCGCCAAGGCTGGTCCAGACGTTGATTGCGGTGATCGCCGCCAGCACGATCAGCATGAAACTGAGCGAATAGGTCACGAACACGATGTGATCGTAAATGTGGAAGCGCCGGCTGAACGGAAACAGCAGCCACACGAACGGCACGCTGAGCGGGATCAGCAGCCAGCTGTATTTGTAGGCGCTCGATTGCACTTTGAAGATCGCCAGGTCGGGGTTGGCAACCGCCTTGTCCCAGGCCTGATTGATGCCTTTCGCCCATTCCGGGCCCGACGCCGCGCCTGACGTGATTTTGACCGGCGGCCCCTTGGCCGTATTGTTGGCATTGCTGGTGCGAATGCCCTCGAGCGCGGCTTGGGCCCCGACCAGCTTCCCTTCGATAGCCGCAGTTGGTTGGTGGGCCTCCTCCGCCGCCGCAAGTTCAACCTTGATCGCTGCGACGTGCTTGACCGCCTCGCCTTCCGCAGTCACGCCTTCCGCGCCGACCACGGCATTGTTGTTCTGGTCGAAATGGATCGGATCGCCGGCAAGGTTGAACAGCGCAAAGGTCAGGAACACCACGAAAAGGAACAGCGCGATCGGGCTGACATAGCTGGCCCGGCGTCCATCGATATATTCGCGGGTCAGCTTTCCCGGGTGCCAGGCAAGCAGCGGCAGGGTGCGCCAGATCTTGCCCTCAAAGTGGAACACCCCGTGCGCAAGGTCATGGAAAAATGCGGCGATGGTCTTGTGGACATGCGCCGCCTGGCCGCAGCTATGGCAATGACTGCCCAGCAGCTGCGTACCGCAGTTAAGGCAGGCCTGTTCATGCGTATGACCATCATTCGAATCATTGGCCATCGCCTCGCCGTGCGCCGGTTCGGCCACCCGCGCGGCCAGCGCGCCCGCCGCGATATCGCCAATCAACTGTCCTGGATCGCTCAATTGTCTGGTCTCCGCCCTGGGCTTCATTCATGGTCTGGCAAGCCGTCAGTGGTCAAGTCAGGTGCTGAACAAGAGGGGTAATACCAGACTGCGCTGTGGGTGACTCACGGGCGGGGATTCCCAATCTGCTGAAAGTCTGAATCTATGAGGTTGTACTTTGGAGGGCGCGATCATGG
>JAYUCG010000022.1:0-19304 GCA_043740455.1 Novosphingobium sp. | reverse complement strand
CACCTTGCGCGGTAACGTGAACTGGATGGCAGCGCGTCATGCAGCGATGTCATCCAAGCTGCTGGGCGCAGATCTGGAGAAATTGTGGCCGTTAATTGTAGAAGGTCAATCTGATTCCGCTTGTTTTGATAATGCACTGGAATTGCTGGTAGCAGGTGGTTATTCGCTGCCGCACGCGATGATGCTGCTGATTCCTGAAGCTTGGGCAGGCAATCCATTGATGGATGAAGAGCGCCGAGCTTTTTATGAATACCATGCCGCGTTGATGGAGCCGTGGGATGGTCCCGCTGCCGTGGCTTTCACGGATGGTCGCATGATCGGCGCGACGCTGGATCGAAACGGCCTGCGCCCAGCGCGCTATCTGATTACCGATGATGACTTGGTACTGATGGCATCTGAAATGGGTGTACTGGATATTCCGCAAAACAAAATTGTGAAAAAGTGGCGGCTACAGCCGGGCAAGATGTTTCTCATCGATTTGGAAGCCGGCCGTATTATAGATGACACTGAATTAAAGCAGCAGCTCGCTACCGCAAAACCGTATCGCGAGTGGATTGAAAAATCACGCTTTTTCCTCGACGATCTGCCAAGTGTGGACGTAAAGAAAACACCCAAGGAAAGCTTATCTGACACCAGCCTGTTGGATACACAGCAGGCATTTGGCTATTCGCAGGAAGACATCAAATTTATTCTTGCGCCCATGGCTGCCGCAGGGGAAGAAGCAACCGGCTCTATGGGCAATGATGCCACCTTGCCTGTGCTGTCGGATAAAAACAAGGTGCTGTACAGCTATTTCAAGCAGCTTTTCGCTCAGGTGACTAACCCGACAATCGATCCAATCCGTGAAGAGATTGTCATGTCGCTTACCTCGTTTATTGGACCAAAGCCCAATCTGCTCGGTATCGACGAGACCGATCCGCCGCTGCGTCTCGAGGTACATCAGCCTGTGCTGTCCAATGAAGATTTGGCCAAGCTGCGCGATATCAGCACATTAACTCAAGGACGTTACAAGGCGCTGGTGCTGGATATCACTTATCCTGCGGCACAGGGCGCGGCGGGTTGCGAGGGCGCCATCAAGGCGCTGAGTGCCGCAGCCGACCAGGCGGTGGCGGATGGTTGCAACGTGCTGATTTTGTCTGACCGTGCGGTTTCAAGTATGCGCGTGGCGATTCCGGCTTTGCTGGCTTGCGCGGGAGTGCACCATCATCTGGTACGCGAAGGGCTGCGCACCAGCACCGGACTGGTGGTGGATTCCGGTTCTGTGCGTGAAACCCATCATTTCGCGCTACTTGCCGGTTATGGCGCTGAGGCAATATGCCCGTGGCTGGCGTATGAAACTATTGCTGCCATGAGCGATTATTTACCTGCTGGTGTATCGAGCAAGGATGCGAATAAGCGTTTCATTAAAGCGGTGAACAAGGGTCTGCTCAAGGTAATGTCCAAAATGGGCATCTCCACTTATCAGTCTTATTGCGGCGGGCAGATTTTCGAGGCAATCGGCCTGAACGCTGATTTTGTGTCGCAATATTTCACCGGTACGGCAACCCAGATCGAAGGTATTGGCTTACATGAGGTGGCAGAGGAAGCGATGCGCATTCATCAAGCCGCTTTCGGCAACGATCCGGTGCTGTCCACTGCGCTGGAAGCTGGGGGTGAATATGCCTATCGTGTGCGGGGTGAAGAGCATATGTGGACGCCGGATGTCATCGCCAAGCTGCAACATGCCACGCGTTCCAACAATGGGCAAGCGTACAAAGAATATGCGAAGCTGATTAACGACCAGACTCAGCACATGAAGACATTGCGCGGCTTGTTCGAAATCAAGCCAGCTGGCGCGCCCGTGCCGCTGGCAGAGGTCGAGTCGGCAAAAGAGATCGTCAAACGTTTTGCTACGGGAGCAATGTCGCTTGGATCTATTTCCACAGAGGCGCACACCGCTTTGGCCATCGCGATGAACCGTATCGGGGGGAAATCCAACACGGGCGAAGGTGGCGAAGATCCGATGCGTTTCAAGCCAATTAAAGGCGGTTCTGGCTGCGGTTGCGGCTGGTCGCGCCGTTCGCATCGTAGGGCGTGCGGCTGAGCAGGATCGGCGCGTCCTTCGTGCTCTTGCGGAACACGATCACGGTGTAGAGCTTGGTCCCATCGCGCATCGGCATCATTACTTCGCGGCGGACATAGTCGGCCTGCGGGCGCACCCAGTCGTAACTCGGCACCTTGTCGTTCATCATCGGATCGATCGGCGCCGGCGCCTGGGCGAGAAGCGGCGCGGCCGCGGCGAGAAGCGACAGGACAAGCAGTTTGCGCATCGAAGAACCCCGTTTGAATTTTTCGCAGGCTAGCACTTTTGTTGCGCGTGCAAAGAGGTAGACTGGGGAAAAGAGGAGCATTCCATGCGCGCGACCCAAGCTTTCATCGAGACGACCGGCGGCCCAGAAGTGATCCAGTGGAAAGAGGTCGACCTCCCCGCCCCCGGCCCGGGCGAGATCCTGATCCGGCACGAGGCGGTCGGGCTCAACTACATCGACACTTATTTTCGCACCGGGCTCTATCCCGCGGCGATGCCCACCGGGCTGGGCATGGAAGCCGCCGGAGTGGTCGAGGCGGTGGGTGAAGGCGTTACTAACCTCAAAGTGGGCCAGCGCGCGGTGACCTTCGGCGCGCTCGGCGCCTATGCCAGCGCGCGGATTGCCCCGGCGATGCAGTATTTTCCGCTGCCCGATGCGATCGACAGCCGGACTGCAGCCGCGGTATTCCTCAAGGGCGCGACGGTCGAAGCCTTGGCCGAACGCTGCGCGCCGCTGGATGCGGGCGATTGGGCGCTGGTCCCGGCGGCCGCTGGCGGCGTGGGCCAGCTGCTGGTGCAGTGGCTCAAGGCGCGCGGAGTGCGGGTGATCGGCACAGTTGGCAGCGAGGAGAAGATGGCGCTCGCCCGAGAGGCCGGGGCCGAGACGGTGCTGCTTTCGGGCGATGTTGACCTTGCCGCCAAGGTCCGCGAACTGACCAGCGGTGACGGCGTGGCGGTGAGTTATGACGGGGTTGGCGCGGCGATGTGGGAAGCCACGCTCAAATCGGTGCGGCGGCGCGGCAAGATCGTTTCATTCGGCAACGCCAGCGGCCCGGTGACCGGAGTTAACATGAGCGTGCTCGCCCAGAACGGCTCGCTCTGGGTCACCCGCATGACCCTGTTCGACTACTACCGCGAACCTGCCGAGGCCTCGGCCGGCGCGGCCAAGCTGTGGCAGATGGTGAGCAGCGGCAAGCTCAGCGTCACCGTGGGGCAGACCTATCCGCTGAAGAAAGCCGCGCAGGCCCACCGCGACTTGGAGGCGCGCAAGACCACGGGGTCGACGCTTTTGTTGCCTTAGAACGAACATTCGAACACCCGGCTCAAGCCCGTTCGTCCTGAGGAGCGGCTTTGCCGCGTCTCGAAGGACCGCGCGCGAGGCTCGCGGTTCGAGACGGGCCTTTGGCCCTCCTCACCGCGAACGGATCATACTTTCAGAGGTTTGCTTTAGGATTCCGTCCGCCCAAACCAGATCACATGTCTCGGGCCTTTGCCGTTGGCGCGGGCGCGGACTTCGACTTCTTCGACTTCGAAGTGGCACTCTTCCATCCGGCGGCGGAACTTGGGGTCCTTGTCGGCTGACCAGACAGCGAGGATGCCGCCCGGCCGCAGCGCCTTGCGCGCATTGTGCAGTCCGGCTTTCGAATAGAGCCGCTTGTTGTCGGCGCGAACCAGCCCGTCGGGGCCGTTGTCGACATCGAGCAGGATCGCGTCGAGCAGTTCGGGCGCGAGCAGGATCGCTTCGGCGACATCGCCGCGGACCAGCCGCACGCGTGGATCATCAAGGCAGCCCGCGGTCAGTTCGGCCATCGGGCCGCGCGCCCATTCGATGATTTCGGGGACCAGTTCGGCGACGGTGATGCGGGCATTGCCCTCCACCTTGGCCAAGGCCGCGCGCAAGGTGAAGCCCATGCCATAGCCTCCGACCAGCAAGTGCGGATCGCACACCCCTTCAAGCCGCTCGATCGTCATCGTCGCGAGCGCTTCCTCGGACGTGCGCATGCGCGTGCTCATCAGTTCGTTGTAGCCCAGAACGATCATGAAATCGCGGTCGTGGCGAAAGAGCTTCAGCTCCTTGCCATCGGGTACTTGTGCGGTGCCGAGCAGTTTGCGGGCGATCATGCTGCGCGCTGGGCGCGGTCCACCGCTTCCTGATTGAGCATGTCGGCCAGCAAAAACGCAAGCTCGATCGACTGCGCCGCGTTGAGGCGGGGGTCGCAGTGGGTGTGATAGCGGTCGGCCAGACTTTCCGAACTGATCGCCACCGCTCCGCCCATGCATTCGGTCACGTCCTGCCCGGTCATCTCGATGTGGATGCCGCCGGCATGAGTGCCTTCGGCGCGGTGCACCGCGAAGAACCCGCGCACTTCATTGAGAATGCGGTCGAAGGGGCGGGTCTTGTAGCCCGAATTGGCCTTGATCACGTTGCCGTGCATCGGGTCGCAGCTCCACACCACCAGATGCCCTTCGCGCTTCACCGCGCGGACGAGGGCAGGCAGCCCGGCCTCGACCTTGTCATCGCCGAAGCGGCTGATCAGTGTGATCCGCCCTGCCTCGCGGCCCGGATTAAGCACGTCGAGCTGGCGCAGCAGTTCGTCGGGCGACAGGCTCGGCCCGCACTTGAAGCCAAGCGGATTGCCGACCCCGCGCAGGAATTCGACATGTGCCGAACCTTCGAAGCGGGTGCGGTCGCCGATCCACAGCATGTGCGCGCTGGTATCGTACCAGTCGCCGGTCAGCGAATCCTGGCGGGTCATCGCCTCTTCGTACTTGAGATGCAGCGCTTCGTGGCTGGTGTAGAAGCTGGTGCCCTGAAGCTGCGGCACGGTCTGCGGATCGATCCCGCAAGCGGCCATGAAATCGAGCGCCTCGCCAATCCGGTTCGATACTTCGGCGAAGCGATCGGCCCACGGACTGCGCCCCATGAAATCGAGCGTCCATTGGTGGACCTGGCGCAAGTTGGCGTAGCCGCCGGTCGAGAACGCGCGCAGCAGGTTGAGCGTCGAGGCGCTTTGCGAATAGGCCTGGAGCAGCCGCTGCGGATCGGGTATCCGCGACTCAGGCGTGAAATCGATCCCATTGATATTGTCGCCCAGGTAACTTGGCAGTTCGACCCCGTCGACCACTTCGACCGGCGACGACCGCGGCTTGGCGAACTGCCCGGCCATGCGCCCAACCTTGATCACCGGCTGCTTGCTCGCGAAGGTCAGCACCACGGCCATCTGCAGCAGCACGCGGAAGGTATCGCGGATGTTGTTCGGGTGGAATTCGGCGAAGCTTTCGGCGCAGTCGCCGCCCTGGAGCAGGAAGCCCTTGCCTGCCGCAACTTGCGCCAGATCGGCCTTGAGCGCGCGCGCCTCGCCAGCGAAAACCAGCGGGGGAAAGTTGGTTAGCGTGCCCAGGACCCGGTCGAGCGCAGGGCCATCGGGATAGCTCGGCAGGTGCCGGGCTTCCTTGTCCTGCCAGCTCGTTGGGGTCCAATTCTGCGCCACGTCAAATTGCTCCGGTGAATCGAATGCGCGCCCATAGCCCCATGCGCGGGGGATTGCAAAACATGCAAAGCGCGAAGGCTAACTCGCGCAATTTTGTTTCGTGTGCGCGGCGCTACCGTCCGCCCGCCTTCGCCGCTGGCATGACCGAGCTCAGTGTCTGGCCTTCCGGCAGGATCACCATTCGCCAGCTGCTGCCCGGGGTCAGGTACTTCTTCGCCAGGGCCTGCATCGCCGCCGGGGTGGTCTCGGTATAGTCGGCCATCATGCCGCGCACGGTCGAAAAGCGCCGCGGATCGATCGTCGCGCCTTCGAGCAGGTACATGAAGAAGGCGCTGCTGGTCGATGCGCGGGTCAGCTGCTGCTTGAGCGGTTCGATCACCCGGTCCAGCTCGTCCTGAGTTACCGGAGTGGTGGCTAGATCGCCCGCAATCTTGTCGGCCGCCGCGAAGAATTCGGGCACCGCCTTGGGCTGCATCTGCGACAGCGCAAAAATCGTGCCGCCGCTGTCGAGATCGATCGGCCAGTCATTGGCAACCTGCGGCGAATAGCTCTCACCCAGCTTCTCGCGCATTGCATCGAGGATGCGGTTCTGGATGACCTGAGTGAGAATTTCCAGCTGGCGGCTTTCGCGAATGTCGGTCACCCCGCCACCGGTCGGCCAGGCCATCAACGCCGCGGCTTGGTTCTGATCGCCCTTGTGGAACAGCACCACCGGCTCTGCCGAAGCGGCAAGCGTGTGTGCGCTCGCCGGCGCGGTGGTCGCTGGCAGATCGCCGCGCGGCGGCAGCGCCCCGAAGGTCTTGGCCAGTGCCGCGATTGCCGCATCGCGCTTGAAATCGCCGAACAGCTGGATCTCGATCGGCCCTTGCGCCAGGATCGGCGCCCACACGCTGCGGAACCCTTCCACCGTGGTGGCCGAAATCTGGTCCGGCGTGGGGGTCGCGAAGACCGGGTCCTTGCCGCGCTGGTAGAACTTCAGATCGCGCTGGACGACACCTTGCGGTCTGGTCGCAAAGGTCTGGTAATTGATCCGCGCGGCGGCTTGCGCACGCAGCACCGGATTGGCGTCCCACCGCGGCGAAGCAAACTTGTCGGCCAGCAGGTAGAGCTGGTCGTCAAGATCGGCGGCACGGGTATCGGCCGAGAAGGTGAAGGCGCCATCATCGATCTTGAAATCGAAGCCCATCTTGCGGCCGGTCGTCAACTTGTCGAGTTCCTCCTGGCCAAGGCTGCCCTCGCCCGACCCGACCAGCGCCATATTGCTCAGCGTGGAATAGGGCGCGGTTTGCGCGTTGAACGCGCGCCAGCCTGCGCCGAATCGGGCCTTCAGCGTCACCCGCCCCGGTTCGTTGTCGGTCGGCCACAGCAGAACCTTGACCCCGTTGCCAAAATCGAGCTGCTCGATCTCAAGCAAGCCGGTCGGCTTGGTGGCGATGGGCTGTTGCGGCGCGCCGATCGGCGGGAGCGAGGCGAAGTCGATAGCCTTGGCATCGACCCGCGAATTGCCGTTGGCGGCTACCGTGCCGCCCAGCGCCAGCGCGAGCTGGCTGCCAGTCGCTTCCTTGGCGTCGGGCGTGACATAGATCCCGCGCGTCACCGTCCCGCTGAACAGCCGCCGGGTGTGCGCCAGCACATTGGCCGGGGTGAACATCGACTTCGAACGATTGAAGATGTCGAGCACCGTTTCAGGGGACGCGATCGTCTCGCGGATATCGAGCGCGGCGATCATGTCATCGGCCAACTTCGAGCCCGGCAGGAGCCGGCGCTGTTCGACCAAGCTTTCAAAGGCGACGCCGAATTCCTTGGCCTCGCGGTCGATCTCGGCCTGTGTTGGCGGGCGGGTCATCGCATCGGCGATCACCGCGCGGGTATCCTTGAGCGCGCTTTTCCAATCGGGCCCCAGCGGGGTGATCGCGACATAGGTCACGTCGGCAGAGCGCATGGTCTTTTCCTGGCTGACCTGCGCGGAAAGGAAGCTGCCGCCGCTGCGGGCGCGGGCCTCAAGCCGGCGGTTGATGATCGCCTGGGCGAGCGAATCCACCATGATCCCCTGGTTGTAGACGATCGTATCATGAACCGGCCGCCACGGGCGCAACACCCCATAGACGATCTGGCGTGGCAGGCTGGGCTCGACGATAACCCTGGTCGCTCCGACCGGGGCGGCGCCTTTGGCACCCTTGGGCGCGACCGGATCGCCGAACGCGGGTTCCGGCGTACGCGGGCCGACGCCCTTCCAGTCACCGAACCACTTGGCGATATCGGCCTTGAGCACTTCCGGATCGATATCGCCGACCGCGACGATGACGCAGTTTTCCGGGCGATACCACCGCTGGTGATAGGCGCGCACGCTGTCCTGGTTAGCGGCGTTAAGCGTTGCCTCGGTGCCGATCACCGGACGCGAGCCCATCTTCTGCCCGGCAAAAAGGGTGGACTGCTGCTGATCGACCACGCGTTCGGCGGTGCCGCCGCGCTCGCGCTTTTCGGCGAGCACGATCGGCACTTCGGTGCGCACATTGGCTTCCGACAGGGTCGGAGCGATCATCATGCCCGAGAGCAATTTCAGGCTGGTATCGACCTTGGCCGCATTGGCATTGGGCAGGTCGAGCTGGAAGGTGGTGCTGAGCGGCCCGGTCTGGGCATTGGTATCATTGCCGAAGCTTGCCCCCAGCCGCTGCCAGACCGGGATTGCCTGGCCGTTTTCCAGAAACTTCGACTGACGGAAAACAAGGTGTTCGAGCAGGTGCGAATAGCCCATTTCGGTTGGGCTTTCGAACATCGATCCGACGTCCATGTGGATGCGGATCGAAACCTGATCGGGCGGCACGCCGTTTTTGCGCACGACATAGCGTACCCCGTTGGGCAGCTCGCCGAAGATCCATTCGGGGTCCTGCGGAATGTCGCTGCCGCGATAAAGCCACGGCACGTCGGGCCGGTTGGGGGCAAGGACTGGGGCCGAAGCGCGCTTTTTGGTGGCAGCGCTCGCCGCGTCGAGCGCGGGGGCGAGCAGCAGAGCCAAGGCGGGAACGAAGAAGGCGAGCAGGCGCTGGGCGCGAGATGTCACGTGCATAGGGCGCGGATATAGGCAGCGCGTAACTGACTGGCCAGTGAATAACCGCAGAATTGCGTGGCAGGCCCTAAAGTTCCTGTTGCCCCTGCCCAAGCAGCCACGCCCTTGCCGCGATGCCGCGCGCTCCTTACATACGAGGTATCATGACATACGAGGTATCATGTTCATCGAAACCGAACTCACGCCCAACCCGGCGACCATCAAGTTCCTCCCCGGCGAGCCGGTGATGACCGCTGGAACGCGCGACTTTCCTGATGCGGAGAGCGCCGCAGCCTCGCCGCTGGCCTCCTCGCTGTTCGATCTTGGCGACGTGTCCGGTGTGTTCTTCGGGCGCGACTTCGTCTCGGTCACGGCAGGCGAAGGGGTCGATTGGTCGGCACTGAAGCCGCAGGTCGTGGCCTTGCTGCTCGATCACTTTATCACCGGCGCGCCGCTGTTCGCGGGCCCTAACGCCTCGGGCATCAGCGTTCCAGCCGAACACGAGACGATGGACGACGACCCCGCCGATGCCGAAGTGATCGAACAGATCAAGGAACTGATCGAGGTCCGCGTTCGCCCGGCAGTCGCCAACGACGGCGGCGACATTGTCTATCGCGGCTTCCGTGACGGGGTGGTGTTCCTCACCATGCAGGGCGCCTGCGCAGGATGCCCGTCATCCTCCGCTACGCTCAAGCACGGGATCGAATCGCTGCTTAAGCATTACGTGCCCGAGGTACTTGAAGTCCGCGCCGCCTGAGCCACCTGACTTGCCAGCTACCGGAGAATCCGATGTCCCTGCCTCTGCCCGACGCCTCGCTTGACCAGTTGTTCCGCACCGCGCGGACCTACAACGGCTATCTCGATACGCCGGTCGAGCTCGACCAGCTTGAGGCGATCTGGGATCTGATGAAGATGGGGCCGACCTCGGCCAACTGCCTGCCCGCGCGCATGGTCTGGGTGACCACGCCCGAAGCCAAGCAAAAGCTGGCGGATTGCGCCGGCGGGGCCAATCCGCCCAAGATCCTCGCCGCACCGGTCAGTGTGATCATCGGCATGGACCTCGATTTCCACGAGCAGTTGCCGTGGCTGTTCCCGCATGCCGATGCGAAGAGTTGGTTTTCCGGCAATGAGCCGCTGCGCGAAAGCACCGCGTTCCGCAATTCGTCGCTGCAGGGCGCATACCTCATCCTGGCGGCGCGCGCGCTCGGGCTCGATACCGGACCAATGTCGGGCTTCAATCCCGAAGCAGTCGACGCGGCGTTTTTCGCCGATATCCCGCGCGTGAAGTCGAACTTCATCTCGACGCTGGGCTATGGCGACCCCGCCACTATCTTCGAGCGCAGCCCGCGTCCGGATTTCGAGGCCTTCAACCGCGTCGCCTGACGCGCTATCAATGACAGCGATGAAATTGCTGGCCATCGAATGTGCGACCGAAAATTGTTCGGTCGCCCTGTTTGAGCAGGACCTCCTGCTGGGCGGCACCGCGCGCGTGCTGGGACGCGGCCATGCTGAAGCGCTGATCCCGATGATCGTCGCGCTGCCGGGCAAGGGCCAGGCGGACCGCATTGCCGTCTCGCTCGGTCCAGGCAGCTTTACCGGGCTGCGAGTTGGCCTTGCCGCAGCACGCGCCCTGGCGCTCGCCTGGCGGGCCCAGCTGGTTGGCTATTCGACGCACGCCTTGATTGGCGCAATGGTCCGCGAACAAACCGGATCGAGCGCCGTTGGCGTCGCGATGACCGGCGGTCATGGCGAATGGTTCGTCAGCCAGTTCGGCGCGGAAGGCCAAAACCTTGTCCCGTCCCAGTCGCGCTCCCCGGCCGAGGCCGCAGCGCTGCTCGATGCAGAGGTTGTAGCCGGGTCGCAGGCCGAGGCACTGATTGCCTTGCGCGGCCTGGGCCGCGCGCTGCCGCTGCTGCCCGATGCGCGCATGATCGGTTTGCTGTCCGCGGATGACTTCACCGCTTCGGTCCAGCTCGATTATGGCCGCGCCCCCGACGCGCGGCTTCCGGGGGTGCCAAATTGATCGCCCCGGTGGACGACATCGACCAGATCATGGCCGCAATGGCACTGGCGTTCGATCCGCAATTCGGCGAGGCTTGGACCCGCCGCCAGATCGAGGACGCGCTGGTCGTGGGCAACTGTCACTATGGCCTTGCGCAGGTGGAAGATCGCTGCGCCGGCTTCTTCCTCTCGCGCTTTGCCTTCGACGAAGAAGAGCTGTTGCTGCTTGGGGTCATTCCTTCGGCGCGCCGGAATGGATACGGGACCCAGTTGCTCGAACAGTTTCTGGCCGGAGCTCGCTCGCGGGGTGCATCGCGTGCTCTGCTTGAGATGAGGAGAGGTAATCAGGCCGAGAATCTCTATCGCCAATTTGATTTCATCCAAATTGGCGATAGGCCTAATTATTATCGCAGTAGCAACGGTGAGCGGTTCGATGCCCTGACATTTGCTTGCCAACTGCAGCAGGATTACACTGCGAACGGTTAAACCAAATGAACTTTTGGTAAGGTTGTTTAAAACTCGGTCAAATTGACTTGTGCCCTCCTGCAAATGGGCTTAGCCGAATTTGGCCTATCAAAAATTGGAGGTATTTTGGGTCGTTACTACGAAAGGAATTGGTCATGGATGCAACCCATGCCGATGTGAATGAAATGCTCATCACGCTGACGTCGGACATAGTCGCCGCGCATGTCAGCAACAACAATGTCGCGGTCGAAGACGTTTCGGGATTGATTGCCAACGTCTACGGCGCGCTGGCGATGCTTGGCCAGACCGTGATCCCAGTGGAAGTGATGCCGGAACCGGCAGTATCGATCAGGTCGTCGATCAAGCCAGACTTTATCGTCTGCCTTGAAGATGGCAAAAAGCTGAAGATGCTGAAGCGCCACCTGATGACGCATTACAACCTGACCCCGGATCAGTACCGCGCACGCTGGAGCCTGCCCGCCGACTATCCGATGGTTGCCCCCAATTATGCCGAGAAGCGCCGTGAACTGGCGAAGAAGATCGGCCTGGGGCGCAAGCCTGGGGTGAAGCGCGGCCGCAAGCCCAAGGTTGCTTGATCGTTAGCGCTATCAGTTGAAGAATCGCCCCGCCCATCTATGATCGGCGGGGCCATTCGTTTGAGGATCACCCGAACCCCGTGCACCAGCCTATCGACATCGAAGCTCTCTGCGCCGAGCGCGGCCTCAGAATCACCGAGCAGCGCCGCGTCATCGCGCGCGTCCTGTCCGAGGCCGAGGATCATCCAGACGTCGAGCACGTGCACCAGCGCGCCGCGGCGATCGATTCGCGTATCTCGATCGCGACCGTCTACCGCACGGTGCGCCTGTTCGAGGAAGCCGGGATCCTCGATCGCCACGATTTCGGCGATGGCCGCGCGCGCTATGAAGCCGCGCCCGAAGCGCATCACGATCACCTGATCGATGTCGAGACCGGCAAGGTTATCGAATTCGTCGATCCCGAGCTTGAGGCGCTGCAGCGCCAGATTGCCGAGAAGCTGGGCTACCGGCTGGTCGACCACCGCATGGAGCTGTTCGGCGTGCGGCTGGAACGGGAGACCTGATGGCAGCCGCGCTCGCTCAGCCCCGGCATATGTCGTTGCTTGGCAAGGCCCGCGCATCCATCCGCCTGACCGGCATGGTCTTGCTGCTGCTGGCCTGCATTCCGCTGCACTATGTCAGCCAGATCCTGCGGCTGCCTAACCCGTGGCCGCGCGTCTTTCTTGGCGGGGTCGGGTGGCTGGCCGGGGTGGAATTGTCCTATCGCGGCCAACGGGCGCGCGGCGGGGTGTTCCTGATCGCCAACCATGTCAGCTGGATCGACGTGCCGGCCCTGGCCGCAGCCAGCGGGAGTGCATTCGTCGGACATGACGGGCTCGCCTCGATGCCGCTGCTCAAATGGTTGTGCCGGATGAACCGGACGGTGTTTATCGCCCGGCACGATCGCACCAGCGTGTCCGAGCAGGTCGAAGCGGTGCGCGCCGCGCTGAGCGACAGCGGCGCGCTGACCATCTTCCCCGAAGGCACCACCAGCGACGGCACCGGGCTGCTGCCATTCAAGAGCTCGCTGTTGTCCGCATTCGATCCGCTGCCGGCGGGGATCGCTGTCCAGCCGGTGCTGCTCAATTACGGACCCGAAGCTTCAGACATTGCGTGGGTGGGCGAAGAACACGGGCTCGACAATTTCCTGCGTATCCTTGCGCGCAGCAAGCCAGTCCGACTGACCGTGCATTTCCTCCCACCGCTCACCGGGGCGGCGTTGGAGAACCGCAAGACCATCGCCCAGACCGCGCGCGACGCGATGCTGAAACAATTGGCTGGCTAGGACCTGCTCGAGATGTCCGGCTTGCCCCGATTCGATTCAAACGAAGCAATTCCGATCGCTGCGGCCGGAACCCCGCTGCCGGTCGGCTTGACGGGTGAGCTCAGGATCTGGGGTCGTTCGCTGTTGCTGGCGCTGGCCATGCTGGTGGTGGTGCCGCTGCATTACCTGTTCCGGCTGATCAAGTACGGCTCGCCCTTCCCGATGTATTTCCTGCGCTGGACGGCCTGGGTGATCGGCGCGCGGGTGCGGGTCCACGGGGTGCCGCTGAAGCGCGACGTGTTTTTCATGCCCAATCACGTTTCGTGGTTCGATATTCCGGTGCTGGGCGGGATAACCGGTTCGGCCTTCGTCTCTCGCGCGGAAATCGGCGAAATGTTCATGCTGGGCTGGATGGCGCGGCTTAACCGCACCGTGTTCACCAAGCGCGAAGCCAAGCTCAACATCGCCGCGCAGATCAATGCCTTGCGCGAGGCATTGGCCGATAATTGGTCGGTGGTGATCTTCCCCGAGGGCACGGTTACCGACGGACATTCGCTGCTGCCCTTCAAGACCAGCATGATCAGCGTCTTTGAACCGCCACCGCCGGGGATGCTGGTCCAGCCGGTGGTGATCGACTATGGCCCGGTGGCCGAATGGATCGCTTGGCTCGACCAGGAAACCGGGATCAACAATGCCCGGCGGATCTTCGCCCGGCCCGGCACATTCACGGTCAACCTGCATTTCCTCGACCCGTTCGATCCGCACGATTTTCCCGGCCGGAAGAACATTGCTGCGCAGGCGCGCAAGCAGATTGAACAGCGGCTGATCGCGTCGCTGGGCAAACCGCTGCGCCCGTTCCGCTATGACCTAGCGATGGTCGGCTACAAGGCTCCGCGCGATGAAGCTTTGGAATCCGCGTAACGCAGCGCTATAGCCCTCGCGCCATGACTGCACCCTCGCCTCCCAAAACCTACCGGGTCAAGAGCTTCGGCTGCCAGATGAACGTCTACGACGGTGAGCGCATGGCCGAGTTGCTCGACTGGCAAGGCATGGCGCCGGCAGCCGATGGCGAGGATGCCGATCTGGTCGTGCTCAACACGTGTCACATCCGCGAGCGGGCGACCGAGAAGGTCTTCTCAGACATCGGCCGCTTGAAGCGCGATGACGGCATCAGCCCGATGATCGCGGTGGCCGGGTGCGTCGCGCAGGCTGAGGGGCAGGAAATCATGCGCCGCGCGCCCACGGTGAGCCTGGTGGTCGGTCCGCAGGTCTACCACCGCCTGCCCGAACTGATCGACCGGGCCGCGCAGGGCGAGCGCGCGATCGACACCGACATGCCCGCCGAGACCAAGTTCGACGCGCTGCCCCCGCGCCGCAAGGTCGGACCCGCAGCGTTTCTTACCGTGCAGGAGGGGTGCGACAAGTTCTGCACCTATTGCGTGGTGCCTTACACCCGCGGCGTCGAGATTTCGCGACCGTTCGCTGATCTGGTCACCGAAGCGCAGCGGCTGGTCGATGCCGGGGCGAAGGAAATCACGCTGCTCGGCCAGAACGTCAACGCGTACCATGACTCGGGGGGGCGCGATGCGGACGGGCGCGGCCTTGAGAAACTGATCGAGGCGCTGGCCTTGATCCCCGGCCTGCCGCGCATCCGCTATACCACCAGTCACCCCAACGACATGACCGACGGGCTGATCGCGGCGCACCGTGACATTCCCCAACTGATGCCGTTCCTCCACTTGCCGGTGCAGGCGGGCAGCGACCGGGTATTGAAGGCAATGAACCGCAGCCATTCGGTGGCAAGCTATCTCGCGGTGCTCGACAAGGTCCGCTCTGTGCGGCCCGACATCGCGCTATCGGGTGATTTCATCGTCGGTTTCCCGGGTGAGACCGCTGCCGAATTCGAAGAGACGGTGCGGCTGGTCGAGCAGGTTGGCTACGCGCAGTGCTTCAGCTTCAAATACTCCCCCCGGCCCGGCACTCCGGCGGCGACGATGGATGGTCAGGTTCGGCCCGAAGTAATGGATGAGCGGTTGAAGCGCTTGCAAGCCGCGATCAGCGCCGGTCAGCGCGAGTTCAACGATCGCTCGGTGGGGCGCATCTGCACCGTACTAGTCGAGCGCAAGGGCAAGTATCCCGGCCAATGGCTGGGCAAGACACCGTGGCTACAATCTGCACATTTCACCGGCACTGCCGCGATTGGCGACCTGGTCGAGGTCAGGCTGAACGAAGCGCTCGGCAACTCGCTCGCCGCGCAGCTGGTCTGAGCATCAACGAAACGGCCCGCAGGATTGCTCCCACGGGCCGCAACGCCGGTTAGATTGGATATTACCAGAAGAACCCCTTGATCACGCGCAGGGCTCGGCCGGTGCGGATGTCGACCAGCACGGCGTCATTGCCATAACGCACCCAGCGGTGGTTGTAGCCGGGGTTGGGCAGGCGATAGCTGCGGTAATCGTTCAGCCAGTAGCGGTTCGAATAGAACGCCGGCCGGAAGGTGTAGCCGACGCTGATCAGGCGATAACGCGTGCCGCGCGGGGCGTTGTAGTTGCCGCGCTGGAACACCTGACGGTGCGACTTGCGATAATCACGCCAGTCTTCGTTGACTTCGCGCTGGTCTTCGCGGGTTTCCTGGCGCGCGCGCTGGGTCTTCTGCCAATCGCCCTGACGCGCGGCCTCGCGGGCATCGCGCTGGTCACGCTGGACTTCCTGCTGGCCGCGGCGCACTTCGGCCGCGCGCTGCGCGCTGGCCATCGCCGGGACGAGGGTTGAAGCCGCAAGGGCGGCAATGAGAATCTTACGCGTGGTTATACTCCTTCGGATGCTGTCATCGCCTGGGCCGAGGCAGCGGGTGTAGGCGGCGTCCGCTGAACCGGTCGGGAACCCTTCGGTCAGCCACGATCCAAGAATGTCGCACCAATGCGACAGCTGTCGCGGTCAACGATGACTGTGCAAAAAGGCAGGCTGTCCTGCAGCTTGCCGACCATCGTCTCTTGCCACAAACTCGCGGGGGCCTATCTTGTTCTCTGTGTCTATCGCGGCGATGGGCGGCCTTATCGAAGGGAGTGCGCTCCACCCTATATGTCCCGCAAGCAGCCCCGCGCCTATCACGGCGCATCCGATCATGCCCCCGTCCGCCCCGCTCCACCCCGCGCGAAAAGCGAAATCGAATTCGAAGAGGCGACCGTGCTCGGCGCGCTGTTCGGCCAGTTCGATGCCAACCTGGTCCAGATCGAAAACCGGCTGGGGGTCTATATCGCGGCGCGCGGCAACAAAGTGCAGATCGAAGGTCCGGAAGAACCCGTCGCCCGCGCGCGCGATGTCCTTAAAGGCATGCACCAGCGGCTGATGAGCGGGCAGGAACTTGACGCCGGCGTGGTCGAATCGCTGATAGTGATGTCGGCCGAACCCACGCTCGAAGGAATCGTCTCGGGCGAGGATGGCGCGCAAGGCGTGATGATCCGCACCCGCAAGAAAACCATCGTCCCGCGCAGCGCGATGCAGATCGAATACATGAAGGCGCTGGCCAGCAAGGATATGATCTTCGCGCTCGGCCCGGCGGGTACCGGCAAGACCTATGTCGCGGTAGCGCAAGCCGTATCGCAGCTGATCACCGGCTCGGTCCAGCGCCTGATCCTCAGCCGCCCGGCGGTTGAAGCGGGCGAACGGCTCGGCTTCCTCCCTGGCGACATGAAGGAAAAGGTCGATCCGTACCTGCGCCCGATTTACGATGCGCTGTACGATTGCATGCCGCCCGAACAGGTCGAGCGCCGCATTGCCTCGGGCGAGATCGAGATCGCGCCGATCGCTTTCATGCGCGGCCGTACGCTGGCCGATGCCTTCGTGATCCTCGATGAAGCGCAGAACACCACACCGGCGCAGATGAAGATGTTCCTCACCCGGTTCGGCCAAAACAGCCGGATGGTAATCTGCGGCGATCCCAAGCAGGTCGATATCCCTGGCGGTCCGCCGATGAGCGGGCTCAATGACGCGGTCGGGCGACTTGAGGGAGTTGAGGGCATCGCGGTGACCCGGTTCACCGTGGGCGACGTGGTGCGCCACCCGATCGTCGGGCGGATCGTCGAGGCTTATGAAGGGAAGGATGGTTGACGATAGTCATCGCCCTCTTATCCTTCATTGTTCTGCTAGGACTACTTGCCATCCCATTCTTGCTGGTCGCGGCGATGATCCGCGGCGGGCTGCGCAGTCGACGCGATCGTGCAGTTCGCCAGCGTGAGCTTCAGAGCTTTGACTAATCCGGTACCGGCTGCCAGCTCAGAACCATGATTCTCGAAGTATCCATCGAATGCCCCTGGCCCTCCCCAGCCGATTGGGAGGAACTGGCTGCTCGCGCAGCGGACACCATCGTCCTTGTCACTCCCGAGCTCGCCAACCCGCGCCTGTCAGCCAGCCTGCTGTTTGCCGACGACGCCGAAGTCCACGCGCTCAACCGTGAATGGCGCGGGAAGGACAAGCCGACCAATGTGCTGTCGTTCCCGATGCTCGAGCGCGAGGACTTGCTGGCGCTCGCCCCCGATGGTCCGCCCGAACTGCTCGGCGATATCGCGCTGGCGCTCGAAACTTGCGAGCGCGAGGCAGCGGACAAGGGCATCAGCCTTGAACAGCACGTCACTCACCTGCTGATCCATGGCCTGCTCCATCTTGCCGGCTACGATCACGAAACCTCGCCCGAAACCGCGCGCGAAATGGAGCGCCTCGAAATTAAGGCGCTTGCCACAATGGGCATTGCCGACCCATATGGCGACCACGACGAGACCTAGGGATTCTGGCATTTAATGGCCGAGGGCACTTCCGGAGATGGCGATAGTAGAACCTGGCTGAGCCGGATGCTACGCCGTGCGCTCAGCATGGGCGAGGCCGATCAGTCGCTGCGCGCCCAGCTCGAAGAAGCGATCGACGAGCACGAGGAAGATGGCGGCGCGCCCGACGCCGAGGGCGATCTGTCCCCGCTCGAACGCCAGATGCTGCGCAACCTGCTGCACTTCAGCGAACACGACGCCGACGACGTGGCGATCCCGCGCGGCGAGATCATCGCGATCCCGGCCAGCGCGACATGGGAGGACGTGGTCGCCTCATTCGCCGAACACGGCCATTCGCGCCTGCCGGTCTATGGCGAAACGCTCGACGAGATCATCGGCATGGTGCTGATCAAGGACGTGTTTCCGTTCCTCGCAACAAGCAAGGTGCCCAAGGATTGGACCACGCTGCTGCGCCAGCCGCTGTTCGTGCCGCAGGCGCGCAATGCGCTCGATGTCCTCAACGACATGCGCGCCAGCCGGGTGCATTTGGCGGTGGTGGTCGATGAATATTCGGGCACCGACGGGATCATCACTTTCGAGGACCTGGTCGAGGAAATTACCGGGGCGATCGAGGATGAACACGACGATGCGCCCGAAGCCATGCTGGTCCCGCTCGACGGCGGGATGTGGGAAGCCGATGCCCGCGCCGAACTTGATGAAGTGGGCGCGCTGATCGATCCGCGGCTGGCAGTGGTCGAGGAGGATATCGATACGCTGGGCGGGCTCGCCTTCATGCTCGCCGAAGCGGTGCCCAGCCCGGGCGCGATGCTGCATCATGCCAGCGGCTGGAAGCTGGAAGTGATCGCGGGCGACGAAAAACGCGTGACCCGCCTGCGCCTCCACCCGCCCTTGGCGCCAAGCGAGAGCGAGGAATAGCCGCTTGGCCATTCGCCGCCTTCCTCCCCTGCGTGCAATCGAAGCATTTGTCCGGATTGTCCGGCTCGGTTCGGCGCGCGCCGCGGCCGACGAGCTGGGCCTCAGCCCCTCGGCGCTCTCACGCCGCGTTGCCGCGCTGGAGGACTTCATCGGCAAGCGACTGTTCACCCGCCAGCACCAGGCGATGAAGCTGACCGACGATGGCCATGCCTTTTATGACGCGGTCAGCCTGCGCTTCGACGAACTGGCCGCTGCAGTGGAAGGCCAGGTTGAAGACAGCAAGGTCTTGCGCCTGCACCTTGGCGTCCTGCCGTTGTTCGGCACCCAGCGCCTGTTCCCGCGCCTGCCCGAACTGCGCAAGGCCCACCCGCGGCTGCACATCGATTTCGATACTGCGGCGCATCCCGAGGCGCGCGTTGGCGATACGCTCGACGCCGCGATCGTTCTGGCCAAGCAGCCCGACCCGGCGTTCCACGCGGTCCGACTCGATCATAATCAGGTTTACGCGTTTACCTCCAAAGCGCTGGCGGCCGAGATCGGCGACAATCCCGACGCCGAGATCCTGGGCAAACAGACCTTCCTAATCCACACAGAACTGCCCGACAGCTTTGTCGCGTGGAAACGCGCGCTGGGCATGCCGAGCCTCGCCTCGGCGGCGATCGATCACATGGATTCGGGCCAGTTGATTCTCGAAGCCG
>JAYUCG010000021.1:0-6474 GCA_043740455.1 Novosphingobium sp. | reverse complement strand
AACTTGAAATATGATCCCGGTGCGCATGGTGCTGAATCGCATGGCGCAATCAGAAAGGGAATCCCAAACAGGACTCTTGTGTCAGGCGTTATCCACTAGCTCCTGCTGGACCTTGCCTGCGGCTTCGGGCTCGTAGTCGAGCGACTGACGGTACAAACGCTCAGCCCCATCCAAATCGCCCTGTTCGATCAGGTTGTAGCCCATGCCGCGAAGCGAGCCCGGCGCAATCTTGCGGTCGGTCCCCTGCGTATCGTGGTCAACGGTGTGCCAGGCCCGCAGGAACAGATCGAAGCTTGTCTTCGAGTCGCGCTTCGATTTGTACCACTCCGCATATTCGTTGATGAAGTGGGCGTTGACCGGCATCAATTCGACCGCGCGCGCCAGGAACGGACCAGCTTCCTCGGAACGCCCCAAGTCGATCAGGGCAAAGCCTTTGCCCCACAGTGCAGTGCACCACACATCACTTCCGAGGATGAAGGGCTTCTGGCCAAGTTCCTTGGTGGTGTAGGCGATAGTTTGTTGGACCGATTCGGCGAAGACGCAGCGAAACGGCACGGCAGATCTTGGGTCTTTTCCATGTCGGCGATGATCACCGAAAAGATCGCTTCGGCTTTATCGGGCTTGCCAGACTGGAGCAGTGCCACGGCGCTGTCGAGCTCGGCGGCGTGGGGTCGGCCAGCCTCCATCTTGACGAAGTTCGGCAGTGCTTCTTCGTCAGGCTTGGCAATGGCCGCCGCGGGAGCAAGCAAAGTCAGCGCCACGGCCATGGCGATAGTATTGGAAATACGCATGGCGACTCACCCCCAGTCGGTTGCGCCCACAACTTATCCAAGCTTGGCTTGGCTTCAAGCGTGCTTGACATCATATCATGATATGATATCGGTATATCAATGACCCGCATCCTCGCTGATTTGCCCGAAGAGGACATCAAGTGGCTTGACCAGCTTGCCAATGAACAGGGCAAGTCGCGCGCGGCGGTCTTGCGGGAAGCGGTGGCGGCCTATCGGCCGCAAGGGGCCAGTGGCCTGAGCTGGCTCGACAAGGGTTTCGGGCTGTGGGCAAGGCATGGCGTCGAATACGATCCGCACGAATATGACCGCAAACGCCGGGCCGAATGGACCCGCTATTGGGACGACGATTACGAAGAAATTCGCGCCGAATCGCCTGACATGTTCGACGAGGAGGACGATCGCCAGCGGCAGATCTACCTCGACATGGTTGCGGGCAAGTATCCCAAACCGAAGCGGCCCGACAGCAAGTGAGTGGCTTCGCCTTTGATGCCAACATCGTCATCGATGCACTTGTTGGCTACCCGTCGGCACGAACCGAGATCGAGCGCGCGGTGGGTCTGGGTTCGCGCCCCTGGATCAGCAGGATGGCCTGGATCGAGGTGCTGTCGAAGGGCAGCGAAGGGATGGTTCAGGATGCACTGACGTTCCTGTCCCGCTTTGGTCTCGACGAAATCGATGACGAAATCTCGCGCCGCGCCGCCGCGCTGCGCCGTGAACGGCCGCGACTGAAATCACCGGACGCGATTATTCTGGCAACCGCGCAAATTCGTGGCCGCGTTCTTATCACCCGCAACACCAAGGACTTCCCGGCCAATATGCCAGGCATCCGCGTCCCTTACACACTCTAACGAAAGCGTATCTCCATGTGCGGAATTATCGGCATCGTCGGCAAGGAACAGGTCGCGGACCGGCTGGTCGACGGCCTCAGGCGGATGGAATATCGCGGTTATGACAGCGCCGGGATATGCACCGTGTACGATGGCGAACTGATCCGCCGCCGCGCGCCGGGCAAGCTGGTCAATCTGGTGCGCGAGCTCGCGGCACATCCTGCGCCCGGCACGACCGGCATCGCGCATACCCGCTGGGGCGACGCATGGCGCGCCGACTGCGGCCAATGCTCACCCGCACGCCACCGAGCAGCTGGCGCTGGTGCATAACGGGATCATCGAGAACTTCCGCCAGTTGCGCGATGCGCTGAGCGCGCGCGGGCGCAAGTTCGAAAGCGAGACCGATACCGAAGTGGTCGCGCACCTCGTTTCCGAGCTGGTCGAGCAGGGTGCTAGCCCTGAGGATGCGGTCAAGGCTGCACTGCCGCAGCTGCGCGGGGCCTTCGCGCTCGCTATCGCCTTCCGTACGCATCCCGACATGCTGATCGGCGCGCGGCTCGGCTCGCCCTTAGTGGTGGGCTACGGGGAGGGGGAGACCTACCTCGGCTCGGACGCGCTGGCGCTGGCTCCGCTCACCCAGAAGATCGCTTACCTTGATGAGGGTGATTGGGTGGTGATCACCCGCGAAGGCGCGCAGATCTATGACAAGGACAACCACCCAGTCACCCGCGAGATCACCACCTCGGGCGCCTCGGCGGCGGAGATCGAGAAAGGCAATTACCGCCACTTCATGCAGAAGGAGATCTTCGAGCAGCCGACCGTGGTGGCGCAGACCCTGCGCAGCTACATCCGTCAGGTCGACCAGACGGTGGCGCTGCCGCAGTTCGATTTCGACCTTTCGAGCATCAACCGCGTGACAATCGTGGCCTGCGGCACCTCCTATTACGCCGGGATGGTCGCGAAATACTGGTTCGAGCAGTTCGCGCGGCTCCCCGCCGACATCGATTTCGCCAGCGAGTTCCGCTACCGAGAACCGGTGCTGGAACCGGGCGGGCTTTCACTGTTCATCTCGCAGAGCGGGGAGACCGCCGATACCCTCGCTGCGCTGCGCCACTGCAAGGCACAGGGACAGACCATCGCGGTGGTGGTCAACGTGCCGACCAGCTCGATGGCGCGCGAGGCAGACTTGCTGTTGCCGACGCATGCTGGGCCCGAAATCGGTGTCGCTTCGACCAAAGCATTCACCTGCCAGCTCGCGGTGCTCGCCGCGCTCGCCGCGCACATGGCGGTCAAGCGCGGACGGATGGACCGCGCCGAGGAGGCCGAGGTGGTCAAGCACCTGCTCGAAGCCCCCGCGAGCCTTAACGCCGCGCTGACTCACGATGATGAGATCGCGGCGATGGCCCACTTGATCGCCCCGGCGCGCGACGTGCTTTATCTCGGCCGCGGGCAGGACTATCCGCTGGCGCTGGAAGGCGCATTGAAACTCAAAGAGATCAGTTATATCCACGCCGAAGGTTATGCATCGGGTGAAATGAAGCATGGGCCGATCGCGTTGATCGATGAAGCCGTTCCGGTGATCGTGCTCGCCCCATCTGGGCCGCTGTTCGAGAAGACTGTGTCGAACATGCAGGAAGTGCGCGCGCGCGGCGGCAAGGTGGTGCTGATTTCCGACCGTGAAGGCATCGATGAAGCGGGCGAGGGCTGCCTCGCGACGATCGAGATGCCCAAAGTCCATGCGCTGATCGCGCCGCTGGTCTATGCGATCCCGGTGCAGCTGCTGGCCTATCACGTCGCTTGCGTGAAGGGCACCGATGTTGACCAGCCAAGGAACCTCGCGAAGTCGGTTACTGTCGAGTAAAGCGGGGAGCAATTTGCTGCCAAGGAGCGCTTAAACTTTACGCGCTGCTAACGATTGCAGGGTAAACCTCTGGGTGTGACCAGGAAGAATATGCCCAGTTCAACCGCGCTGCCCAAGTCGCTGCCTGTGATGGCAGTGTTGGGGCTGGCCGATCCTGCCGACGGCGACTGGGGGCGCTTGCGCGGACTGCAGTATTCCAGTCTGGCCCAAGCATCGCAGGTCCGCATCCTGTCGCACCTGACCGCGGCCACTGCAGTCAGCATGGTCTATTTTAACACGGTGAACCTTGCGGCGCTGGTGGCCTGGCTGATTGCGCTTGGCATCAGCCTGTTCTATAGCGCAAGCATCGACAACGGCCTGGCTGATGTCGACCAGCGCCGCATCGGCCGCGACGAGGTCAACAAGCAGACCATCAGTGCAGTCGGCAATGCCTTGGTGTGGGTCGCGCCGATGGCTACCTTCGCGCCATTTGGCGATCCCTTGCAGCGGCTCGAACTGTGGGCGATCACGGCCATGCTGATGACTGCGGCGGCGGTGTTGCTGCCGGCGGTACCGCTTGCCAACGTGGTCTTCAGCGGGATCGTCGCGCTCTCGGCGATCGCCAGCTTCGCGTTCGGGCACAATTACGGCATGGCCGTGCTGGCGCTGTTTTTCGGGATTATGATCACCCTTGGCGCGATTGAGAATGCGCGCTCATTCCTGACCGCGCGGATCGCCGAAAGCGCGATGGCCGAGAAGAACGAAGTCGTCTCGATGCTCCTGCGCGAGTTCGAAGAGGGTGAGGCCGATTGGCTGTGGCAGATCGATACTTCGCGCCGGGTCCGCTCGGTCAGCCCGCGCTTTGCCTTCGCACTGGGCCTGTCGACCGAAGAGATCGACGGCAAGCCCTTCATCCAGCTGATTGCCGGACCGGCCTGGGATGCCGGGCAATTCCCGTCGAGCCTGCATGATCTGGCGGAGCGGCTCAAGCGGCGCGAAAGCTTTTCCAACTTGCTGGTGCGCGTCACGATCGGCGGCCAGCTGCGCTGGTGGGAAATTTCAGGCACCCCCAAGTTCAACGATAGCGGCAATTTCGACGGGTTCCGCGGGGTCGGCTCGGACGTTACCGAGCAGCGCGAAAGTTCTGAAAAGATCGCGCACATGGCGCGGTTCGATACGCTCACGGGTCTGCCCAACCGGATGATGGTGACCGAGGCGCTCGGCGAAGCGATGCGCTATGCCGATCAGTGGCGGACCAAGTGTGCCTTCCTGATGATTGATCTCGACCGGTTCAAGGCCGTCAACGATACGCTTGGCCACCTGGTTGGCGACAAGCTGCTGGCGCGCGTTTCTGAACGCTTGAAGGCGCTGGTCACCGAAAACGAGCTGTGCGGGCGGCTTGGCGGCGATGAATTTGCGGTGGTGATCCGCGATGCATCGGACAACAACCGGGTCGAGCGGGTCGCTTTGGCGGTGATCGAAATGCTGTCGCGGCCTTACGAGGTCGATCACCACACGCTCTACATCGGGGCCAGCATCGGCACCGCGATCGGACCGCGCGACGGGACCACGGTCGAAACCCTGATGCGCAATGCCGATCTGGCGCTCTATCGTTCGAAGGAAGAGGGCGGCGGCCAGCACTTCGGTTACGAGCCATCGTTGCACGCCCATGCCGAGGAACGCCGCAAGCTCGAATTCTCGCTGCGCCGCGCACTGGAACTCAACGAATTCAAACTGAATTACCAGCCGGTGGTCGATGCCATCGATGAAACCATCGTCAGCTTCGAAGCGCTGTTACGCTGGCACAGCGAAGAACATGGCATGGTCAGTCCGGCCAAGTTCATCCCGCTGGCCGAAGATACCCGGTTGATCGTGCCGATCGGCGAATGGGTGCTGCGCGAGGCCTGTATGGAAGCCGTGCGCTGGCCCAGCAGCATCAAAGTCGCGGTTAACGTCTCGGGTGAGCAACTGCTCGATCCCGGGTTCATTTCCAGCGTCGTCCAGGCGCTCAGCGCCAGCGGGCTGCCCGCGCAGCGGTTGGAGCTCGAGGTGACCGAATCGATTTTTGTGCGCGATGCAACGACTGCCCGGGCGGCGCTCGAACAGATCATGTCTCTCGGCTGCGGGGTCGCGCTTGACGATTTCGGCACCGGCTATTCCTCGCTCGCCTATATCCGCGATTTGCGCTTCTCGACGATCAAGGTCGATCGGACCTTCGTCCAAGGCGCTTCGGCGGGCAGCCCGGAAAGCCTCGCGATCATTCGCGCTGTGGTGGCGATGGCGGAAAGCCTCGAGATGTCGACCACCGCCGAAGGGGTCGAGACCGAGCGCGAGCTTGAGATCATCCGCGGCCTCGGCTGCCGCAAGATCCAGGGCTATTACTTCGGCCGTCCGATGCCAGCCATCGAAGCGCGCGCGTTGTTCCAGAAGACGGCGTTGCGCGAAAGCGCGTGACGAAATTGTCGCGGCTTACGCGGCGACCAGACCCTTCACGATACTTTCGAACAGCGCACGGCCATCGCTGCCGCCTTGCGCGGGTTCGATCATCCGTTCGGGATGAGGCATCATGCCCAGCACGTTGCCCGCCGCGTTAAGTACCCCGGCGATCTGCCGCGCCGATCCGTTGACCTGTTCGGCATAGCGGAAGGCGACGCGGCCTTCGCCTTTGAGCCGGTCAAGCGTGGCGGTATCGGCAAAATAGTTGCCGTCATGATGCGCCACCGGGATCGTGATCTGCTGACCCTGGCTATAACCGGCGGTAAACAGGCTCTGGCTGGTCTCGACCGTCAGCGCCACTTCGCGGCAGACGAAATTCATGCCCGCATTGCGCAGCAGTGCGCCGGGTAGAAGCCCCGCTTCGGTCAGCACCTGGAAGCCGTTGCACACCCCCAGCACTGGGACGCCGCGACCCGCCGCTTCGATTACCGCCTGCATGATCGGACTGCGCGCCGCCATCGCGCCGGAACGCAGATAGTCGCCATAGGAAAACCCGCCGGGCAGCGCGATGAAATCAAGG
>JAYUCG010000020.1:0-6770 GCA_043740455.1 Novosphingobium sp. | reverse complement strand
CGGCCTCGCGGGCGATTGCGCGCTGCATCTGTTCGGGAATGTCGAGATCCTTGATCTCGACCGCGTCGACCGCAACGCCCCATTGCTGGACGGTGGTCCCAAGCAATTCAAGCAGCCGCGCGTTGATCGAGGTGCGGTCCTTGAGGATCAGGTCGAGCTCGCTTTGCCCGATGGCATCGCGCAGGCCGGTTTCGGCGGCCTGAATCACCGCGCTGGTCCAGTCCATCACCGTGGTGACGACCTTGGCCGCGTCCACCGCGCGGAACCAAAGTACCGCGTTGATCTTTACTGCCACGCCATCGCGGGTCACGGTTTCCTGCGTCGCCAGCGCAAAGGTGATGACGCGGAGATCAATCTTCACCACCCGTTCGATCAGCGGGATCAGCCAAAACCAACCGGGGCCCTTGGTTTCCTTGAGCCGGCCGAGGCGAAACACGACCCCGCGCTGGTATTCCTGATTGATGCCGAAGCTCTTGAGCGCGAGCAGCACCACGATGAAACCGATGAACAGGCCAAAACTTGAAAAAACTGCGGGCATGGTTGCCTCCTATTCGCCCGGCGCCCGGGCTGTGATCGCCAGAGCATGGACGCGCTGCCCCGGAATGTCGCCCAGCGCGTGATTGATCCTGCGCTGGCGTTCCAGCCGCGACTGTCCGGCAAAAGCGGTGCTTTCGATTTTGATCGTGAAATGGGATTCGCCCGAACCGTCATCGCCCGCGTGCCCGCTGTGGCGCGCACTATCGTTGATCACGGCAAGCCGGGTCGGGGCAAAGGCCGCATTGAGCAACCGTTCGATTTCAAGGGCGAGCAAACCTGACATGGGTTCCCTTCTAGACGATCAATCGCCATGTGGAAGGGGTGAAGCACGACCGATTCCATGGGCGCAGCGCTGGTGCAGGGCGCGACTGCCAGGCGCCAGGCTGCCACGAAGCAGGAGAGTTCCGCGCCCCTGGGGAACGCACATCCGGGTTTGACGGGCCGGGCGATTACCGCTGGTACTGCCTTGATCATGTCCGCGAATTCAATGCGGGCTACAACTGGTTTGCTGGAATGAGCTCCGAAGAAATCCTTGCCGCGCAGCACCCGGTGCATGGCTGGGACCGCCAGACGCGGGCTTTTTCGCCTGCCGCCGGGATCGATGGCGCGCCGCGCTGGGCTGATTTCTCTGACCCGCTAGAAGCAATCAGCGGTCGGGCGCGGGCACGCAAACCGGCGCAGCGTGATGACGGGCGGCTGGTCACCCCGGATGAGCGCAAGGCCTTGTCAGCGCTGGGCCTACCGCTCGATGCGGACCGGCGGGCGCTACGGATGCGCTACACCGACCTGGTCCGCACGCTCCACCCCGATCGCAACGGCGGCGACCGCAGCCACGAGGCGCGCCTGCAATTGGTGGTGGAAGCCTATCAGCTGCTCAGGAAGGCCGCAGCGTTCGCTTGAACAGATAGAACATCGGCAGCCCGATGAGGAAGATATGCGGGAACAGCCCGAGCGCGACCCTGAACTTGTCAGGATCGGGGAAGGGGATCCCGAAGCGCTGCGGCAGGACCAGTCCGTACATCACGAAATACAGCACCAGCCCGTACAGCGTCCCTGCCTTCCATGCCGCTACCTGACCCAACATGGTCTTGCGCTCCAGCCACAGCCCGGCTCCGGCCATCACCGCCATCAGCGCGAAATGCACGGCCAGGCCCGCCAGCACGCCAAGCAGGCCCCAATCGAGGGCGCGATCCCCAAACGGGCCCGAGGCGACGAACAGCCACACCTCCGCCAACTTGCCGCCGCGCACCAAGGTCAGCATGCTCGCCCACAGCGCATCGAGCGCGCCGCAGATGAGCCACGCCCTAAGCCAGGCTTGGTGACTGCCGCTCACCCTGCTTCGCACAGCGCTTTGAGCTGATCGGCCATCACGCCCCAGCCTTCGTCAAAGCCCATTTCCTTGTGATGAGCCATGGACTCGCGCGTCCAGTGGCGGGCGCGGCCGGTGTAACGAGTGCCGCTCCCTTCGGGCGCGATTTCCCAGATGCCGAGCATGAACGGTCCGGACGGTTCAAGATCACCATCGATCGCGTCGGTTACCGAAATGCGGCGGCCTTCATCCCAGGCAAGAATGAAGCCGGGGTGTTCGTTCTTTTCGCCTTCTGGTCCGTACATCGTGGTGTGCGTCCTGCCGCCCGGCGTGCGAGAACCCCAATCCACCTCGGCGCGCCGCGGCTTCGGGCACCACCATTCGTTGGTGCGAGTCGTCATGACTTGCCAGATCTTGTCGGGCGCCGCATCGATCAGGCGGGTGACGGACAGTTCGTACATTGCAGTGTTCTCCTCAATCCCGGTCGGGCGCGCCGAGCGGGAAGTAATGGCGGAATTGGCGGGCGTCGTCGACGCAGCGCTTGACCGGCGGCAGGGCGAGCAGGTGCCCGCGCCAGGCGCGCAGGCGGCCGAATTGTTCGGGGATCTGATGGACCCAGTCAGCGTAGAACAGGCTGGGCGCGGCAGCGCATTCGATCAGCGTGATCCGGTCGGTCATGGGGTATCCGGCGAGCCAGGTGTCGAGCCAGGCATAGCTGCGATCGAGCTTCGCGGCGACTGCGGCGAGCACTTCGGGGTCGGGGCTCCCGCTCGTCCGGATCGCTTCGAACACTGATTGCTGCATGATCCCCATGACATAGTTGTCGAACACCCGGTCGATCATCTGCGTGCGAATTGCTTCAGCCGGATCGTCAGGCAACAGGGGTGCAGGGCCGCGATGGTTGAGGTGCAGGTATTCGATGATCGAACTTGCCTCGATCACTGTTTCGGACCCGTCGACCAGCACCGGGAACAAGCCTTGCGGACTGGCGGCGGCCATGAACGCGCCGTGGTCGGGATGATCCTGATCGAGGGCGCGAAGTTCGAAGAGGGTGCCATTAGCATAGAGTGCGATCAGCGCTTTCCAGGTGTAGCTTGAGAACAGATGTCCATAGAGCGCCAGCATCACTACACTCCTTCTGCTAAGCGGCGGCGGCGATCAAGTTCAGATTCGATCCTAGGCACTGGACTTGGCCGCGTCGACCGCCGCTTCGATTGCAGCGACATCGATCTTTTTCATCGTCATCATCGCGCCGAACGCGGCTTGTGCAGTCGCTCCGCCTTCGGCCATGGCATCGGTCAGCGAGCGGGGCGTGATCTGCCATGACAGGCCCCACTTGTCCTTCCACCAGCCGCATTCGCTTTCCGCTCCGCCATTGCCGACAATGGCGTTCCAGTAGCGATCGGTTTCTTCCTGGTTATCGGTCGCAATCTGGAACGAGAATGCCTTGCTATGCTTGGCATAGTCGCCGCCATTGAGGCCCATGCAGGGAATGCCGCAGATGGTGAAATCGACCGTCAGGACATCGCCGGCCCTGCCCGCCGGATAGTCAGCCGGCGCGGTGTGAACTGCCAGCACTTCGCTGTCCGGAAAGGTGGCGGCATAAAACCGCGCGGCTTCCTCTGCTTCCTGATTGTACCACAGGCACAGGGTGTTCTTGGCGGCGGTCATTTCTTGGCATCCTGGATCAGCTGGTTATCGATCGCCTTGGCGGCCTTGTAGGCATCGCGCGCCTGAATCCGTTCGGCGTAGGCAACGAAGCTCTCGCGCGGCGGGATCGATCCGAAATTGAGCCCCCAGTCGATCTGGCTGCCGACATAGACATCGGCCATCGTGAAGCGCGGGCCGCAGACGAAAGCATGATCGCTGAAGTGGTCATCGAGCGTATCGAGCACCCGTTCAAGGCTGCCGAAGCCGACCATGCCCTCGCGCTCCTTGGGCACTTCCCAGCTCATCGAGCGCCCGACAATCGCTTGTTCGACCGGGCCTGCGGCAAAGAACATCCAGCGGTAATAGTCCGCCAGCTCAGCATCGCTGGGGAGCAGTTTGCCCTCTGGCTCGACTTCGGCAAGGTAAGCGCAGATCGCGGCACATTCGGTGATCACGCGTTCCCCAGTCTCGCTGCGGTGGATCAGCGTCGGGACCTTGCCCATGGCGTTGGCAGCCAGGAAGGCGGCTGGCTTGTCTGCCCAGTCGACCAGCACCTGATCATAATCGACGCCGGCCTCGTGGAGTGCCCAGCGTGCGATCTGACCGCGCGACATCGGATTGGTGAACAGGGTGTAGGCGGCCATGGGGCAACTCCTTCCAAGCTTGAACAAACCATGAACATTAGCGGGCGGGCAAGCCCGGTCAAGTCAGGTCACTTGTGCCCGGTCAGGCTAAATACCGCGCCTTGCGGATCGGTGCCCTGAATCACCCACAGATCGCCGGGAACCTGGTGCGGGCCGTTGATGACTGTGCCCCCGTTGGTAGCCACTGCAGCCTGCGCGGCGTCAATGCTGGTCACCCAGAAATAAGGCGCCCAGGCTGAAACCGGCACGTGCGGCGGCTTGCCCATGATCGCGCCGACCGTCCCGCCGTCGTGCGCGATGAACTGGTATTTGCCCATTGGTCCCATGTCCATCGGTTCGGGCAGGGTCCAGCCGAATTGCCCGGTGTAGAAGGCGATGGCCTTCGCGGCATCGTCAGCCAACAGCTCGTTCCAGCCGCAATGGCCTGGATTGGGCAGCGCGGCGAAGGCGGTGTTGGTCCCGCCGCCGGGAGGCGGGGTGGGGGTCATGATGTAAAACGGCGCCCCGCAGCAATCGGCGACCAGCGCGACGCGGCCGGCCATCGCTACGTCCCACGGTGCCATCAGCACTTTTCCGCCTGCGGCCTCGATCGCTGCAGCACTCGCATCGACATTGTCCACGCCGATGTAGCCAAGCCAGCACGGCCACGCGCCGTGTTGCTGCATATCGGCGCTGAGCCGCAGTATGCCGCCAACCATTGCGCCATCGGGCGCGGTGATGAAGCCGTAGTCGGTGTTGCCGCCGCCATGTCCGGTGGTCATCGCGCAGCCGATCACCGCTTCATAAAACGTCTTCGATCCTTCGGGGTCCGGACTCATCAGTTCGTACCAGATCCAAGCGCCGTGTGTCTTGGTCATGTCAGACTTGCCTTATGCGCCTCAGCTTCGGCAGCCGCCGGATCCATCCAGAACGGTTCCCAGATATGGCCGTCGGGATCGGCAATGGTCCGTTGGAACATGAATCCATGGTCTTCAGGCGGATTGACGTCGGCGGTTCCCCCGCTAGCTGCGCCCGCTTCGACCAGCCGGTGTACTTCGCCCTTGTCATCGCGGCTCAGCGCAAAGGCGACTTCGCTTGAACCGGAATCGCAGATCGGCCGAGTGGTGAAGGTCTTCCACTTGGCGTGGCTCAGGATCATCACACTGATCGTTTCGCTCAGCACCATGCAGGAACCCGCATCGTCGCTGAACTGGGGGTTTTTCGTGAACCCGAGCGCGCCGTAGAACGCTTCACTGCAGGGCACGTGTGTCACCGGCAGGCTGATGAAGATCATTTTGGACATCGGTTAGCGCTCCTCTTGGTTATCCGGTGGTCAGGTCACGCGGGCTCGGTAGCAAAGTCGCCCAGCTGCGCCGCCAGCGCCCGCTGGAACGCGGGACGGGCTTCGCCGCGCCGGGCATAGGCCACGATGTTATCCGGTGCTTGTTTGAGGATGTCAGGTCCGCGAACGGTGGCAACCATCATCAGATCGCCCACCGTGAAGCGGTCTTCGAGCCACTCCTTGTCGCCAAGCCAGTCACCCAGCCGCGCGAGCCGCTGCGCCAGCTGCTCGCCAAAGGCGGCGGAGGCGCCGGCCGACCAAGGCTGGTCAGCGTTGAACAGCGCTGCCGAAACATAAGCCATGGCCGGGCCGTCGATGCTGTTGAGCGCTGCAAACAGCCAGGCAATGGCGCGTTTGCGGCCTACTTCGCCTGCGGGCAGCAGTGTCTCGTCTTTCTCGGCAATGTGCAGTGCAATGGCTCCGCATTCGAACAGTTCGACCGCACCTTCCTTGTAGACCGGCACCTGCCCCCACGGTTGTTCGCGGTAATAGCTCGCCGGGCGCGCTCCCATCAGCAGGCGCGTCCGATAGGTCAGCCCGAGTTCTTCCAGCGCCCAGCGAACACGCAGATCGCGCACGTGCCCGCGGGCAAAGTCCGGAACCCAGCCAAAAGCGGTGACTTCAATCGGAGATTTGGGATCAATCGGCATGGATCGTCTCGCCCGCAAGGAGGAGTTCGAGATAGCGGCGCAAATGCATCAAGTGCTCGCGCGCTGCGGCTGCGGAATCCGCGGCACCTGCGGCCTTGGCCAGGACGAACGCGCCCTGGATTACGGCCTGAATGTGACGCGACAGCGAAGCTGCCGTCACACCGCTTACGCCGGACCGGGCAAGGGCTGCGGCGAGATCATCTTCCAACGCAGCGGCATTCCCCAAGATACTGGAATTGCACGCAGAACGGATTGAATCGCTGGACCGGAAAGCTTCCTGAACCATCGTTCCGGCAACACAGCTGAAGCTTTCGACCGGCCCTGAAATCAGCGCGATCCGCAGATCGATGTAGCCCAGCACGCGATCAAGCGGATCATCATGCTGGTGAAACGGCGCGGCGGCAAAAAACTGACCGGTTGAGCTCGACCAATAGTCCGCCAGCGCCACGCCAAGCGCTTCCTTGGACACGAAGTGGTGAAAGAAGGCGCCTTTGGTGACCCCTGCTTCACCGCACAACTGGTCCACCGAAGTTGCTGCAAATCCATGCTGCCGGACAAGTTTCACGCCCGCTTCGAGCAATCTGTCGCGCGCGGTCAGGGGGGCAGGGCGAAAGGGATGATTCGGGATCATGCGGTCAGCATACCAACCGGTTGGTATG
>JAYUCG010000019.1:0-30306 GCA_043740455.1 Novosphingobium sp. | reverse complement strand
GTCGCCACACGCTATGATCGCAACATCAAAAACTTCATGGCCACAATCGCCATCGCCGCGACCGTCATCTGGTGGCTCAAATGAGTCTGGACCCTAGTCAAACGGATAGAAATATCGCCCTCGAAGCTCCTCGCAGGACCCATCTAGCTCAGGAAACAAAGTACCAGCTGTTATTCCATCAGGCTTAATTATTCCATTACTTTCCGGCGCTGAGAAAAAGGAAAAACAATGGCGCGTAGATACTCATACTTCTTAATTTCATGGCAATCGAGAAGGTAGGTTTCGATATCATCCAAATTGGTGACGCTTGAAACAGATTACCGCCGCGCGCCGGAGCAGCGCGAGGCCAGGTCGGCGCGCTCGTGGCTGCTTGGTGCGGCGCTGGCCGGGATGGTGGTCGGGACCGGCACGGTGGCTTCGACACCTGAGGGGCGGACGATGCTGATGGCGCGGGTCAAGCCGGTGGCGGTGGCGTTCGGGGTGATGCGCGAGCGTGCGCCCGAAAGCGGCGACTATTGGCGCGGCTGCAACGCTGCCCGCGCCGCCGGGACCGCACCGATCTTTCGCGGCGAGCCGGGCTATCGCCCCGAGATGGACGGCGACAGTGACGGCATCGCCTGCGAGCCGATTTCCTGATCTTGCCCGGCAAGGGGCTTATTGCTTATGCTGCCCGCATGACGTTCACCCTGAAAATCACCAAGATCGGCAAGTCCGCCGGGGTCGTCCTGTCTCAGGAGGTCCTCGATCATCTCGGTGCGGCTATCGGAGATCAACTTACCGTCGCGCGCACATCGCGGGGTCTTGAGTTTTCCAAGGTTTCCGACGAACCGGTTGACGACTTCGAACACCAAATGGCGATCGCGCGCGAGGTTATGGCGAAGAATCGCAACGTTCTCGCCGCGCTCGCCAAGTCCTGACTCACCCGCTCGATCGCCAATCACCCCATCCCTCCCGCCGCAGCACCGGCACGTCGTGGCGCTTGGGCAGTGCCGCGCGGGTGCGGGTGGGGCACACGGCAAGCATGAGGGATCGAATCGTTCGATGGGCGGGGCCGTTGCTGGCTGTTTTTATGCTGTGCGCCGGGCCGAGCCTGGCGGGATCACGGCCCAGCAAGGCTGACGCCAAATCCTCTGCCAAGGCCGAAACCAAGCCCGCCCCCACCACCCCCGCGCCGATCATCGCCAAGGGCCGCCTGTTCGCGGTGGTGCTCGGACCTGGCTCGGCGTGGAAGAAAGGGCAGCCGTTCAAGGGGCCGGGGCTCGATGCGCACCGACAGTACTGGAAGGGGCTTTATGCGGAAGGGCGGGTTGCTTCGGCGGGGCCGCTGGGTGACCGGTCGGGGCTCGCCCTGATCCGGGCGAAGAACCAGAAAGAAGCCGATGCGCTGCTTGCGGGCGATCCGGCGGTCAAGGCGCGGGTGCTGGCTGAGGTTGCGCGGCCCTATAGCGCCGACCTTATCAGCGCGCCGGTGCTGGTCGGCAAGTAAGGCGCCGCGCAGGATTTCCGGGTCCTTCTGCGACAAGACCTGCTACAGCCCGGGCACAGAAAACAATTTCGGGAAGCCCGATGTCTGAAACACGCACCCGCGCGCGGCCGCGCCATCTCGCCCTAGCACTGCGTAGCGCCGCTGTGCTGATCGGCGTGATCGGCGCGGGATCGAGCGCCACGGCCGGGCCGCAGCCCTCGTTCGATCCGATCACCTTCTTCACCGGCGCGACCGAAAGTTCGGGCTCGCTCAAGGCGGCGTTCTCCTCGGCCAAAGCGACGCACGTTACCGGCTATGGCGCGATGCGTGGGGGTGGCCAGTTTGTGCTCGACCAGACGATGACCGTGGCCGGCGACACGAAGGCGCAGACCCGCCAGTGGCAGCTCCATCAGATTTCACCCGGGCATTTCGGCGGGACCATCAGCGACGGCAAGGGCCCGGTAACAATCGACGTCGCGGGCAATCGCCTGCTGATCAGGTACACGATGATCAACGGCATGAAGGTGGAATCGGTGCTGACCATCGATCCCGGCGGGCGCACCGGGCACAATGTGTCGACCGTGCGCAAGTGGGGCATGAGCGTGGCGAGCCTGAGCGAAACTATCGCCAAGCGCTAAGCCGGGGAACAACCGGACATCTGGCGCGTTAAGAGGTGGGGCGGCACGAAGGAGACCTATCCAATGTCCGCCAAACTCATCCTCCCCGCGCTCGCCGCGGCAGGTCTGCTTTCGGGTTGCGCGACCTATGGTCGTGACAATTACAACGACCAGAACGCCTGGGGCTATTACGACAACAACTCGTACAGCCAGTACGGCTCGTACGACTACAACAACCCCGATCCGCGCTATAACGGTTATTACGCCGATCATTATTACAAGACCGACCGCCGCTATCGCGAGCGCCGCCTGTCTGACAACGACCGGGTCTATCGCGGCCAAGACGGGCGCTATTACTGCCGCCGCAGCGACGGTACCACCGGCCTGATCGTTGGCGGGATTGCCGGCGGCGTGCTCGGCAACATTATCGCTCCGGGCGATTCGAAGACGCTGGGTACCGTGCTCGGCGCGATTGGCGGGGCAGTTATTGGCAAGGCCGCCGATTCCGGAGTGAAGTGCCGCTAAGACAAGACCCTCAGGGTCGCACGGGGAGGGAGGCTGCAAACCGCGGCCTCCCTCCCTGCTTTGTCTGGGAGGATCAGGTTGGCGGCGGGCCTCCTGCCTCGGGCGCGGGCAGGGTGGCGACGGAGTCGTCTTGCGCTCCGATCCCAGCTCTTTCAACCGCAAGATCACGCTCGGGCGGCGGCTGGTCATAGGCGAGCGGCGGGCCGGGATCGGGTAGCGCCCACTTGGCCATACGCTGGCGCTCGGCCGCCCGCGCTATCGCAAGCCACTGCTGCGAATAGCTGACCGGATAGGAATCAGGCCCGGCAATGGCCTGCTCGGCGCCAGAATAGGCCACGACATAAACCTGGCTCAACCGCTTGAGCTCAGAATTGCGGGCGGTGCGCGGTTCGGTCGGCACGGCCCACGCGATTGCCGCACCGAGCGCGATGCCGGTGCAGGCAAAGGTGGCGAGAGGCACTAGCTGGCGCGTCGCGAGGTCAACGAGGCGGCGGCGCTTTGGTTCCGCGGCTTGACCGCGCCGGTCTGCCGCCTAGGATTTGCCCCGGAGACAACGATCGATAAGGGCGGGGCGATGAAGGGACTATTGGGGTGGCGGGCGATGCTGGTGCTGGCGGCGCTCTACAACCTGGTAATTGGCGGCTTGGCGCTGCTTGGTCCGGGTGACACGAACGGTCATGTGGTCGGGCTGCTGGTCGCCTGTTTCGGACTGGTCTACGGGGTTGCGGCAAGCGATCCGCTGCGCTTTGCGCCGGTGCTCTGGGCCGGGGTTGTGGGCAAGCTGGGGGTGATTGCACTGGTCTGGCCGCAAGTCCGCGCCGGTACTGCGGTGCCCGGAACCGGGTTCGTGCTCGCCGGAGATGCGCTGTTCACACTGGGCATTGTGGCGTTCCTGCTGTGGGGGCAAAGGGCCAGTCGGTAGAGTCGCCGGTCCACAGCGCAAGCCAGACCAGCACCGGCTGCAGTGCCAGGCGCGGGGCGTGGTACCACCAGCCGAGCTGGGTCCCGCCGATGGCGATATGGGCGAAGGCGTGGTTGATGTTGGCCGGGAAGACGCAGACCGCATAGAGCGCGAGGCCGACCCCCGCTGCCTTGCGCAACCCCGGGATCGCCGCGAGTGCAGTGGCTCCGGCGAGTTCGGCGAGGCCAGTCAGCGCGATGACGGTGGCGGGATATGGGACCCAAGTGGGGGTGATCTGCAGGAAACCACCAGGGCTACGCAAGTGCGCCACTCCGGCGATCAGGTAGCCGAGCGCGAGCATCCAGCGCAGCACCATGCGCGGGGTCGATTGCGGCGCGGGCGGGGCCAGCAAAGTCTCAAGCAAGCGGCGTTACTTCTTGTCGCTGGCCACGGCGCCCTTGAGCGAGGGGGCCGAGGCGTTGAGCTTCTTGGGCTTCTCGGCTTTGGGTTTGCGCACTTCCTTGTTCGATTTCTTCTGGCTCTTGGCCATGACACGCTCCGTCCAGGCGGGATGCCCGGGCCCCATGTCTGGGCCGCCGGGGCGGATTTGTCGAATGATTAGCGGTGACTGCGTGCCAGCCGGACCAGCGCTTCATCAAGCGCCGAGAGGAACCGCGAGCGGTCGGCCTTGGCAAACGGGGCCGGACCGCTGGTGATCCCGTCGGCTCCGGCACGCAGGTCGGCCATGATCGCCCGGGTGGCGATTGCGCTGCCAATCGAAGCGTGAGTGAAGGGTTTACCGTTGTGCGCGATCACGGTTGCCCCGGCCTTGAGGCAGCGTTCGGCGAGCAGGATATCACCGGTGATCACCACCGTCGCGGCGTCCGCTTGCCCGGCGATCCAGTCATCGGCGGCATCAAAGCCATCCGAGACGACGACCCGACTGATCAAGGGATGCGGCGGGACCCGCAGCGCCATGTTGGCCACCACGATAACGCCAGCCCCGTGACGCAACGCGACCTTGTAAGTCTCATCCTTGACCGGGCAGGCGTCGGCATCGACCAGGATTCTCAGGGTCATAGGCTCAGCGCTTGCGGACAAACTCGGCGCGCAGGACCAAGCCCTTGATCCCGGGGTACTTGCAGTCGATTTCCTGCGCATCGCCGGTCAGCCGGATCGACTTGATCAGCGTGCCCTGCTTGAGCATCTGCCCGGCGCCCTTGACCTCAAGATCCTTGATCAGGGTCACCGCGTCGCCATCGGCCAGCACATTGCCCACCGCGTCGCGGACTTCGACCTGGCCTTCGGAAACGCGCTTGGCGGCAAGCTCGCTCGCCGGCAGCCATTCGCCGCTCTCTTCGTCGTAGATGTAGTCGTCATCGTTATCGGCCACGGAGCTGCTCCTTCCCACCGGCCTTGGCAGGTTGGGCGGGGTTTGGCCAGTTCGAGCCATTTACCCGGCGCGCAAAACGGTTAGGAATGCCGCGATGAACCGTGAAATCATTCGGCTTGGGCCGCAGCACGGCGATGCGGCCGTGACGACACTGGCAGCAGCATTCCAGGACGATCCAGCGATCGCCTACATGATGCCCGATCCGATGAGCCGTCCGCGCCGGCTTACCCGGCTCTACCGCTGGATGTTCGCTGAGCACCTGGAGAGCGGGATCGTGCTCGGCACTCCAGGGGCGGAGGTCGTCACGCTTTGGCGCCCACCCGGCGCGGTCCACTTGCATGAGCCGATCTGGCACCCCGGGGCGCTGCGTTTCGTGCCGATCTTTGGGCGGCACATCCCGCGCGCGATCCGGCTTGACGACGCGATCCGCGCGCACCTTCCTGCAGACGAGGCGTGGCATTACCTGCGCGTTGCCGGGGTGCGGCCGGACTGTCAGGGCAAGGGATTTGGCGGGCTGGCAATCCGCGCCGGGCTGGCCGAAGCGGCAGCGCGCAGCGTGCCGGTCGTGCTTGAAACCGCCACGCCTAGCAATGTCGGACTGTACCAGCGGCTCGGGTACGAAGTGATCAGCGAATGGCACGTCCCGAAAAGCGGGCCGAAGTTCTGGACCATGGTCAATCGGACCCCCGCCGGATGAGCGCGACGGAGGCCGCCCCGAAAAGCCGCCACACGATGCGTTTCGTGCTGTTCACGATGCTGCTCGATTCGATGGGCTTTGGCCTGATCATGCCGGTGCTGCCGCGCTTGCTGATGCGGGTCGGTTCGCTCCCGCTTGATGCAGCGATCGACGCGGGCGCATGGATGAGCCTCGCCATGGCGGCGGCCAGCTTCATCGCTGCGCCGGTGCTCGGCAACCTGTCGGACACACTCGGACGGCGGGTGGTGCTGCTGGTGGCGCTGGCGGGGATGGCGGCGAACTATCTGGTGCTGGCTCTGGCTGGCAGCGTCGGCATGGTGGTGTTCGGGCGGGTGCTGACGGGGCTGTTCGGGGGCAGCTATGGTCCGGCGCAGGCAGCGGTCGCCGACATTACCAGCGCCGATGACCGGGCGAAGAGCTTCGGCATGGTCTCCGCCGCCTTCGGGATCGGGTTCATTGCAGGGCCAGCGCTTGGCGGACTGCTCAGCAAATGGGGCGATGTGGCGCCGTTCTATGCCGCGCTGGCGCTGTCAGCGGCCAACCTGCTCTATGGGTTCTTCGTCTTTCCCGAGACATTGAAACCCGAACTGCGCCGCCCTTTCAGCCTGGCCCGGGCCAATCCGTTCGGCGCGTGGAAGACCGCCGCCGCCTCGCCCGGCATGGGCCGCGTCGCCTTGGTGCTGCTGCTGTGGCAGATCGCCAGCCTGGTCTATCCGCTGACCTGGAGCTTCTGGGCGATTGCCCAGCTGGGTTGGAGCGACCAGATGATCGGGCTCAGTTTTGCGGTGGTCGGGCTGGTCATCGCGCTCAGCCAGGTGTTCCTGACCGGGCGCGCGGTCAAGCGGCTGGGCGAGCGTAATGCAGCGCAACTCGGTATGCTGGGCGCGGCGGCGGGCTTTGCCGGATATGCATTGTGCGGCAGCACTTTGGTCGCCGGGCTGCTGATGGCCGCGATTGCAATCCAGTCGCTGGTTCAGCCCAGCCTGATGGCGATGCTCTCGCGCCGCGCCGGGGCAGCGCAGCAAGGCGAAGTACAAGGGCTCGCCGCGATGATCATGGGGCTCGGCTCGCTGATCTCGCCCGTACTGCTGGTGAAGCCGATGGTCTGGTTCACTTCGCCTGCCGCGCCGGTCCGGTTCCCGGGCATTGCCTTCGCGATTGCCGCGCTGGTGACATTGGGCGCGGTGGCACTGCTGCGGACCACACCGCGTCAAACAGCCAGCTCGGCGCAGCTGACGGGCTGAATATCGCTTTACCCTGTTTCGTAGGCCCCGATTGACGCAACCTGTCCTAACCTTTCTGGGAGGGGAGGTCATCATGCGCAACTATCTTGGAGCACTCATCGTGCTTGCCGGTTTCACGGCGGGCTGTTCACACCAAGCTCAGCCGCGACTGGCAAGCCGCCCTGCGCCAATTGCGCCGCCGCGCGTTACCGTTATCCCAGCCCAACCCGACACAGCCGTGTGGCACCTGCGCGCCGGGCTCAATGTTGCAGCGCTGACCTGCAAGGGTCGCGGCCGCGTGCCGGTGCGCGGGGTCTATGCCCAGCTCCTTGTCCGCCATCGCACTCTGCTGGCGGCGGCATACAGCGCCGAGCAGCACCGTCAGGGCGGCAATTTCGATCGATCCGAAACCCGGCTTTACAACCGCTTTTCCAACCAGCGCCATCCGGAGCAATTCTGCCGCGATGCCGCCAGCGTAGCGCGGCGTGCAGCGGCGATGGATTCGCCCACGCTCGCCGCCAACGCCGGCAGTCTGCTGGGCGATCTACGCTAGGCCCTGCCACACCAGCCGCAGACCGAGCAGCACCATCAGCGCATAGATCAGCGTGTAGAATCGCACGCTGTCGATCCGCCGGATCAGCCAGACCCCGGCCCAGGTCGAAGCAATCGCCAGCGGGATCAGCAGGCCCGCAGCGACCAGTTCTTCGTGGCCCATCGATCCGAGCACGATGTAGCTCGGCACCTTCATCCAGTTGATCGCGGCGAAAGTGATCGAGCTGGTCCCGACGAAAGTCTGATGCGGCAGCTTGCGCGGAGTGACCCACATCTGGAATGGCGGACCGCCGGCATGAGCGATCTGGCTGGTGAACCCGGTGGCGATACCAAACAGGGTTCCGACCCAGCCCGGTGAGCTGGAAACCGCGACGATCCGTCCGCCGCGCTCGGCCCAGAGCCGGTAAGCGCCGAATGCCGCAGTGATCGCGCCAAGCAGCAGCAGGACGCGCGCTTCGGGCACCGATGCTGCGAACAGCGCCGCCAGCGCCACGCCCAGCGCCGCGCCGGGCAGCATCCAGGCGATGATCCAGCCGCTCCAGCTTTTGCGGAATGACCAGACGCTGACCACGTCCTGGACCAGCAGGATCGGCAGCAGCATCGCCGCCGCAGTCACCGGTGGCAGCGCCAGCGCGAGCAGCGGGGTGGCAAGCGCGCCCAGCCGGGCAAAGCCGCCCTTGGCGAGGCCCAGCACCACCACCGCAATAATGGCGAGCGCAAGGGTGAGCGGATCCGACAGCAAGTGCATGGGCAGAACCGTCTGCATGGAATTGCGCCGTGTGAAAACCGCTCGCTATGGCTTGTCCCCACCGCGCGGCGCAACAGACTGCCGCACTGGGTTAAACGGGTGAAGGGAGTTACACCAATGACAAATCCGCGCGCGATGGTTCAGACGATGATCTCATTGGCATCGGCCTCATTGGGACTGGTTGCTGCGCTCGCCTGGAACGAGGCGATCAAGGCCACTCTGGCCAAGCTAGGCCTGGGCGATGATCTCGCCGGGCTTTACTCCTACGCGATCCTCGCCACGATCGTGGCCGTGGGGGTGCTGGTGATGCTTGGCAAAGTGGCAGCGAAGATCGGCGGCGACGCTGCGTTCGAGCGCGAGGCCGAAGGCTGAACTGCCGCGCTTGGTCAATGCCGCCGAACTGATAGACTGACCCGCAAAGGGGCGAGTCGATGGTTGCAGGCTGGACCAGGCGGCATGTGCTGGGCACGGGGGGGAGCTGGGCTGGCAGCAGCGGCAATCGTGCCGTTTGCGGCGCAAGCGCGGCCCCTCCCCTTGCCAGGCGGACTTGATGCGGTCTTGCCCGCCGAGGTCCGCTCGCTGTTGCCGGAAGATGCCCGCGGCGCGCTGGACGTGATCGGTGAGCTGCTCAAGCTGGAACAGCAGGCCAAGGCGCTGCGCTTGCCGCGCTCGATCCTGGGATTCGGCAATGGTGCCATTCCCGCCGATCCCGGGCGGCTCTACGAACTGGTGATGCCGCGCCTGGTCGCGTTGGTCGACCGGTCTGAGCACCGCAACCGTGCCTTTGCCGAAAAGGCCGGGGCGCTTCTCGCCAGCGTGCATCGCTCGCAATACACCCTGCCCGCGGCATGGTCACGGTTGGGAAACCAGCCAGCAGGCGACAGCTCGCTGTCGCTGCTTCCGGATGGGAACGAAACGTTGCAGCTGCCAAGCGGCGAGCTCGAATTGCCGCCCGGCGAACTACCGCCGGCAGAGACTATGCTGCTCCCGGTGGTCCGCTCACACCGCTTTTCCGATCTGGCGAGCGAATATGTGGCCTGGTTTGCCGCCGCGACGCTGCGCACCGAGCATCAAGCAAGCGCGGACTGGCACCTGACCATGATGCAGGCATCGCAGGACCGCTATGCCGCGGTGGGCAAGCCGCTCGGTGTGCCCTGGCAATTCATCGCTGCCGTCCACGGGCTTGAAGCCAGCTTCAACTTCCGCGCGCACTTGCACAATGGCGATTTCCCGCTGACCCAGCGTACGCGCCAGGTCCCGCCCGGCAGGCCCTTGGTGTGGCTGCCACCGTCGAGCTGGGAAGCCAGCGCTACCGACGCCTTGAAGCTGATGGGATTTGCCCGCCAGACCGATTGGTCATTGCCCCAGATGCTCTACCGGCTCGAGGCCTACAATGGCTTCGGCTACCGTCTTAGCGGACGCGCCACGCCGTACTTGTGGAGCTTTTCCAACCTTTACAGCAGCGGCAAATTCGTGGCCGACGGGCGCTTCGACACCAAGGCGAAATCACAGCAATGCGGCGCTGCAGTGATGCTCAAAGTGCTCGATCTGGCCGGAAAACTGGACCTGCCGGCGGCTTAGGTAGCCGAAACTTCCGGTGCGACGCCGGAGGGCGGGGCTTGCCCCGATTGTCCCGGCGCACCCGAGCCCATCAGCCACAAGGCCACGAATGCGATAATTATCAAGGCGAGCGTCAGTCCGAGCACGTAGCGCACGCCCATTCCGGTCTTGCCGCCTCGAGCCTCTTCGGTATCGAGGTGAATTTCGTCGCCCTGCCGTTCCATGTCGCGTTCTCCTGCGCTGTCTCAACCGCACCAACGCGCAAGCGGCGCGGCTAGTTCCGTCAGGCACCTCGACCGGGCGACTATCGCGCGTTAGTCTCACGAAACTATTGTTGGAGGAGACCCCGTAATGCGCCGTCATCTGCTTGCTCTTGTTGCAGTTTTCAGCCTGGCGCTGGCGTCTTCGCTTCCCGCCGCCCCGGCGCGTTCGCCCGAGCAGGTGGCCATGGCCGCACTCGCTGCCGCGCCGGTGTGGGATGGGCACAACGACGTGCCCGAACAGATGCGCGACCGGCGCAAGGACGTGCTCGGCACGTTCGACTTCCGCGATACCACGCGGACTGGCGATGCGGCCGCTGGTGTCGGGCCGATGATGACTGACCTCAACCGCATGCACGCAGGCCACGTCGGTGCGCAATTCTGGTCGGTCTATGTCTCGGCCAACCTGACCGACCAGCAGGCGGTACAGGCGACGCTCGAACAGATTGACGTGATGAAGCGCATCGTCGCGCGCTATCCCAATGATATGCAATTCTGCGCCGACAGCACTTGCGTCGAACAAGCGTGGAAGCAGCACAAGATCGCCTCGCTGCTCGGGATGGAAGGCGGGCATTCGATCGGCGGCAGCCTCGCGGTGCTGCGCCAGATGTACGCGCTGGGCGCGCGTTACATGACGCTGACGCACTTCAAGAACACCGCTTGGGCCGATAGCGCGACCGACGCGCCCGATCACAACGGCCTCACCGAATACGGCAAGCAGGTCGTGCGTGAGATGAACCGGCTGGGCATCCTGGTCGATCTCGCCCACGTTTCGGAAAAGACGATGCTCGACACGCTTGCCGTGGCAGGCGCTCCGGTCATCGTCAGCCATTCGAACGCCTATGCGCTCAACCCGCATCCGCGCAATGTCACCGACCACGCGCTCGATGCGATCAAGGCCAATGGCGGGATCGTGATGGTCAACTTCTACCCGCCCTATGTCCTCGATGCGGGCCGCCAGTGGAGCGCCGAACGCGACGCCGCCGAAGCGCGGTTCAAGGCGCTCAATCGCGGCAGCCCGGCAGCCGCCAAGGCCACGCTGGCCGATTGGGACAAGGCGCACCCGATGCCGCGCGGCTCAATCTCGGACATTGCCGACCACATCGACTATATAGCCAAGCGGATCGGTGCCGATCATGTCGGGCTGGGCGGGGACATCGACGGGATCGAGGTGACCATCGCGGGCATGGAAGACGTATCGAAATACCCGGCGCTGTTCACCGAGCTTGCCCGCCGTGGCTGGAGCCAAGCCGATCTGGAAAAGCTCGCCAGCCGCAATCTCATGCGTGTGCTCAAGGGCGCCGAGGCTTACGCCTATGCGCACCGCGGCGATCCGCCGATCGAGAACGCGACATTCTTCTGATCGTTCAATGCGGGTCGATGCGGCCCAGCATGCGGAAGAACAACGCGGTCGACCAGCCGAGCAGGAAAATGCCGAGAATGCTCTCGAACGCGCCCAGCAGCCGCCACTCGGCCAAGATGTGGATATCGTTGTAACCGACGGTCGAATAGCTGATGGTCGAGAAATAGAGCGCACTCTCGAGATCCTGAACCGCGCCAAGCCCCCAATATGTGAACGCGAAGATCCAGATTTTCTGCCCGTGCAGTGCGAACATGGTCAGCACGATGGATAGGGTGAACACGGCACTGCGCGGGCTGAGCGGACGGATATGGCGGATCCGTTCAAGCGCCGCCTCGCCGCGCATTACCCGGTTGAGGCTGAACAGCGTCAGTCCGTGGGTTACTGCGCAAAGCAACACCAGCAGTGTCGAGATCACAAACTGGAGGAGCAGTTGCGACATGGTTCAGCCGGTCTTGCCCGTGGGAACCAATCTAACCTCGAACAGCGCGGGCCATTCCTTGCCAGTCATGTAAAGCTTTCGCGCCTTGGCGTCCCAGGCGATGCCGTTGGCAACCTGGTCCGGCCCGTATGCGCCCGCGGCGCGGTGCAGCGCGCTGAGGTCGATCAGGGTGACGACCTTTCCGCTCAAAGGATCGATCTTCACCGCGTAGTCGGTCTGCCAGATGTTGGCGTAAATCTGTCCGTCGATCCATTCGAGTTCGTTGATCATGCGCAGCGGCTGGCCTTGCACGGTCACCTTGAGAGTGTGGGTGACCTTGAACTTGGCCGGATCGATGAAGCGCAAGGTGTCGGTGCCGTCGGACATGACCACTTCGTGGCCATTGCTGGTCAGGGCCCAGCCCTCGCCCTCGTAAGTGAAGGTGGCCAATTTCTTGAAGGTCTTGCGGTTCCAGCGGTAGCCCACCTTGTCGCGCCAGGTCAGGCTCAGGATCTGGCCTTGCCACGGCACGATCCCTTCGCCGAACTGCGGTGGTGGGATGACAACCGAACGCAGCACCTTGCCGGTGGCGAGGTCGACCTGGCGGACCGAAGAGCGGCCGAGCTCGCCGGTGCTTTCGAACAGCTCGCCGCGGTCGACGAACAGGCCTTCAGTGAAGGCGCGCGGATCGTGCGGATAGCGCTTGAGGATCTGTGCCATCTCGATGGTCACTGCGCTGGCGGGAGCGGTCTGCGCCGCGACCGGGGCGACTGCCAGCAACAGCGGCAGCAGCAGAAGGCAGCGCAGCCGCATCAATCGCGCAGCAGTTCGTTGATGCCGGTCTTGGCGCGAGTCTGCGCGTCGACCGACTTGATGATCACCGCACAGGCGAGCGAGGGGCCGATGGTGCCATCGGCGAGCGGCCTCCCCGGCGTCGCCCCCGGCACGACCACGCTATACGGCGGGATGTGCCCGGTGATGACCTTGCCGGTATCGCGGTAGACGATCTTGCTGGTGGCAGTGATGAACACCCCCATCGCGACGACGCAGCCTTCGCCCACGCTTACCCCTTCGACGATTTCGGAGCGCGCCCCGATGAAGCAATTGTCGCCGATGATTGTGGGATTGGCCTGCATCGGTTCGAGCACCCCGCCGATCCCGGCGCCGGCTGAGATATGGCAACCCGAACCGACCTGCGCGCAAGAGCCGACCGAGGCCCAGGTATCGATCATCGTACCATCGCCGACATGCGCGCCGATGTTCACGAAGCTGGGCATCAGCACCACGTTCTTGCCCACATGCGCGCCGCGCCGCACGATCGCACCGGGCACCGCGCGGATTCCGGCAAAGCGGAAGCGGTCCGCGTCCCAGCCGGTGAACTTCAATGGCACCTTGTCGAACGAGGGCGCCCCGGCCGAGCCGTAATCCATCACCGCGTTGTCGTTGAGCCGGAACGAGAGCAGCACCGACTTCTTGAGCCACTGGTTGACCTGCCAGCCGCCCCGGCCGTCTGGTTCAGCCACCCTGGCCTGACCACTGTCGAGCAGCGCCAGCGCCGCATCGACCGCGCGGCGCACATCGGTGCTTTCTGGCGTGACCGAAGCGCGCGCTTCCCACGCCTGTTCGATTCGGGCGGCAAGCTCTGCGGACATTGTGCAAGGTCTCCTCGTGTCGCGGCTGCGAAGCCGTACAAAGCTGCGCCTATCGTTTGGCCTTGAAGCGGGCAAGAAGTCACGTCGCTTAAGGCGAAAGAAATATCCTGTTAAGCATAGCCATGGCAAATAGTTGCGATCTGGCTTGCGTGGCCAGCACCCGGGGTCTGCCGCATGTCCAAACCTGTTCTTCTCGAAGCCCGCCTGCATATTGCCGCAGCGCTGCTCTCGTTCGGCCTGGTGGCCGGCTGCGGCGGCGGGTCGGTTGGCAGCACGCCGGTCCCGGTTCCCGCACCGACTCCAGCACCCACGCCGACCCCGACCCCAACTCCGGTGCCCACCCCTGCGCCGACCCCGACTCCAAGCTCAGTGTTTTTGACCAGCGAATACAATCGCTCGACCGGGCCCAGCCAGCACGGCGCGATCACCGCCTGGGCGGGCGGGACGACCGGCCGGGGGGTTACGATCGGAATCATCGATTCCGGGATTGACCAGACCAGTCCCGAATTTTCCGGGCGGATCAGCGCCGCCTCGAACGACGTTGCAGGCAGCCGCGGGCTGACCAACCCGGACAGCGATCACGGTACCAACGTTGCCATGGTTGCGGCGGCAGCGCGCGACAGCACCGGTATTGTCGGCATCGCCTTCGACGCGACCATTGCAATGTTCCGTGCCGATTCGGTGGGTACCTGCGCCACTGCAGTGGCAACCGACCCTAAGAGCGGCTGCACCTTTTCCGATACCAACATTGCTGCCGGGGTAAACGCTGCGGTGGCGGCCGGGGCGAAGGTGATCAACCTCTCGCTAGGCGGTTCACCGCCAAACTTTACGCTGCGCAATGCTGTCGCCAATGCCGCCGCCAATGGCGTGGTCGTGGTGATCTCGGCCGGCAACGACGGCGATTCGACCGATCCGGCGGTCGATCCCAACAATCCTGATCCGTTCGCGGCGGGTCTGCGCGCGGCAGGCAACGGCAATGTGATCATCGCTGGCTCGGTTGATGCCACCAACACGATCTCGACCTTCAGCAACAAGGCCGGGACCGAACAGGCCTGGTTCCTCGCCGCTCGCGGCGAGCGGGTCTGCTGCGTTTACGAAAACGGCGTGCTCAAGGTTGTGACTAACCCCGATGGATCGCGTTCGGCCTTCGTCTTTTCGGGTACCAGTTTTTCCGCCCCGCAAATCGCCGGGGCGGCCGCTTTGTTGCGTCAGGCCTTCCCCAACCTGACTGCGCCGCAAGTGGTCGACCTGCTGCTGCGCACGGCGACCGATGGCGGTGTTGCGGGAACTGATGGAATCTATGGCCGCGGCATCCTGAACATCACCAATGCCTTTGCCCCGCAGGGCGCGACTAGCCTTGCCGGATCAATCACGGCAATTTCGCTTGGCGATACCACGGTGGTAACCTCGGCCCCGATGGGCGATGCCGGTGCCCGGGTCACCGGCCTCGGCGCGATCGTGCTCGACGGATACCAGCGCGCCTACCATTACGATCTTGGCGCCGAAGTGCGCACCGCGCAGGTCCAGCCGAAACTGGCCCCGGCGCTCAGCGCGCGGGTTCGCCACGTTGCGGTCGGCACCGACAAGGTCTCGCTGTCCTTCTCGGTCGACGCCAGTGGACGGGCCGAACGTTTGCCGTGGCAAGGCCTGCTGCGGCTCAGTCCGGCCGATGCGCAGATCGCCAAGGTTCTTGCCGGACAAGTCGTGGCGCGGATCGCGCCCGACGCGAAGATCGCTTTCGGCTTCTCGCAAGGCGCAGACGGGCTCGTCGCGCAGCTGCAGGGGCAGGCTCAGCCCGCCTTCCTGGTCGCGCGCGCGCCGGGAGACGATCAGGGCTTCGGGCAGGACGATGTGCTGTCGGTGGCCTGGCGCCAGCAGCTGGGCCGCTGGGGCATCGCGGCGAGCGCCGAGCACGGCTCGCCGGTTACTGCGGCACCGGTCTGGTCAGCCACCTACGGCTTCGACCGGCGGCGCTACGACAGTGCCGACCGCTATGGCCTTTCGGTCGATCGCGGCTTTGGTGATCTGCAACTGGCCTTTGGCGCCAGCTGGCTGGCCGAGCGGCATTCGATCCTGGGTGCGCGCCTCGCCGACGGGTTCGGCGGCGGCGGTGCTGACAGCTTGTTTCTCGACGCCACGGGGCAATGGCAGCCTGCCCCGGGCTGGCAGCTCGGCGCGCAGTGGCGCAGCGGCTTTACCGCAGCGCGCGGTGGCGGCTCAGTCGCGGCCGGGGGGCGGATGACCAGTTCGGCCTGGTCGCTCGACGCGGCGCGGCTGGGTGTGTTCAAGCGCGGTGATTGGCTGGGCCTGCGCGTATCGCAGCCGCTGCGGGTCGAAAGCGGCGGGATCGCGCTCAACCTGCCGGTCGATTATAGCTACACGACCCTGCAGCCGACATTTGCCCGTTCAGTGCTGAATCTTGCGCCGCGCGGCCGGGAAGTGGACACGGAACTCGCCTGGCGCGGCCCGCTGTGGAGCGGCGCGGCACTGTTCAGCCTGTTCTACCGCACCGATCCAGGTCATTACGCCAGCCTGCCCGATGATCGCGGCGTCGCGTTTACCTGGAGCAAGGCGTTCTAGTTTTGGTGCGGAAAACCCATCCGGTGTTGCAAAGCTATTTGCGGATGCAAATAGCGCACCCGATAAACTAGGCTCCCGCCTTCACTGCAAAGTCCCACGCGCGCTCGGCCAGCGGCTTGACCCGTTCGCTCTGCTCCTTGGCGTGAGATGAACTGGCGGTGCCATCGATCACGCGCTTCTTGATGCCCTGCAGGATTCCGGTCAGGCGGAAGAAGTTGTAGGCGAAGTACCAGTTCATGTCGGGCACGCTGTCGCGGCCGGTGGCGGCGCAATAGCGTTCGACTACCTCTTCCAGTTCCGGAATGCCCAGCGCCTTGCGGTCAAGATCGGCAACGCCCGAACGGCCGCCGTTGTCGGTCACCCAGGCCATCGAAACATAAGTGAAATCGGCCAGCGGATCGCCCAAAGTGGACAGTTCCCAGTCGAGCACGGCGAGCACTTCAGGCCGGTCATGCGCATAGATCATGTTGTCGATGCGGTAATCGCCGTGAACCACGCTGGTGCGGTCCTGCTCGGGCATGGTCGCCGGGAGCCATTCGATCAGCCGCTCAACCTCGGGGATCGTCTCGGTTTCAGCGAGGCGATACTGCTTGGTCCAGCGATCGATCTGGCGGCCGAAATAATTGCCCGGCTTGCCAAAGTCTTCAAGGCCTGCGGAAGCGACATCGGTGTTGTGCAGCGCCGCCAGGGTATCGATCATCGCGTCGTAAGTGGCGCGGCGATATTCGGGCTTGTCGTCCGGCATCGCGCCGTTCCAGATCGTTCGCCCATCGACCATGCCCATTACGTAGAACCACGAGCCGAGCACGGTTTCGTCGGTGCACAGGCCGTATTGCCGGGCAACCGTAAACCCGGCTTTGTGAAGGCCTGCCTGGACCTTGTATTCGCGGTCAACCGCGTGGGCCGATGGCAGCAGCACCCCGAATGGCTTGCGCCGCAGCACGTAGTTCCCGCTTTGCGCGGCGATCTTGTAAGTCGGGTTCGATTGCCCGCCCTTGAACTTGGTCAGGTGCAGCGGGCCTTCGAAGCCGGTGACGTTGGCCGCCATCCAGTCGGCGAGCTTGCCCTCATCCAGCTTGTCCGCGCCTTCGGGTTCGACCGTGCCGACAAAGGCTTCCTCAGCGTTGATTGCCTCGCTCATGCAGCTTGGTCCCTTACTGGTCGAACACGATAACGCTGCGCGCCGAGGCGCCGGTCTTCATCTTGTCGAAACCCTGATTGATCTGCTCAAGCGGAATGCGTTCGGCAATGATCGAGTCGAGATCGAGCAGGCCGCGCATGTAGAATTCGACCAGCCGCGGCAGATCAACCGGAAAGTGGTTCATCCCCATGATCGCGCCTTGCAGTTTCTTGCCCGAGAGCAAGTCCATTGCCGACAGGCCAACTTTTTCATTGAGCGGCATCATGCCCAGAATAGTCGCCGTGCCGCCGCGCCGCAGCGAACTGACGGCAAGTTGGGCCGAAGCTGGACGCCCGACCGCTTCGACCGCGTGATCGACCCCGCCCTTGCTCATTTCCTGGATCATCTTGGCCGCATCGGGATCAGAGGCATCGACCGTGTGAGTCGCGCCAAGCTTCATCGCCAAGGCGCGCTTTTCGGGCATGGGATCAGCGGCGATGATTTGCCCCGCGCCGGCGATCTTGGCGGCGTTGATCGTGGCGAGGCCAACTCCGCCGCAGCCGACAACTGCAACGGTCTCGCCCGGCGTGACCTTGCAGGCGTTGAAGATCGTCCCTGCACCGGTGGTCACCGCGCAGCCGATCACCGCCGCCCGGTCAAGCGGCATATCGGGGTTGATCGCGACGCAGGCGTGTTCGTGGATCAGCATCATTTCGGCAAAGGCCGAGAGGTTGAGCATTTGCGCCACCGGCGAGCCATCGCTGCTGCGGGTGAGACGCGGCGCGGCACCGACAGCGCGGCGGGTTTCAGCGCCAAGGCACAGCGCCATGCGCCCAGTGACGCAGAATTCGCAGTGCCCGCAGAAGGCCGAAAGGCAAGTCACAACCGCGTCGCCGACCTTGACCGTGCGCACTTCGCTGCCGACCGCTTCGACGATTCCGGCGGCCTCATGGCCGGGAACCGCCGGCAAGGCGTGAGGGTAAGTCCCTTCGATGAAGTGCAGGTCCGAATGGCACAAGCCGCAGGCGGCGGTGCGGATCAGAACCTCGTGCGGGCCGGGCTTGCTGATCGTCAGCTGCTCGATTTCGAGCGGCTGCTGCGCCTGAACGAGGACGGCTGCTTTCATAACAATGACTCTCCAAATTCACAATTCATCATCCCGGGCTTGACCCGGGACCGCTGGCCGCGTGACCGGACTTTGCGGGCAGCGATCCCGGGTCAAGCCCGGGATGACGCCTAACCTTACCGCGATACGCCAACGTCGCCCGAGCTGAACGCATCGCTCTTCGGCGCATTGGCCGAGTGGCGGGCGAACTCAATCCGGGCGATCGCGCGGTTGTGCACTTCGTCGGGACCATCGGCGATCCGCAGCGTGCGCTGATGCGCCCAGGCCGAGGCGAGGCCGAAGTCTTCGGAAACCCCGCCCGCACCGTGCGCTTGGATCGCATCGTCGAGGATCCGCAGCGCCATCATCGGCGCCTGGACCTTGATCATCGCGATTTCGGCGGCAGCAGCCTTGTTGCCGACCTTGTCCATCATGTCGGCGGCCTTGAGGCACAGCAGCCGGGTCATCTCGATATCGATGCGGGCGCGCGCGATGCGCTGTTCCCACACCGATTGTTCCGACACGGCCTTGCCAAAGGCGACGCGCGACTGGAGCCGCTTGGCCATCTTGCCAATCGCTTCCTCGGCCACGCCGATGGTGCGCATGCAGTGGTGGATGCGGCCCGGCCCGAGGCGGCCCTGCGCGATCTCGAACCCGCGACCTTCACCCAGCAGCATATTGGATGCGGGAATGCGCACGTTGTTGAGCTTGATTTCCATGTGGCCGTGCGGGGCATCGTCATAGCCGAACACCGGCAGGTGACGGACAATCTCGACGCCCGAGGCATCAAGCTCCATCAGCACCATCGATTGCTGAGCGTGGCGCTTGGCCTCGAAATCGGTCTTGCCCATGACAATCGCGATCTTGCAGCGCGGATCGCCTGCGCCCGATGACCACCACTTGGTGCCGTTGAGGACATATTCATCGCCTTCGCGCCGAATCGAGGTTTCGATGTTGGTCGCATCCGACGAGGCCACCGCAGGCTCGGTCATCAGAAAGGCGGACCGGATTTCTCCATCCATCAGCGGTTTGAGCCACTGGTCCTTCTGGTCGCGCGTGCCGTAACGGTGGAGCACTTCCATGTTGCCGGTATCGGGTGCGGAGCAGTTGAACACTTCGCTGGCGAACCCGGCGCGGCCCATTTCCTCGGCGCAGAGCGCGTATTCGAGGTTGGTCAGCCCAGGGCCGTCAAATTCGAAGGTGTCGTCCACGTGGGCGCGGCCGGCCTGCGGCGGCATGAACAGGTTCCAGATCCCCTGCGCCTTGGCGCGGGCCTTTTCCTCTTCGACTACCGGCAGCACCTTCCAGCGTTCACCGGCCTGGTCCTGCGCCTTGTAGTCGCCCTGACGGGGCCGGACGTGGTTTTCGATGAACTGGCGGACGCGGTCGCGCCAATAGACTTGCCGTTCGGTGGGATCGAAATCCATGGGATGTTCCTTTCCTGATACTGTCGAGTCTCGCAGCGCTCCCTGCCATGGGACAGGCCCCGCGCCAAGGGTGAATTAACCGTGCGGTTAAGGATGCATGCCTCCCGCGTCCGGATCGGCCCGCGCCGCTGCATCGAGCGCGGCCAATCGCGCCTCGTGATCGGCACGCGTAATCGGGAAGCGGCGCAGGATCAGCGCGACCGCGATGCCCAGAATGGTGACCATTCCGGCATAGCTGAGCGCCAGCCGATCAACCACCGCCGCATCGACCATGCCGGGTTTCGCGCCTTGCGGCATACCGGCAAAGCTCAGCAGGAACCCGGTGACGAAAATGCCGAGGCCGGTCGAGCATTTGGAGGCGAAGAACGCGCCGGCGGCAAAGGTGCCCTCTTCGCGGCGACCGGTCTGCTGTTCGGACACCTCGACCACATCGGCGACCATCGACCAGATCGATATCGAACTGATCACGCTGGCCATGTTCGAAACGAATGCAAAGCCGAACAAGGTTCCGGTGGCGGCATTGCTGCCATCGACCGGCCAGATCTCGAAGTGGCGCAGCAGCAGCGGCGCGATCCAGAACACCGTTCCGACCAGCGCGCTGACCACTCCGGTATCGCGCTTGCCCCAACGCTTGTGCAGCGGTCCAGCGAGGAAGAAGCTGCCGATCACGCTGGCGAACAGCAGGAACGGATAGAGCCGGAACGCGCCCGGGCTGAACTGCCAGACGAACAGGTAGAGGTAGTTGGAGATCGAAAAGGTAATGCCCGTGCTGGTCACCGCCGCGACGATGGCGAACAGCACCACCACGAAAGCGGGCTGGCGGAAGCATGACAGGATTTCAGCCGCCGAGCCGCGCAGCGTGGTCTTGGCGGGCACCTTGACGGGATAGTGCGCAATTGTGGAATGTTGCCCGAGCGCCGAGATCAGCACCGACGCCAGCATCAGCACGCCGCCGGCAATGCCAAATTCGCGGTAGCCCTCGCGCGCCAGCATGTTGCTGGGCAGGAACACGCCGTAAGCGAGCAGCAGCATCAGCAGCCCGCCGCCCCAGGCGAACAGATAGCGATAGCGCAGGATCCGGGTGCGCTCATCATAATCGCGGGTGATTTCGGCCACCAAGGCCGATGATGGCACTTCGCAAGCGCCGACCGCAGCGCGCACGCAGATCGCGGTTGCCAGCAAGTAGCCGAAACTGGGCGCGCCGACCGGCGACCACAGGAATATCCAGGCGATCGCCAGCGGCAGCGGAGCCAGGTAAAGCCACGGCAAGCGGCGGCCCCAGCGGGTATAAGTGCGGTCACTCAGGTGCCCGAACACCGGGTCGATCATGCCATCGAACACCAGCGCGATCAGCAGCGCGAAGCTGACTAGCCGCGCGTCCATGCCCAGCACCTGGTTGTAGAAAATCAGGAGGAAGGTCGAAAAGCCGTTGTCCTTGATCCCGTAAGCCGCACTGCCAAGGCCATTGAACAGCGCGATCCGGGTCGGGACGCGGCCCGCAATCGGGGTCACTTGCCGTCGCCTACGGCCGACCCTCCAACGCCGGCGCTATCTGCCATCGCCTGCAGCGCATCGAACAGGCCTGGAGCTTCAGGGTCCCAGCTATGCCGTGGGCCGACGGTCAAACCCCCATCGACGATCAGCGAGGCACCGGTCATGAAGCTTGCCGCCTCGCTGCACAGGAAGGCCACCGCATTGGCAATGTCATCGGGCATGCCCGGGCGTGCCACCGGCTGTGCGTTCGACGACATCTGGTGGATCATCGACTTGGCCATGTCCTCCATCTCGGCTGGCATCTCGAGGCTGGCGGTGAAGATATTGGTGTTGATGAAACCGGGTTGCACCGCGTTCACGCGGATGCCGAACTTGGCAAGATCGGTCGCGGCGCACTTGGTCAGGTGCAACACGCCCGCTTTGGCCACGGCATAGGCGGTGGGCGAATAGCCCGGGCCGACTGCGGCGACGCTGCTGGTGTTGACCACCGCCGCGCCCTTGCGGGTCTTCATGTACGGCGATGCATAGCGAATCCCCATCGCGACCGAGCGCATCAGCAGGTCAAAAGTGCGGTCCCAGCCCTCGGGCTCGATTTCGTCAATCGGAGCGCGGTCGCCGCCCGCGCCGGCATTGTTGAACAGATAGTCGATCCCAGACTGTTCGCTCCCGGCCTGGTCCATCAGGGCCTTGATTTGCGCCGTGTCGCAGACGTCGCAGGCGATTGCGATGATGTTGGATCCTTCCGCGGCAACCGCTTTGGCGCGGTCAAGATCGATGTCCGCCGCGTAGACCGTTGCGCCCTCGCTCGCGAACAGCAGCGTCGTCGCGCGCCCGATGCCTGAGCCCGCGCCGGTGATGACGGCGCACTTGCCTGAGAATCGCGCAGAGGTGTTCATGGGTCTCTCCTGGTTTATGTTTGGCCCCAGCTTAGGCGGCGGATGGGGCGGGTCAACGCCCTTGCCGTTTACGCTACGGCAACTGCGGTGCTCCGCAGGCCAAGGAATTCCGCGCTTGCACCGCAGGCCCGATGCGCTTTAACCTGCCGGTTAAGAAGAGGAGCCAACCCATGTCAGATCCAGACGCTTTCCGCGCCAAACTACGCGCGTGGCTTGAAGCCAACTGCCCGCCCGAAATGCGCCAACCCGTCCGTGACGAGGATGACGTGTGCTGGGGCGGCCGCAATTTCAAGTTCAAAAGCCCGGCGCAGAAGGCCTGGCTCGAAGCCTGCGTGGCCAAGGGCTATACCGTGCCCGATTGGCCGGTCGCCTATGGCGGTGCGGGGATGACCCCGGCCGAGGCCAAGATCTGGCGCGAGGAAATGCAGCGCGTCGGCGCGCGCCCGCCGCTCTCCAGCTTCGGCATCTGGATGCTCGGCCCGGCGCTGCTCAAGTTCGGCACCGAAGAACAGAAGGTTCACTACCTGGGCCAGGTCGCACGCGGCGAAATCCGCTGGTGCCAGGGTTATTCCGAACCGGGTTCAGGTTCGGACCTCGTCAGCTTGCAGACCTTTGGCGAGGACAAGGGCGATCACTGGGTGGTCAACGGCCAGAAGATCTGGACTTCCTATGCCGACAAGGCCGACTGGATTTTCTGCCTGGTCCGCACCGACAAGGCCAACAAGTACCAGGGCATTTCGTTCCTGCTGTTCGACATGGCCAGCCCTGGGGTGTCGACCAAGCCGATCCTGTTGATCAGCGGCAATTCGCCATTCTGCGAAACCTTCTTCGACAATGTCTCGGTGCCCAAGGACCAGATCGTAGGCGAACTCAATCGCGGCTGGGATGTTGCCAAGTACCTCTTGGGCCACGAGCGCGAGATGATCTCGGGCGCTGGCGGGGGCGACCGGATGAATACCATCGGTGCGATCCTGTCGCGCAATTCGGGGGTCGAAGACCCGTTGCTGCGCGCCGAACTCGCGATGTTCGATGTCGATGCGCTGGCCTACGGTGCGATGGGCGAGAAGTTTCTTGACGAGGTCAAGGTCGGCAAAGGCCATCCGGCGGGTTCCAACATGATGAAATACGCCGGGACCGAGCTTAACAAGCGCCGTCACGAACTAGTGATGGCGGCGGGCGGCAGCGCCGCGCTCGAATGGGACAGCGAAGCTTCGAACGGCGGCAGCCGCGCGCGCGGGTGGCTCCGCACCAAAGCCAATTCGATCGAGGGCGGCACCAGCGAGGTGATGCTCAACGTGATCGCCAAACGCATCCTCGACCTGCCGGGAGCGTAGGGACCAGCTCCTCATTTAGGGACAGTCCCTAAATTGGAGGGCGCGCGTGCTTTGACCAACAGTTGAGTTAATTTAGGGACTGTCCCTAAATTAGCGGGAGAGACGGAATGCCGCTTTATCACAACGACGACCAAGCCATGCTGGCCGACAGCGCGCGGGGCTTCATGGCCGACGAAGGCGCGATCGCCAAACAGCTGCGCCACTTCCGTGACATGCAATGCAAGGACGGCTTCGGCCACGCGCTGTGGGGCCAGTTCGCCGAAATGGGCTTCACCGGCATTCTGGTGCCCGAAGCCGACGGCGGGCTCGGTATGGGTCACGTCGAAGCCGGGATCGTGCTCGAAGAGATCGGTCGCAACTTGACGCCGTCGCCGTTCCTGACCAGCTCGGTCATGGCAGCAACTGCATTGAGTGCAGGCGGTGACGAGCTGCGCGGGCGCTACCTGCCCGGGCTGATCGAGGGCAGACACGTCTATGCCGTCGCGATCGACGAAGGTCCCAAGCACCGGCCTGAGCAGATCAAGACCAGGGCGACACATGCCGGGAATGGCTACAAGCTCTCCGGCACCAAGGCCTTCGTGGTGCAGGGCGCCTCGGCCGACATGCTGGTCGTCGCCGCGCGTACCGCGGGCAGTGACGAAGACGATATGGGCATCACCCTGTTTGCGGTGCCCAGGGATGCCGCGGGACTCAGCCTCGATTCGGTCCGGCTGGTCGACAGCGCGATGGCCGCGCATGTGAAGCTCGACAACGTCCAGCTCGATGCCGATGCGGTGATCGGCGAAGTCGATGGCGGGCGCGAAGTGCTGGGCAAGATGCTCAGCGCCGGCCGCGTCGGCGCAGCGGCGGAAAGCGTCGGCGTGGGGCTCGGCGCCTTCGACATGACCACCACTTACCTCAAGCAGCGCAAGCAGTTCGGCTCGTTGATCGGTACCTTTCAGTCGCTCCAGCACCGCGCCGCGCACCTCTACAGCGAGCTCGAGATTGCCCGAGCCGCAGTGATCAAAGCGCAGCAATTGCTCGATGGCGGCTCGGACAAGGCCGACCTGATGGTTTCGGTCGCAAAGGCCAAGGCCGGGCAAGCGGCGGGCCTCGCGGTCAAGGAAGGCGTCCAGATGCACGGCGGGATCGGCATGACCGACGAATACGACATCGGCCTCTACATGAAGCGCGACCGGGCTTTGGCCGAATTCATGGGCGACCAGTATTACCACGCCCAGCGCGTGGCGGTGCTGAGCGGGTATTAGAATCAAGAAGCCGCAAGGCGCCTCACGGGAGAGACAATCATGGATTTCGCCAAACTGTTCAGCCTTGAAGGCAAGATCGCGCTGATTACCGGTGGCTCGCGCGGCATCGGCAAGATGCTGCTCGAAGGCTACCTCGCCGCCGGGTGCGAGCGGGTTTACATCACCGCGCGCAAGAAGGCGCAGCTTGATGAAACCGTGGCCGAATTCGAAGCGCAGTATCCCGGCAAGGTGATCGGCCTGGCCAGCGATCTCAGCCAGTCGGACGGGATCGCGCAGCTGGTCGCCGAACTCTCGTCGCGCGAGACGCGGCTTGACGTGTTGGTCAACAATGCCGGTGCGGCGTGGGGCGGCGACTTCGAGACCTTCCCCGAAGTGGGCTGGGACAAGGTCATGGACCTCAACGTCAAGAGCCTGTTCTTCCTCACGCAGAAGCTGTTCCCCCTGCTCAAGGCGGCTGGGTCGTTCGATCGCCCCGCTAAAGTGATCAACATCGCCTCGATCGATGGTCTGCGGCCCAATCCGTGGGAAACCTATTCGTACCAGGCATCAAAGGCTGCGGTGATCCACCTGACCAAGCGCATGGCCGCCCGGCTGATCACGGACAACATTGTCTGCACCTGCATCGCCCCGGGCGCTTATCCGAGCGAGATGAACAAGGCCGCGGCGAAGAACCCCGAGGGCAGCGCCAAGGGTATTCCGTACAAGCGCATCGGCGTGGCCGAAGACATCGCCGGCGGCGCAATCTACCTTGCCAGCCGCGCGGGTGATTACGTGGTCGGCACCACGATCCCGATCGACGGCGGGATCGTCAACGCCTGGATCCCCGAAGTGTTCAACGATCCCTCGGGGCATTGAGGTGAGCGTGGGGGCACGCGAACTCGCCGGCGGGATCTACTTCGGCGAAGGCCCGCGCTGGCGCGCCGATGATTCCGGGGGCCGGCTGTGGTTCTCGGACTTCTATGCGCACCGGGTCTATTCGCTGGGGCTTGACGGCGAACTCAGGACCGAACTCGAATTCGAAGGGCAATCGTCCGGCCTGGGCTCGATGCCCGATGGATCGCTGCTGGTTGTGCGGATGGAGTTGCGCCAGGTGTGGCGGCGCTGGCCAGACGGCCGGTTTGAATGCCACGCCGACCTGACCGACTATTCGGCGCACCTGTGCAATGACATGGTGGTGGACGACCAAGGCCGGGCTTACGTCGGCAACTTCGGGTTCGATCTCGATGCGGCCATGCGCGAGCGCGGGCCCGTCGGGGTGATCGCCGACCACCCGACCACCGTGCTGGCGCTGGTCCAGCCCGATGGCAGCGTGAGGGACGCGGCCCTGGGTGAGCGGTTCAGCTTCCCCAATGGCATGGTGATCACGCCCGATGGCAGCACGCTGATCGTGGCCGAGACCTTTGGCATGCGTTTGACGGCGCTTGATATCGAAGCTGACGGCACTCTCTCAAACCGGCGCGAATGGGCACCGGTCGCCCCGCGCCTGCCTGACGGGATTTGCCTTGATGCCTCGGGCGCTGTGTGGATCGCGAACCCCGCCGCGCCCGAATGCGCGCTGATTGCACCTGGCGGCGAAGTGCTCGACACGGTCGCGACCGGCGAGCTCCACTGCTACGCCTGCATGCTGGGCGGACCGCAGGGGCGGCACCTGTTCATGCTTGTAGCTCCGCCCGATGCCGCTACCACCGCCAGGGGCAAGGTGCTGGTCACCCAAGTGAGTGCTGCACGGGCAGGCCGGCCATAATTCAAAGCTAAGCCCGGTGGGGGAATGACGATGTCAGGCACGATGACAGACGCGCAATCGTTCGGGGCAGCGCTGCGACGAGTGATTGTGCACCCGGCAACCTTGATCCTCGGTCTTGTATGGATCGCTGCAAACCTGGCGCTTTATTGGCTGACTGGCGGGTTCCTGCCGTTCGATATGCCCGCTTTGCAACGGTTGCCGATCGCGCAGCGGCTCGCGCTGCCAACCTTGGGGCTGCTCGAAGTATTCCTGCTTATGGCGGTAGTCTGGTGGCTGACCCGCAAGCGCGCGATTCCCGACATGTCCGAACGCGCGCCCGATCGGACCGTGGCTGCGCGCCAGACGTTGGCTTTGCTGCTCTATGCCGCAGCCGGGCAGGTCGGAGGATGGATCCTTGGCCCGATGCTTGGCTACCGGTCCTTTGGGTTTCACATCGCCGGCACCTTGTTCGGCTGCTCGAACCCACCGTCGGTAGACGAGACACTGGTGTGGATGAGTTACAACTTCGCAGTATTCGCGGTGGTCCCGTTTGTCTGGTTTCGCCGCAAGTATGCAGCGGCCAGCCTCAACCTGACTTCGACCAACCGCACTAACGACCTGACCGTGATCGTGGTTATTGGCGTTATCGAAAGTCTGGTCGAATTGCTCAACGTCAGCCCAGCGTTCATCTCGCTGTCGCCGCGTCAGATGCTGCTGGGGGGCGGTGCAACATTTGCGATCTACTTCCTCGGCACAGTCCTGCCGACGATGGTGCTGATCTACGCGATCCTGCTGCCGCGTTACCTGAAGCTGACCGGCTCACCCGTGGTCACCGTAATCCTTGGTGGACTCACATATGCGGGGATGCATCTTGTCGAAGGCTGGTCGCTGTTCGGGTCATGGCGCTTCGGCGCCGCGTCGCTCATCATGGTCTTCCTGCAATACTTTGGGCCGGGCATGATCAAGAGCGTGCTGACGCTGCGGACCGGAAATGCCTGGGTCCACGCGTTTGGATACCACGCGGTCGCGCCGCACCTGCTGATCGATACGCCGCTGTTCGTAAAGGTCTTCGCGATCCGCTAGGTATCAGCGCATCAATCCGCGCACGAAGCCGATCAGTCCGGTCTGGCGCGCGCGTTTGATGCGTTCGGCTTGAAGGATCTCGCGGACCTTGGTGTAGCAGGCTTCGATCTCGTCATTGACCACCACATAGTCATAGCCGTCCCAGTGGCTGATCTCGGCCCGAGCGCGTTCCATCCGCGCCGCGATTACTTCGGCGCTGTCGGTCCCGCGTCCCGTTAGTCGCTGCTGCAATTCTGCGATGCTGGGCGGCAGCAGGAACACGCGCACGACGTCCTGCTGGTCCTTCTGGTAAAGCTGCTGGGTGCCCTGCCAGTCGATGTCGAACAGATAATCTTGCCCGTCCTTCAGCCCTTGGCGGATATGGGCCTTGGGGGTGCCATAGCAGTAGCCGAAGACCTGCGCCCATTCGTAGAATTGGTCGTTCGCCACCATGCGGTCGAATTCCTGATGGCTGACGAAATGATAGTCTTTCCCGTCAACCTCGCCCGGGCGCATCGGGCGGGTGGTGGCAGAGACCGACAGGCAGATTTCCGTGTCGCCGGCCAGCAGCATGTGACTGATCGTGGTTTTGCCCGCGCCCGAGGGCGAGGACATGATGAACATCAGCCCGCGGCGCTGAAGCGTGTCTGGGGTAGCCATGCGCTCCAATCGCGCAGACCGGGGCGGCGATCAAGTGGTGGAGTCGTCTTCGTCCCCGCGTTTCGCTTGGGCATCGATCGCGCGCACGCCGCTGGCCCGCGCTGCGCGCTTGCCTTCACGCCGATCGTAGAGCGCCTTGGCGAGTAACCCACCGCCAACCACGATCGCGCCGGGTACCGAGCGCGTGGCGATCCGCGCCGCAGCAGTGCCGATCAGGGTCTGGACCATGCTGCGGCCCTTGACGATCTTCTTCGCCTTGTCGGGGGTGTACTTGGCGCCAAGCACCGTGCGTTCGATCGCGTGGCGCAGCAGCTGCCCGCCGCCGCGCAGCGCAAGGTCGGCGATCAGCAGGTTGGTTGCCGGGTTGGGGCTGAGGCCTTCGGCTTTCCCTGCCGCTGCCCCGACCTCGTCCTTTGCCGATTTCGCCACACGCTTGGCGGTCTTGAGGGTGGGTTTGATTGCCATGGCCGATCCTGTTCCGCCGGGCTGTCCGGCTATTTCTTGCGGCCGAAGTCCACCGTGACCACGTTGTTGTTCCCGCCAGACGAAACGTCCGCGCCGTCATCGGGTTCCGGCGCGTCGTTCTCGGCCGGCTCGTGCGCCGCCGCCGCGTCGTCAGCGTCGACCGACTGGAACTGCAGCCCGAAATCGACTGCGGGATCGACAAAGGCGGTGATCGCCGAAAACGGGACAATCAGCTTCGATGGCATCTGGTTGAAGGAAAGCCCCACCGAAAAGCCAATATCGGTGACATCGAGGTCCCAGAACTTGTTCTGGAGGACGATAGTCATCTCGTCAGGGAAGCGTTCCTTGAGGTGGGTCGGAATATCGACTCCCGGTGCACCGGTCTTGAAGGTGATGTAGAAATGATGCGCGCCGGGCAGCTGGCTGCCACCCATCTGGATTTCGCCCAGCACCCGGCCGACTACCGCACGCAGCGCCTCCTGCACGATTTCGTCGTAGGGAATCAGGCTGTCAGGGGCATCATCGCTCATGAGCAGAGAAGTGGCGACGGCAGAGCGCAGGGTCAAGGGCAAAGCGCTTGCGCCCGGCACTTTCGCCTCTATACGCGGCCCCCATGCGTAAGGTCCGCGTAGAGCGCACGACTCACGAAACCGATATTGCGGTCGAGGTCGATCTCGACGGCACTGGCAGCTATGACGTTTCGACCGGGATCGGTTTTCTCGACCACATGATCGAGCAGTTCAGCCGTCACTCGCTGATCGACGTGACCTGCCGGATCAAGGGCGATCTCCACGTCGACCAACACCACACCACCGAAGACAGCGCCATAGCGATCGGCCAGGCGATATCGGAAGCGCTCGGCGACAAGGGCGGTATCGGGCGCTACGGCACCGCCTATTCACCGATGGACGAGGCGCTGTGCCGCGTCGCGCTCGATATTTCGGGGCGGCCTTACCTCGTCTGGAAGGCCGCGTTCACGCAGGAAAAGCTGGGCGAGTTCGATACCGAACTGGTCGAACACTGGTTCCATTCGATCGCGCAGGCGGTGGGCATCACGCTCCATATCGAACAGCTTTACGGCACCAACAACCACCACATTTGCGAAGGCATCTTCAAGGGCTTTGCCCGGGCGATGCGCCAAGCGGTCGAGCTCGATCCGCGCAAAGGCGGGGCCATTCCGTCAACCAAGGGACAGCTTGGTGGCTGAGGTCATTGCACTCGTCGATTACGGCGCGGGCAATCTTCATTCGGTCGCCAACGCCCTGAAGGCGGCGGGTGCCGACAGCGTTTCGGTGACATCCGATCCGATGGTGGTCCGCGCGGCGGACCGCATCGTCCTCCCCGGGGTCGGCAGCTTCAAGGCCTGCGCCGAAGGGTTGCGGGCAATTTCTGGCATGGAAGAGGCGCTATCCGAACGGGTAAAGGTCGGCGCCGCGCCGTTCCTCGGGATTTGCGTGGGCATGCAGCTCCTCGCCGATACCGGGGTCGAGCATGGCGGGACCCGGGGGCTGGGATGGATCGGGGGCGAAGTGCGCGCGATCGAGCGCACTGATCCTGCAATCAAAATCCCTCACATGGGCTGGAACGATGTCGAGCTGACGCCCCATTCTGCGCTGGTCGAGGCGGGCGAGGCCTATTTCCTCCACTCGTACCATTTCGTCCCCACTGACCCGCACCACATCGCGGCGATGACCGATCATGGCGGCGGGCTGGTCGCGGCGGTGGCGAAGGACACGATTGTGGGCGTGCAGTTCCATCCGGAGAAGAGCCAGGGCTACGGTTTGGCCCTGCTCGCCGAATTTCTGGAGTGGCGGCCTTG
>JAYUCG010000018.1:0-11638 GCA_043740455.1 Novosphingobium sp. | reverse complement strand
CTTGAAATATGATCCCGGTGCGCATGGTGCTGAATCGCATGGCGCAATCAGAAAGGGAATCCCAAAAAGGACTCTTGTGTCAGGCGTTATCCACTAGGTGAATTTACCACTACGTGGTTAGCAAATTATTAAGCTGCGCCGGACCGCTTATTTCTGCGGCACCCAGTAGAAGGCGAAGCGCTTGACCCGGCCTTCGATCAGGTTCTTCTTGAACTTGCGCCGCGCTTCGTCGGCATCCTCGATCGTGGTGCAGACAAGGTGCGTGCCGCCCGAGGGCAAGGTCTCGATTGCGCTGATGCGGATCGACTGGCTGGCACAGATTGCGCGGACGTCGGGCTCGGGTAACTTGATGTTCATCGCGCGGGTCATCGGGGGGCTCCAGGCTAGTAAGCGGGAGCGCGACGCATGTCTCTCAGCCGCGGGTGCTTACAAGGCACGAGTCCCGCGATGTGCCGCCTATGGGCGCAAGGGGCGGTTTAGGCAAGGCGGCGTCTTACCGGGTCGGGACGCGGTCCCGAATGCGATCGAACGCCTGTTTGATATTGGCGAAACGTTCGTCGATCACGGGCTCGAAATCATTGTCGGTCACAATGTAGGGCCAATTGTTTTCGATCCCCTCGCGGACCAGCTCGCCGACATAGCGCGGATCGATTCCATTGGCGATCGCCTCGCGGGCGAGCTTGGAAAACTCGGTTTCATCGGTCCCGTCGGTCATGCCTTCGACCTCGCCGAAGCGGTCTGGCAAGTTGCGCGCCGATTCCATGATCTGGGTGCGGATGAAGCCGGGGCACAACACCGAAACGCCGATGCCGCGCAGGGCCATGCTGGCGCGCAGTCCTTCGGACAAGCCGACCACGCCGTATTTGGTGACGTTGTAGCTGGGATTGACCCCGGCCCAGAGCCCTGCGATCGACGCGGTCGAGACGATCTGGCCGCCTTCACCGGTGGCTTCGATCAAGGGGCCGAAAATCTCGATCCCCCAGACAACGCTCATCAGGTTGACCCCGATCGTCCAATCCCAGCTGGCCTGGGTCCAGGCACCATAATCGCCGCCGCCGCCAACCCCGGCATTGTTGACCAGGATATGGATCTTGCCGAAGCGCGCCATGGTCGCGTCAGCCGCTGCCTGCAGTTCGGCCTTGATCGAGACATCGGCGCGCACTGCTGCAACATCTGCGTTGGTGGCGGCAAGATCGGCGCGGACGCGTTCCAGCGCGGCTTCCTCGATATCGCACAACATGACTTTGCAGCCCGCCGCGGCCAGCGTCTGCGCGATGCCAAGACCAATCCCCGATGCCGCACCGGTGACGAACGCAACCTTGCCTTCCAGATCCTTCATCAGGCATCTCCCTTGGCCACCATCATGGGCGCAACCGCACTTGAGGCAAGGCAATTTAACCGATCGATGAAAATTCTGGACGCGGCCTTGTGACGCGGCCAAGCTGACCCCGAAAAAACTGGCAGAGGAAAGAACATGGCCGCCTATCTCGTCTTCATCAAGGAACGCGAACACGATTTGGGCAAGATGGCGGACTATGCCGGCAAGGCCGGCGGCTCGCTTGCCGGCCATGCGGCCAAGCCGCTGGCTTACTATGGCGCGATCGAAACGCTCGAAGGACCCGAAGCGCTCGGCAGCGTGATCATCGAGTTTCCGACGATGGATGAAGCCCGCGCCTGGTATGGTTCGGACGCTTATCAAGAAGCGCGCAACGACCGCTTTGCCGGGGCTGATTACCGGGTGTTCCTGACCCAGGGAATGTAAGCGCTACTCCGCGCCGCGCGGTCCTTCATCCTCCAGGCCCTGTTCGCCGAGGCCGTCTTCTTCATCGTCGTCGTTCCGCTCACCGCGGAACGCGCCCATGTTGATCCGGCCCGAGCTGACCATCTGGTTCATCGTATCGACCAGGTCGGGGGTGGAATCGCCGTCGGTGTCGCTGATCCCGTCGTAGTCGGGCTTTTCGCTTTCACCTTCGCCGAAATCGGAACCGCGGCCGAGTGCTTCATCGGCCAAGGTCTGCGACTGTTCGCCTTCGTCGTCCTGCGACTGGTTGTGCGCTTCGGGGGCTTCTTCGTTATCCGGAGCGTTCTTGTTGGCGATCGGATTGCGCGGGGGGATGTTCATCTGGGCGGCTCCGGTGTTTGGGGTCTATCAACCACCAATCCGCGGACCGACTTTGCGTTCCCCGTTACCCGGCGAGCCGCAGACCTTTGGCTTCGGTTCCGGAGCCGCGCGGCTGGTCAAGCCAGATGCCGCGGGTGTCATAGACCAGATGGCAAGTGCGTTCGGCCAGCGGGACGGCCTTGAACTGGTCATGATCGACCAGCACGATCAGGATCTGGGTTTCCTCAAGCGCGCTGTCGATGTCGATCAGTTCGGCCTCGGTCCCGGCGAATTCACGCGGCAGCTGCGCGGCATAGGGTTCGACCACCTTGACGCGCGCGCCGAACTTGCGCGCCAGCGTCACTGCGATCAGCCGCGCAGGACTCTCGCGGAAGTCATCGATGTTGGCCTTGAAGGCTAGGCCCAGGCAGGCGACCTTGGCACCCGGATGAGCCGCAATCAGCGCCTCGCACTGGGCGATGACGTGGTGGATCTTGCCGTCATTGACGCCCCGGGCTGTTCTGATCAGTGGGGTCTGCTCGGGCGCGCCGTGGACGATGAACCACGGGTCGACCGCGATGCAATGCCCGCCCACGCCCGGCCCGGGAGTGAGGATGTTGACGCGGGGGTGACGGTTGGCGAGGCGGATCACCTCCCACACGTCGAGCCCCATGTGATCGGCAACCATCGACAGTTCGTTGGCGAAAGCGATGTTGACGTCGCGGTAAGCGTTCTCGACCAGCTTGGTCATTTCCGCCGAGCGGCTGTCGGTCACGACGCAGGTGCCGCGCACGAACAGCTTGTAGAAGGTCAGCGCCTTGCGCGCACAGCGCGGCGTGATCCCGCCGATCGAGCGGTCGTTGCCCGCCAGCTCTTCCAGGATCTTGCCCGGCAGCACGCGCTCGGGGCAGTAGGAGATCGAGATGTCCGAGGTCTCGCCGGTCAGGCCCGGGCACTTGAGGTCGGGCCGTGCTTTGGCGATGAGGTCGCGCAGTGCTTCGGTCGTGCCAACCGGCGAAGTCGATTCAAGGATCACGCAGTCGCCGACCTTTAGCACCGGGGCAATCGCTTCACCAGCGGCAAGGACATAAGAAATGTCGGGTGCGTGGTGCTCGTCGAACGGGGTCGGCACGGCGATCACGAACACGTCACACGGCGTGACTGCAGTCGCGGCCTTGAGCAGCCCGCGCGCGACAACGCCCTGGACCAGCCCGTCGAGATCGACTTCCTCGATGTGGATTTCGCCGCGGTTGATCGTGTCGACCACGTGCTGCGATACATCCACCCCGTGGACCTTGCAGCCGGCGCGCGCGACGATCGCTGCGGTCGGCAGCCCGATGTAACCCAACCCTACGACGCAGACAGAGGGCTTAACGCTGGAATTATTGGGCGATTTCATTCCCGAGCAGCTCCACGATACGGCGTGCAGAGTGCCCGTCCCCAAAGGGATTGTGGGCCCGCGCCATGGCTTCGTAAGCGGTCTTATCGTCGAGAAGATTGAACATTTCGGTAACGATAGTTTGCGTGTCGGTGCCGACCAGCTTGGCGGTCCCGGCGGTGACGCCTTCAGGGCGTTCGGTGGTTTCGCGCATGACCAGCACCGGCTTACCCAGCGCCGGGGCTTCTTCCTGCACGCCGCCGCTGTCGGTCAGCATCACTTCGGCAATGGCGAGCAACCGGGCGAAGTTCGGATAGTCGAGCGGCTCGATCAGCGCGACATTGGGACGCCCCCCCAGCGCGCCGTGCATCACCGCACGGACGTTGGGATTGAGGTGCACCGGGAAGATCACCGCGACATCGGGCCGCTCGGCGATCTGGCGCACCGCCTCGGCAATATTCTCAAGCCCGCCGCCGAAATTCTCACGGCGGTGGCTGGTCACCCCGACGATCCGCTTGCCGGCGAAGCGCGTCTCGATTTCGGCGAGGCCAGCGGCAAGCTGGGGCTCCGCGGCGATCCGGGCGGTGACCCAGTGCAGCGCGTCGATCACCGTGTTGCCGGTAACGTGAACCCGCGCCGGATCGACCAGTTCGTCGGTCAACGCCTTGGCCGAAACGTCGGTCGGTGCGAAATGCATATCTGCGATCTGGCCGATGATCTTGCGGTTCACCTCTTCGGGCCAGGGGTGATAGATATTGCCCGAGCGCAGTCCGGCCTCGACATGACCCACCGGCACCTTGCGATAATAGGCGGCGAGCGCCCCAGCCATCGCGGTGGCGGTATCGCCCTGCACGATCACGCGGTCGGGCTGCACTTCGTCCATCGCTTTGCCCAGTTCGGTGAGCAGCGCCGCGGTGAGCGCGTCGAGGCTTTGGTCGGGGCGCATCAGGTCAAGGTCGTAATCGGGCACGATCCCGGCGATTTCGAGCACCTGGTCAAGCATCTGGCGGTGCTGCGCCGAAACGCACACGACCGGCTCGAAGCGCGGATCGGCCTTGAGCGCGGCAATCACCGGGAACAATTTGATTGCTTCGGGGCGCGTGCCGAACACAACGAGGATTTTGCAAGGTGCAGTCATGTAAAGCGCCCTACCATCGCCGGGTTAACCATGAAATAAGGGCGCTGGGCTATGTCGCGGCCACAAGGCCAAGGGGATGTGATGCGAGTTCTGGTAACCGGAGCGGCCGGATTCATCGGTTTCTGCCTGACGCGGCGCCTGCTGGCGCGCGGCGACGAGGTGATCGGGATCGATAATCTAAACGATTATTACCAGGTCTCGCTCAAGCACGACCGGATCAAGTTGCTGCGCGAGGAGGGCGGCAATCGGTTCACCTTCCATCATCTCGATTTCTCCGACATGGGCGCGCTCACGGCGGCGCTGGAGGGCATGGAGATCGACCGGATCGCGCACCTCGGTGCGCAGGCCGGGGTCCGCTACAGCCTTGAAAATCCGCAGGCCTATGTGAGCTCGAACCTGGCGGGTCACGTCAACCTGCTCGAACTGGCGCGGCACCGGCAGGCCGAGCACATGGTCTATGCCTCATCGAGCTCGGTCTATGGCGGCAATACCAAGCTGCCCTTCGCGGTCGAGGACCGCACCGACCACCCGGTCTCGCTTTACGCGGCTACTAAGCGCGCTGACGAATTGATGAGCGAAACTTACGCGCACTTGTTCGCACTTCCGCTGACGGGCCTCAGATTTTTCACCGTCTATGGCCCTTGGGGCCGGCCCGACATGATGCTGTGGAACTTCACCCGGCGGATTCTCGCGAGCGAACCGATCCCGGTGTTCAACCACGGCGAGATGCACCGCGACTTCACGTATATCGACGATATCGTCTCCGGCGTGATCGCCTGCCTCGATTCGCCGCCCGCCAATGACGGCACCGAAAAAGCCGGCGGCAGCGTCAAGCCGCACGCGCTCTACAACATCGGCAACAGCCAGAGCGAACACCTGATGAAGGTCGTTGCGCTGCTGGAGGAGACCTGCGGGCGCAAGGCCGAGATCGAAATGCTGCCGATGCAGCCGGGCGACGTGCCCGCGACCTATGCAGACATTTCGGCGATCTCGCGCGATCTCGGTTATGCCCCGACCACCTCGATCGAGGTGGGGGTACCGGCCTTTGTCGACTGGTACCGCGCTTACCACCGGGTCTGATCAGGCGCGGCAGATAATCTCCAGCGTGATCACCGCGCCTTCGCTGGGGAATTCGCGGGTCAGCTTGCCGCCGATCTGGCGCATCGCCGCCTCGGTCATCCGCGCGCCGAACCCGCTGCCCGGTTGATCTGCTCCGCTCTTCGCGGCCTGCGGGGGCGGGCCGCCCACTTCGCGCCATTCGATCCGCAGCGGCTGGTCGTCCTGTCGTTCGTTCCAGGCGACGCGCACCCGCCCGCCGGGCGCCGACAACGCGCCGTACTTGGCGGCATTGGTGGCAAGCTCGTGGAACACCAGCGCGAACGGCGAAACCATATGGGCCGGCACCACCTCGGCTGGACCATGAAGCGTAATGGTCTGGGCCTTGTCGCCTGCTTGGTAAGGCTGGCACAGGCTTTGGAGCAGGGCGGAAAGCTCGACGTCGCCCGTGACATCCCCGGTGGCGACGTTATGCGCCCGGCTCAACGCGTGGACCCGCTGGGTGATATCGCCGACCACGTCGGCAGTGGTCCCGGGTTTGCGCGCGGAGAGGCCGATCAGCGACAGCACCACCCCGAACAGGTTGCGCACGCGGTGAGCCAGTTCGCGCGCAAGCAGTTCATTACGGGCGTTGAGATCGCGCAGCTGGTCGGTTTGCGCGGCGGCGATCTCGGACCGGGCGCGGGCGCGTTCGCCGTGATAGCCGGTCCAAAGCAGCGCGAGCAGCACCAGCCACATCGCGAGCAGCAGCGGCACCACCCGCGACGCGGCCAGGTTGGCATCGTCGAACGCCGCATCGCGGCTCTCCCGCTGGACTTGGGCGAGGACGGCCATGTGGCGGCGGATCTGGTCCATCACCTGTTTGCCTTCGCCGACCCGCACCAGCTCGATCGCCGCAGCCTGATCGCCCGCCTGAGCCGCGCTGATCGTTCGCGCCAGTTCGTCGAGCTTGGTCCGCACCAGGTCGTTAAGCGGCCCAAGGTGCTGGTCCACCGCCGGATCGGAGTTCTGCATGAACCGCAGCTTCACGATGGCAAGGACTCCAGGCAGCTCCCGAACCGCGCGCTGCTGCGGTTCGAGATAGGCTGGATCGAGCGTTAGCAGGTAACCGCGCTGCCCGCTTTCGGCATCGACCAGCGACTGGTTGAGGTTTTCGAGCGCCACCTGCGCATCGGCTTCGGCCAAAGCGCTGTCGCGGGCCATCCGCTGGGCCATCGCCGACTGGACCAGCAGCAGGCCGATCCCGACCAGCAGCGCGGTCATCGCGGCCAGTACCCAGGCGCGCGGGATGGTCTGTAGCCGCACCGCCTGATGCCGCAACTGCCCTGCTAAGCGATTGACCTGTTCACGAAACTCCATGCGCGGGGCCTAGCATGGCCGATGCTGCGGGCGCCAGCTTTGACGCGGGCGCGGCGCACCCGGCGCGGCACCTATCGCGGCGAGGCGTGGACAAGCCCGCCCACGCGGCTTGCGGCTCACCAGCGCTTGCGCAATCACGCTGGCCATGGCGATTCTCTCTGACAAATGGATCCGTACCCAGGCGCTTGAGCACGGGATGATCGAACCTTTCGTCGAGGCCCAGCGGCGCGACGGGTGCATTTCCTACGGTCTGTCGTCGTATGGCTACGATGCGCGGGTTGCGCCCGAGTTCAAGATTTTCACCAACGTCAATTCCTCGGTGGTCGATCCCAAACAGTTCGACCCCGACAGCTTCGTCGATCGTGAGACCGACGTCTGCGTAATCCCGCCGAACAGCTTCGCGCTCGCGCGCACAGTCGAATATTTCCGCGTGCCGCGCGATGTGCTGGTGATTTGCCTCGGCAAGAGCACCTATGCTCGGTGCGGGATTATCGTCAACGTGACCCCGCTGGAGCCGGGCTGGGAAGGCCACGTCACCTTGGAATTTTCGAACACCACCCCGCTTCCGGCGAAGATCTATGCCAATGAGGGCGCCTGCCAGTTCCTGTTCCTGCAGGGCAACGAGCCGTGCGAGACGAGCTATGCCGACCGCGCAGGCAAATACATGGGTCAGCGCGGGGTGACCCTGCCGCGGTTGTAAAAATGCTTGCGGGCGCGTCCGGGGTTTGGTGATCTAGCCTCGGAGGTTGCGGCACTGCGCCGTGACCAACGGGGGAGAACCATCATGACCAATCTTGCAGCGCCGCTGGGGCGGCTTTTGCTGTCGCTGATCTTCATTATGGGTGGAGCCAGCAAATTCGCCGATCTCGCCGGCACCGGAGCCTACATGTAAAGCGCCGGAGTGCCGTCGGCACTGGCGTTGCCTGCGGCCGCGTTCGAGCTGCTTGGCGGTCTGGCCATCCTGGTGGGCTGGCAGACCCGCATTGTCGCGCTGTTGCTCGCGGGCTTCTGCATCCTGACCGCGCTGCTGTTCCACCGCGATTTCGCCAATCAGGTGATGATGATCATGTTCATGAAGAACCTTGGTATCGCGGGCGGATTCCTGACGCTGTATGCGCACGGTGCGGGTCCGATGAGCCTCGACGCGCGTAAGGGAGCTTGAGCGCAAGCTGCATGCCGTAGCGGCAAGCGAAATCAGTTCGACATTGCCCGCCGACCTGTGCAGTTCTTGTCCAGACAAGAACCCGCAGAGTCGGGGCAATGGAGAGCTAACATGACCGCCAAAGCAGACCGCGCGTTCGATATCGTTGTCTATGGTGCAACCGGTTATACCGGGCGGCTGGTTGCCGAGTTCCTCGCGCACCATCACGGCGGCAGCGGTATCAAATGGGCGATGGCCGGACGCAGCAAGGCCAAGCTTAGGGAAGTGCGTGACCTGATCGGAGCGCCCGCCGATATCCCGCTGATCGAGGCCAATTCGGACGATCCTGCCAGCATGAAGGCGCTGGCGGAAAGCACCCGCGTGGTCCTGACCACGGTCGGGCCGTACCAGCTTTACGGCGAGCCCTTGGTCAAAGCCTGCGTCGAGGCTGGTACCGACTATGCCGACCTGTGCGGCGAACCGGGCTGGATGCGCGAGATGATCGACAAGTATCATGCAGCAGCCCAGGCTAGCGGCGCACGGATCGCATTCTCTTCGGGCTTCGATTCGATCCCGTTCGATCTGGGCGTACTTATGCTCCAAAAGGAAGCAGTCGCCCGCTTCGGCAAGCCTGCGCCGCGGGTCAAGGGCCGGGTCCGCGCGATGCAGGGCACCTTCAGCGGCGGCACTGCAGCAAGCCTGACCGAGACGATGAAGGCTGTCGCCAAAAATCCCAAGCTGATCCCGATCCTGCAAAGCCCGTTCGGCCTGACCCCGGGCTTCGAAGGGCCAAGCCAGCCGATGGGGCTGATCCCCGAATACGAGGAGAGCGAAGGCAAGTGGGCCGCGCCGTTCATCATGGCGACGATCAACACCAAGAACGTCCACCGCACCAATCTGCTGCTTCGCCATCCCTATGGCGCCGACTTCCGCTATGACGAGATGATGCTGACCAGCGCGGGCGAGTTGGGCAAGAAGGCCGCGCATGCAGTGGGCGAAATGCTCAAGAACCCGTTCGGGGCCAAACCACCCAAGCCGGGCGAAGGGCCCACTGCCGAGGAGCGCGAGAACGGCCACTATGACGTGCTGTTCATCGGCGAATTCGAAGACGGCAAGGTGCTGCGCTACGGGGTCAAAGGACGCTACGATCCGGGCTATGGTTCGACCAGCCGGATGCTGACCGAAACCGGCATCGCCTTGCTCGATTGCACCGCCGCCGGGGCGATTGCCACGCCTGGCGCGCTGCTGGGTGAAGCGCTAGTCAATCGGCTGCAAGACCATGCCGAGATCAGTTTCGCGGTGGAGGACTGAGCGGCTGCGGTGATCGCTTCCGCAGGACCGAACGAATGGGCAACCGGCTGGCGCATCGTCGCCGCCGGGGCGCTGGCCAATGCCACCGGTATTTCGCTGCTGTTCTACACCTTCAACCTGTTTGTCCTGCCGATGGCGACCGACCTGCACCTGACCCGCGCGCAAGCGGGCTTGGTCCAGTCGGCGATCATCGCTGCGGCATTTGGCGCGCCGGTGATCGGGCGGCTGGCCGACCGGCAGGGCTTTCACCGCATGTTCCTCGCCTGTACCCTCGGCATGGCTGCGACCGAACTGGCGCTGTGGCGCTGGGCCGACGGATTTGCTGCACTGGTTTTCGGTACGATGATCATCGGCTTTATCGGCGGCGGCAGCTCGACGGTGCTGATCACCCGCCCGGTCAGCGCGCATTTCATCCGCTACCGCGGGTTGGCGCTCGGGCTGGTCGGGGTCGGCATTTCGCTGACCACGATTGTGGTTCCGCCGTGGCTGCAACAGGTCATCACCGCGCAGGGCTGGCGGCAGGGTTTCCTGATGCTGGCACTGTTTGCGCTGGTGCTGGGCCTGCCCGCCGTCATGCTGCTGATGCCGCGCAATGCCTCGACGCACGGCCAGCCCGCGGCAGCCGGCCCGGTTAACCGCGACTATCTGCAAAGCCGCGATTTCTGGATGCTCGTCGCGGCCAATTTCTGCGCGTCGATGGCCACCGCCATGGCGATCGGCCAGCTTTCGCCAATGCTGCAGGAGCGCGGTCTGACCGCAACCACTGCGGCGCTGGGCATCTCGTTCTTCGCGGCCGGCCAGTTTTTCGGCAAGCTTGGCGGCGGCTGGTTGCTCGACCGGTTCGAGCCGCGCCTGGTGGCCGCTACACTCAACGCCCTGCCCACAGTCGGCTTCGTTCTGCTGCTGACCGAGCATGGCAGCTTCGCCCCGCTGATGCTTGCGGCAGCGCTGATCGGGGTGCTGCAGGGGGCCGACATCGGGGTGTTCAGCTACTTTGTCGCGCACCGCTTCGATGTGAGCCGCTACGGTGCGATCTTTGGCACGATGCACGGGCTGGGCTGGATCGGAAATGCCCTTGCGGTCGTCGGCGCAGGGTGGAGCTTCGATCATTTCCACGGCTACTGGGCGGCCCAGCTAACCGCGATTGCCTTGCTGCTGCTGACTGCGCTGCTGATTTCGCGGGTCCGCCTGGCCCGCCACGATCTGGCCAGCGAGACCGCATCGCTCTAGGCTGCGTGGTATGAGTGCGCCCCAGACCACGATCTTTGAACATATGTCCGGCCTGGCCCGCGAGCTTGGCGCGATCAACCTGGGGCAGGGCTTTCCCGAACTGCCCGAACCGCCCGAGCTGATCGCGGCGGCGCAGCGAGCGCTCGCGGGCAAGTCGAACCAGTACCCGCCGATGCGCGGTATCCCCGAACTGCGGAGCGCGGTGGCCGATTATTACCTGCGCACGCAGGGGCTGACGCTCTCCGCCGAGCAGGTGATCGTCACCTCGGGCGGGACCGAAGCGCTGGCGGCCAGCCTGTTCGCGCTGGTGGCGCCGGGCGATGAGGTGCTGCTGGTCCAGCCGCTTTACGATGCCTATCTGCCGCTGGTGCAATGGGCGGGGGGCACCGCCAAGGTGATCAGCCTGACCCCGCCCGCATGGACCCTGTCACTCGATGCACTCGCCGCCGCGATCGGGCCGAAGACCCGCGGGATCGTGCTCAACACCCCGAACAATCCGGTCGGGACGATGCTGAGCCGTGAGACGCTCGAGGCCATTGGCGAGCTCGCCGAGGCGCATGATCTGTGGGTGCTGTGCGACGAGGTGTGGGAGGCGATGGTGTTCGATGGCACTCCGCACGTCTCGCCGCTGGCGATCCCGTCGCTGGCGAAGCGGTCGGTCAAGGTCGGCTCGGCCGGCAAGATCTTCTCGATGACCGGGTGGAAGGTCGGCTGGGCGGTTGCCGCGCCGGACCTTGCCGCGCGGATCGCGGCGCGACACCAGTTCCTGACCTTCACCACCCCGCCCGCGCTGCAGTGGGCTGCGGCCGAGGGGCTGGCCTTGCCGGATAACTGGTTTGCCGCCCAGCGCGCCCGCTATGCGGCGCTCAAGGCGCGGCTGGTCAGCGGGCTGGAGGCGGCGGGTTTCGTTGTCCTGCCCGCCAG
>JAYUCG010000017.1:0-3740 GCA_043740455.1 Novosphingobium sp. | reverse complement strand
CAGGCATCGCAAGAGGCGCTGAATGCGTTCTCGAACGGCGAGTTGTATATGGAGAAGTTTATCGAGCGGCCGCGGCACATTGAGTTCCAGGTGCTGGCCTTCGATGCTCTACCTCCGCCCCATCGCTCTATGTGACTCGCCGCAAAACGAGGAGGGCGAGGCGCTGCGGCTGGCGGGTGGGTTGGTCTATGCCAGCCGGTTCGCTTTGATTGCGCGTGAACAGGGCAAAGTCACCGCCCGCAGCCGCTATTCGCTGCCCGACCTGCGCGGCGCATTGCCCGATCTCCCCGAAGTGGTGCGCGAGCAATTTGATAACCTCCAGCGCGTCCACGCTCCCCTGCAGCTCGGCGCGCGGACCATCCGGCTCAACCAACCGCAGGTCATGGGCATCCTTAACATCACGCCTGACAGCTTTTCAGACGGCGGCCAGTTCATGGACGATCCCGAAGTGGCGACTGCCCATGCCTCGGCCATGCTCGAAGCCGGCGCAGCGATCATCGATGTCGGCGGCGAGAGCACCCGGCCCGGTGCGGCTGCAGTGTGGGAGGGGGACGAGCTAAAGCGCGTGATTCCGGCGATCGAGCGGCTGGCAAGCGCCGGCGCGGCGATCAGCGCCGATACCCGCCGCCCGGCGGTTATGGAGGCAGCGCTTGCCGCGGGGGCGCACATCATCAACGATGTCTCGGCCCTGCGCCACGATCCGCGCAGCCTCGAATTCGCTGCGCGCAGCGGCGTGCCGGTTGTGCTGATGCACGCGCCGGGCGAGGGCGACGACCTCCACACCGAAGCGCACTACACCGATGTCGTCCTCGACGTGTTCGACTGGCTCGCCGCGCGGCGTGATGCCGCGATCGCAGCCGGTATCCCGCGCGAGAAGATCCTGCTCGATCCGGGTGTCGGTTTCGGCAAGTCGGTGGCTGAAAACCTGCTTCTCTTGAACGCACTGCCGCTGTTCCACGCGCTCGGCCAACCCTTGGTTGTCGGTTCAAGCCGCAAACGCATGATCGGCGCGCTGAGCAACGAAGCCCCCGCGCACCAGCGCCTCGGCGGCAGTTTGGCGCTGGCGGTCAAGGCGATGGATGCGGGAGTGCAACTGCTGCGGGTTCACGATGTGCCCGAGACCGTTCAGGCAGTGCGCGTCTGGCGCGGGATGAAGGACACTGCACTGACGGATTTCAGCCAGCTCGCGCCTTAAGCGCTCTCGCCAATCCCCAGTTCGCCAAGCTTGCGGTACAGCGTCGACCTTCCGATCCCGAGACGGCGGGCAACTTCGGTCATGCGGCCGCGGTAGTGGCCGATGGCGAGGCGGATTACGTCGGCCTCGATTTCTTCCAAGGGACGCAAGTTGCCATCAGGCGCGTAGAGCATCACGCCGACGCCTTCCTGGTGCGAGGCTTGCGGATTGCCGCTGCCATCGCCGAGCATGTCGGAGAGCTGGGGAAAATCCTCGCCAGTAAGCGCGTCGCCATCGCAGAACACGGCGGCGCGGAACAGCACCGCCTGGAGCTGGCGGACGTTGCCCGGCCAGTCGTAGGCAGACAGCAGCGCCAGTGCAGCATCGGTGATGCCCAGCGCGCGCAGCCCCGGCTGTTCACCGATTCTGGCCAGGAAGTGCCGGGCAAGGGCCGGAATGTCACCCGCACGCAGCCGCAGCGGCGGCAGCTGGACGGTGGTGCCAGCGAGCGCGGTGAGCAGTTCGGGGAGGAAATGCCCACCCGCCACCTGTTCGCGCAGCGGCAGGTTGCTCGCGGCGATCAACCGAACGTCGATGCGAAACGAATGCCGCGCACCGATCGGGCGGACATCGCTGCGCTGGAGGCTTTCAAGCATCCGCTCCTGCACGTTCATCGGCAAGCGGTCGATCTCATCGAGGGCGAGCGTGCCGCCATCGGCATGCTGCAGCGCGCCGACATGGCGATCGAACGCCCCTGGGAATGAGCCTTTTTCGTGGCCAAACAGCGCAGATTCTACTGAATTTGCGGGAATTGCACCGATGTTGAGCAAGCGGAACGGGGCCTTGGCGCGCGGGCTGGCGGCCTGCATCGCGCGCACGACCATTTCCTTGCCGCTGCCGCTTTCGCCCTCGATCAGCACCGGGCCTTGCCCGCGCGCCGCCTTGGCCGCGACCGCGAGCGCTGAACGGAATGCCGGTGCCGCGCCGATCATCGCATCGAAATCGGGGGTCGCGGGCATCTTCTCGGTGAGCGGCTGCAATTCGTCGCGCGGAGCTTCGCGGGTGGTGGCCATGCGCAGCGCCATCATCATCCGGTCGGGCGCCACCGGCTTGACCAGATAATCCGTCGCGCCGGCGCGCATTGCCTCGACCGCGAGCAGCGGCGAGGCGCTGGTGGTCAGCATCAGGATCGGCACGGCGGGGCGGCGGGCGCGCAATTCGGCAATCAGCTGGCAGGCTTCGTCACCCGGAACCCACTGGTCGAGGATGATCGCGCTGAGCTGCATCCCCTGCCGGGTGCCGAGCGTGGCGATCGCGGTTTCGCTGTCGTGCACCACCAGCGTGCGCCATCCTTCGCGCGCAGCCAGAGCCGTGATCAGCCGGCTCTGGGCCGGCTCATCGTCGATCAGCATCAGGGTGCGCTGTTCGATTTCGGCCATTGGTTCCGTATCTGCCCCATCCGGGGCGAGCTCTGCCCCAAGTCACCGGCGATAACGTGTTTGGGTAAAGACCCCATTAAGGCTGCTAAAGCCCTTGAGCGCACCGGGCGGGGGCGATAGGGATGCGGCGAAACAGGTTCACCACTCAGCAGGGACTCGTACTTATGGCCAGCGGCAACGACTTGAAGGCGCATGAATCGACTTACACCGGCTTTATCGGCATGTTGAAGTTTGGGATCATCGGCACCGCGCTGGTAGCGGCCTTCGTCATCTTCATGATCACCAAGTAAGCGGTCCGTCAGGTATGCGGATCGCGGTCCTTAAAGAGACCGCTGCGGGCGAAAGCCGGGTCGCGGCGAGCCCGGAGACGGTGAAGAAGTTCATCGCTCTCGGCGCCAGCGTCGCGGTTCAGGCCGGGGCTGGCCTCGGCGCGTCGATTGCAGATGCGGATTACGCGGCCGCAGGGGCTGAGGTGAGCAAGGATCCGGCCAAAGGCGCGGATATCGTGCTGGGCGTACAGGGGCCGGATGTTGCGGCGCTCAAGGGTGCGAGCAAAGGCGCATGGATTGTCGCGGGGCTCGACCCGTTCGGGCAGCGCGCCAGGATCGACGCTTACGCCAAGGCCGGGTTTGAAGCGCTGGCGTTGGAATTCATGCCGCGCATCACCCGTGCACAGTCGATGGATATCCTTTCCAGCCAATCGAACCTGTCAGGCTATAAGGCGGTGATTGAGGCGGCAAATGCCTATGGCCGGGCCTTTCCGATGATGATGACTGCGGCGGGCACTGTTTCGGCAGCGAAGTGCTTCGTGATGGGCGTCGGTGTGGCGGGCCTGCAAGCGATCGCCACCGCGCGGCGCTTGGGCGCGCAGGTCAGCGCTACCGACGTGCGCAGCGCGACCAAGGAACAGATCATGTCGCTCGGCGCCAAGCCGGTGTTCGTCGAAAACGTGGCGGGTATCGAGGGCGAAGGCGCTGGCGGTTATGCCACGGAAATGTCGGCGGAATACCAGGCGGCTCAGGCCGAACTGGTTTCCAGCCACATCGCCAAACAGGATATCGTGATCACCACCGCGCTGATCCCCGGCCGCGCTGCGCCAAGGTTGGTCAGCGACCTGCAGCTTGCCA
>JAYUCG010000016.1:0-25520 GCA_043740455.1 Novosphingobium sp. | reverse complement strand
GGGCGCCCAGTAAATCAGCCAGCCCAGGGAGCAAAGGCCCAATCCATCGAGTGATCGCCGACCCCCCGCTCGCCGGCCTCCAGCCGAACGGCAAGCCCGACCCGAGCAACATTCCCAACAACCATCTTGCCTACGCAGTGCAGTGGTTCCTGTTCGCCGGCGTTGCGCTGGTGATCTACGTGCTGGCGCTGCGCAAGCGGACACGCCCCTGATTTCCTCCCCGCTCGCGGGGAGGGGACCATGCGCTGCATGGTGGAGGGGGTTACCGGTTCGGCACTCGCCCTCGCCGAAGCTCAGCCGCCACTCCCATCCGTCGACGCTGCGCGCCGCCACCTCCCCGGGCCGGGGAGGAAAGCGCGGCACCCTCGAATCCTTGCCAGTTCCGCCCCTCCCGGCTAGCGCGCGCCCATGGACTACATCAGCACCCGCGGCGCGGCCCCCGCGCTTGATTTTGCCGGCGCCACGCGGGCCGGCCTTGCCAACGACGGCGGCCTGTACCTGCCGCGCGCATGGCCGCGCTTCTCGGTGGAGCAGATCGCGGCGATGGCGGGGCTGCCTTATGCCGAACTGGCGCAGCAGATCATGCAGCCGTTCGTGGGCGACAGCCTGACGCCCGAACGCCTGCTGGAACTGACCCGCGCCGCCTATGGCCGGTTTGCCCATGCCGCCGTAACCCCGCTGGTCCAGCTCGATGAACAGCACTGGCTGCTCGAACTGTTTCACGGCCCCACCTTGGCGTTCAAGGACGTCGCGCTGCAACTGCTCGGCCTGCTGTTCGAGGAATTTCTGAATCGCGGCGATCAGCACCTGACCATCGTCGGCGCCACGTCCGGCGATACCGGCTCCGCCGCGATCGACGCGGTGGCGGGCCGGGCCAAAATCGATATCTTTATGATCCATCCGCGCGGCCGCGTGTCGGATGTGCAGCGCCGGCAGATGACCACGGTGCTCGCGCCCAACGTCCACAACATCGCCATCGACGGCAGCTTCGATGATGCCCAGGCGATGGTAAAGCGCATGTTCAACGACAGCGCGATGACGGATCGCTTTGTGATCGGCGCGGTGAACTCGATCAACTGGGCACGGCTGATGGCCCAGATCGTCTACTACTTCGCCGCCGCGCTGCAACTCGGCGCGCCCCGCCGCAAGGTCGCCTTCGCGGTGCCGACTGGTAACTTCGGCGATGTGTTCGCAGGCTATGTCGCGGCGCAGATGGGGCTGCCGATAGAACGGCTGATCGTGGCGACCAACGTCAACGATATCCTCCACCGCGCGCTGACCGGCGGCGACTATTCGGCCGGTACCGTCACTCCCACCGCTGCGCCGTCAATGGACATCCAGGTTTCCTCGAACTTCGAACGGTTGCTGTTCGACCTTGGCGGCCGCGATGGTCAGGCCATGGCTGCGCAGATGGCGGGCTTCGAAACCACCAAAGCCATGCAGCTCACCAACGCGCAGCGCGAAGGCGCGGCCAAGCTGTTCTCCAGCGCCCGCGCAGATGCCGACCAGATGACCGAGGCATTGCGCTGGGCCTGGGAGAATACCGGCGAGCTGCTCGATCCCCACACCGCGATCGGACTGCATGCCGCTCGCGAGGCGGGCATCGCGGCGCATATCCCGGTGGTCACGCTCGCCACCGCGCATCCCGCCAAGTTCCGCGACGCGGTCGAACGCGCGACCGGGCAACGGCCAGTCTTGCCCACCCGTATCGGCGACCTGTTCGAGCGCGAAGAGAGCTTCGTCGAGCTTCCCGGCGACTATGCGGCGGTCGCCGAATATATCGCCGCTCACGCGATGCTGCGCGGCTGATGGCCACGTTGACGCTCCAGCCGCAGCTGATGATCGGCGAGGGCTGGGAACACTACCGCTTGATCGACAGCGGGCACGGCCGCAAGCTTGAGAGCTATGGCCCCTACCAATTGGTCCGCCCCGACGCGCAAGCGCTGTGGACCCCGCGGCTCGAAACCTGGCGCGCCGAGGGCGAATTCGTGCCCGGCTCAGACGAGGACGGCGGCGGGCGCTGGCAATATGCCGCACCCGTGCCAGCCGATGGCTGGCCGCTCGCCTGCGGTCCGGTCAAGTTCTCCGCGCAATGCACCCCGTTCCGGCATTTGGGGTTCTTCCCCGACATGGCTCCGGTGTGGGACTGGATGGGCGAGCAGCTCGCGGGGCGAAGCAATGCCGCCACGCTCAACCTGTTCGGCTACACCGGCGTCGGTACTTTGGCGCTAAGCGAATACGGCCCGGTCACCCACGTCGATGCTTCGAAGAAGTCGGTCGCGCAGGCACGGACCAATGCCGAGCTTTCGGGGATGACCGACCGCCCAGTGCGCTGGATCGTCGACGATGCGGCCAAGTTCGCCGCGCGCGAGGTCCGCCGGGGCAAGCGCTACGACGGGATCATCCTCGATCCCCCCAAGTTCGGGCGCGGGCCCGAGAGCGAAGTCTGGAGACTGGAAGATCATTTGCCCGGACTGCTCGCAGACTGCCGCGTTTTGCTCGATGCAGAGAGTCGCTTCCTGTTTCTTACCGTCTATGCGGTGCGGATGTCCTCGCTCGCGCTGGCCGGGCTGATGGACGAGCTGTTCGCTGACCTGCCCGGAACGATCGAGCACGGCGATCTGGCCGTGCAGGAACAGGGCGAGGGTGCGCGGCTATTGCCGACGGCAATCTTCGCGCGGTGGCGCAGCACCTAGGCGAACAGGTGCGCCTGGCTTTCCGGATTTTCGCGCCGCCAGATTACGTTGTCGATGAAGTAGTGGTGGACGTTGATGAAAATCAGCGCGGCAAAAGCGAAGAACGATCCGCCGATTGCTGACTTGTCATAACCGACATGGCTATCGGCAAAGCCCGGCAGGATCAGAAACCCGAGATAGCCAAGGAGCACTGCGGCGATCACAAACTTGGCCAGATGCGCGCCGAGGCTGGAGCCGAGCAACGCCTTTTCCGCGCCGGTCTGGCTCTTTTCGCGATTGATCTCGAACCGCCAGACCACGCCCAGATATTGCAACGAATGGAACGCGGGCACCAGCAGCAACCACAGCGGGCTGAGCTTGATCAGGATCAGCCACGGATAGAGGCTGGCAACATAGGCGGCGATCCCGTTGAGCGGAAGTGCACCGGCGCTGCGCCAGGCGCGCGCCAGCGTGAGTGTGGCGGCAAGGCTGGTGGTCATCGTGGCCGCCAACCCGGCGCTGACCAGCCAGGCGGGGAAATCAAAGGCATAAAAGGATAGGCCGAGCATGTCGGTTTTTTCTGCGCTGGCGTTGAACCAGAGCCACGCGCCGGTCCACACGGCATAGCAATTGATCAGCAGCACGCGCTTGTCGGCGGCGGAAAAGAACTGCCGTTTGAGCGCGCAATCGACCATCAAGAGCCCATAGCCCTGCTTGACGTAGTGCCACCCCACAAACAGCGCCATCGCATTGCCAGCGTAGCCGAGCAGCCGCGCATCGCCGCGTAGGCAGCTCCAGCCCAGATAGGCGGTGATCAGAAATGGCACGGCGATTCCGGCGAACTGATAGCGCAGCCGCATCACCGGGTTCAGCCCATCGCCAAATGCCTTGGCTGCAAAGCCCCGGTAGAAGATCTGGTACGAATGCGCGAAATGCGGGTGGTTGATTATGTGGCTGAGCAGCATGGTCGCCAGCATTGCGCTGCGCGTCACCTGGTCACTGGCGGGCAGCAGCAGCATCAACGGCAACAGCACCAGTGAAAGTCCGCCAAAGGTGACGAAGTCTACCACGGGCCCGAACAGATAGCGCCGCCGCGTCGCCACCGGGGCGGACTGCGCGCTAGCAATGCTGTCGGAATAGCTGGTGGCCATGATGCGCAAAATCCCCTGATCGGAAACTGGCTAGAGCATCGTGGTTAAGAAATTCTGCAAGGGCTGGGCGAGCAGCGCGGCTATTTCGGTTTCCGGAACCGCAGCACGAACTGGTCAGTCTTGCCGCGGATACCGCTCTCGACCACCTTGATGGTGTGGTCGTCAGCAGGATGGGCAAGGATCGCGCTGCGGCTTTCCAGCTTGAACCCGGCGGCTTCAACTTCGCGGATGACTGCTACGTCTTCGATCCGGTGCAGCGTAGCGGTTTGGGAGATACCCATGCCTTTGGCGGTCTGGTGGTCGTTGATCAAGTAGATCCCTCCGGGCTTGAGCGCCTTGAACGCGGCCTCGTTGATCACCGCTGCGATGTCGCGGTCACCCTGCTTCGAATTCTTGAGATCGTGGTAGTTAAGCGTGGTCCAGACCACGTCAACCGGGACGGGGGCAAGCCCGACGCCGGGTCCCGCGATCCCCTCGGACACGTTGGGATGGCCCTGCGCCCATGCCGCGATCGCCGGATTGGCCCGCAAGCCATAGGTGTAGACATGTCCGGTCGGGCCCACCGCAAGGCTGAGCAAGCGGGTGTAATAGCCGCCGCCCGGCACCAGCTCGGCCACCAGAGTGCCCGGCTTGATCTTGGCAAAGGCCATCAGCGCGGCCGGTTTGCGGTCGGCATCGCGCACCGTGTCGGCCGCGGGGCGTTCCGGACTGGCGAGCAGGGCGGTGTAGTTGGGGGCGGCGACTCGGGCGGTCAGCGCGGCGGAGCTTGCCAGGACCAATACCATCGCGGTTCGGATCATCGATTTGCGCATAACCACTCTCTCCAAGTATATTTGTGTGCGTTTGTAGCCTGCACCGCGCCATGTCCCAAGAACGGAATGGAGCCCCGGACTGGACTTAGCGCCTGCGCCGTGTCAGTGCGCCGCGCGTGTCAGACCACCTGATCCTGGAAGTTGCCGATTTCGAGCACGATGTCCTCACCGGCATCTATTCCGAAGAGACCGGCCGCCCGCAGCCGCTGCGCTTCACCATTACGGTGGAGCTGGCCTGCGCGCCGCATTACGCGCCCGACACGCCGCTCAGCGCGAGCAAGAACTACATGGACCTGAAGTTCGCGGCGAGCGAGGCCTTGCCGCAAGGGGTCCACTTCAAGCTGATCGAGGCGGTTGCCGATTACGTCTGCGAGACGCTGTTCGTGCAGGACGAGCGGGTGCAGGCGGTGACGGTCAAGATCGTCAAACTGGCGATCGCCGAGGGCAGCGAATTGATCGGCATCACGCTGCGGCGCGAACGGCGCTGATGGCGCGGCTGGCAGTCCCGCCGCTGACTGATTTGCCGAGCGCGGCCGCCGCCGAATTCCACCGCACGATCATGCCGCAGGCTGCAGCGATGCTGAGCGCCGGGGCGCAATGTGTGACGCTGTTGTTCGCGCCTTCGGATCACACGCACCGCGCCTGGCGGCTCGCCGCAGTGCAGGCGCTCGCACACGAACACGCCCCGGCGCGGGTCAATGCGATTGCCGGTGAAGGGGACGCCGCTGTTTCCGCAGCGCTGGCATGGCTCGAAGCGGCCGAAGGGGTCACCGGGCAGTACCTGCCGCTTGATGACGTGGGTGCCGGTGCTGTGATACAGTCGCCGGGATGACCACGCCGCAGCCCCTCATCGATCAGTTCAAGCGCCGGATCAGCTACCTGCGGCTGTCGGTAACCGACCGCTGCGACTTGCGCTGTTCCTATTGCATGCCCGAGCGGCAGACCTTCCTGCCGCGCAGCGAAGTGCTCAGCCTAGAAGAACTGCACCAGCTCGCGCTGGGGTTTATCGCGCGCGGGGTGACCAAGATTCGCCTCACCGGCGGCGAACCGCTGGTCCGGCGCGACATGATCGAGCTGGTCCGCGCACTCGGGCGGCAAGTCGGGGAGAGTCTAGAAGAACTGACCCTGACGACCAACGGCACCCGGCTTGCCCTTTTTGCCGATGATCTGGCTGCTGCGGGTGTGCGCCGCGTCAATGTCTCGCTCGATACGCTCGATCGCGCGCGCTTCGCCGAGCTAGCCCGGCGCGACAGCATGCCGCAAGTGCTCGAAGGGCTCGCAGCGGCAAAGGCGGCGGGTCTCAAGGTCAAGATCAACACCGTTGCGCTGAAGGGAGTCAACGAAGTCGAACTGCCCGACCTGATTGGTTGGGCGCACGGGCAGGGCTTTGACTTGACCCTGATCGAGGTCATGCCGCTGGGCGAAGTCGAGACCGACCGGTTCGACCATTACCTGCCGCTCGACGCGGTGCGGCAACAGCTTGAACAGCGCTTCGCCCTGACCCCCAGCGCCCACCGCAGCGGCGGCCCGGCGCGCTATTTCGATGTAGCGGAAACCGGCGGGCGGCTGGGGCTGATCACGCCGCTGACCAACAACTTCTGCGAAGGCTGCAACCGGGTGCGGGTAACTGCGACCGGGCAGCTCTACGCGTGCCTTGGCGGCACCGAACAGGTCGACCTGCGCGCCGCACTGCGCAGTGACGAGCCGGACGTGCAGCTATCCGCTGCGCTCGACCGGGCCATGGCGATTAAGCCCGAGCGCCACCACTTCGCGATTCGCGCGCCCGGCGCGGCCCCGGCCCTGCCGCGGCATATGTCGCTGACCGGAGGCTGACCGTGGCGGCGCGGCTGGTGTTCCTAGGGCGACTTGAGGATGCCGCCGGGTGCGCCGAGCGAGAAGTAGCGCCCGGGCTGCTGGAAACAGTGCTGGGTACGCTCGAACCTGATCTGGCAGTCGCCTTGCTGGGGGAACGGGTGCGCATGGCGCACAACGGCGTGCTGATCGCCGAACGTGGCGGGATCATGCTGGGTGAAGGCGACGAGCTCGCCTTTCTCCCGCCCGTCAGCGGCGGCTGACATGGCAAGCGACGTCCGCCTGCTCGATGCGCGCTTCGAGCCAGAGCGTGAATTGGCGGCCTTTCATGCGGCGCATTCCGGATCGGGGGGGATCGCCAGCTTCCTCGGCCAGGTGCGCGGGCAAGGCACCGAACTGCTCGAACTGCGCCATTATGCTCCGCTGACCCTGCTGGGCATGCGCGATCTGGCGCAGCTGTGCCAGTCGCGCTGGCAGCTTGATGGCATGCTGATCCTGCACCGCACCGGGCAGATGGCCCCGGGCGAACCTATCGTCTTGGTTGCCGCCGCCGCACCGCATCGCCACCAGGCCTTTGCCGCAGTCGATTATGCGATGGACCATCTCAAGAGCGAATCGTGGTTCTGGAAGCGCGAACGCCGCGCCGGCATGTGGCAGTGGATTGAACCGCGGCCGGATGATTACGCTGCGGTTCAGCGCTGGGCTTAACTGCCTAACCGGTTCCTGAGCTCGGCCAGCACCTGGTCCTGCCGGGCAACAAGGCCGATCACCTTGTCGCGCGCCGCGCCGATGCTGTCGGCCTCCTGCCCGCTCACGCTGGCTTCGTTGAACAGCATATCGAGATCGGCCAGCGCCAGCATCGCTTCGGCGCGCGCGGCTTCGAGTTCGGCCACGGCAATTGTTGCAGTGGCCCATGATTCGCTGCCGATCTTTGCACCCGCCGCAGACCCCACGACCGAGCGCGCACGGGCCTCGCGGGTGCCGAACTTGGCATCGGCCGCCTGAGCCGCATTGACCAAACCGCCCAATTTGTCGGTAACCGCCGTGGGCGGTGCCGGGCGGACGATCTCGACCACGGCGGGGGGCGTGTCGAAACTGGCGGTCAGCCGCTCTGCCGGGCGACGCGCGAGCGAGGGATATTGGTTCTTGTCAGTCGCACAGCCGGTGAGCAGTAGCGCGGCGGGCACAAGGACGATGAATGTACGCGGAAGCATGGTGCCAGCCTTAGCAACCCCATCCTATGCATGCCAAGCTAAAGCGCGCAATCTCGCCGTTGACACTCCGCCTTGCTTCATCTAGGGCGCGTTTTCTTGTGGCTTCCTGCCGTTAAGCGGGGGCCGGTACGCTGTCCGATTGGCCGGGCAGTTTGATGAAATGAACGGATAAAAGCACCATGTTCGCTGTAGTGCGCACGGGCGGCAAGCAATACCGGGTTGCCGCCGGAGACAAGATCGCGGTTGAAAAGCTGGCTGGTGAAGCCGGTGAAACCATTACGCTGGGCGACGTTTTGCTGGCCGGTGACGGCGGCGAAATCAAGGACATCAAGGGTGTCGTGGTTTCGGCCGAGATCATCGCTCAGGCGAAGAGCGAAAAGGTCGTGGTGTTCAAGAAGCGCCGCCGTCACAACTATCGCCGCAAGAACGGCCACCGCCAGCAGCTCACCCTGTTGCGCATCCTGGCTGTCGGCGACGAGAAGAAGGCCGCCAGGAAGGAAGCCGCTGCCCCCAAGGTAGAAGCAGCTGCTCCCGTCGAAGCTGCTGCAGAAGCACCCGCCAAGGCTGCGCCGAAGAAGGCTGCACCCAAGGCTGCGAAGCCTGCTGAATAAGAATTCGGAGTAGATCGAGATGGCACATAAAAAAGCTGGTGGCTCCTCGCGCAATGGTCGCGATTCGGCAGGCCGCCGCCTCGGCGTGAAGAAGTTCGGCGGTCAGGAAGTGATCGGCGGCAACATCATTATCCGCCAGCGCGGCACCCGCGTGTACCCGGGTGTCAACGTCGGCATCGGCAAGGATCATACCTTGTTTTCGCTGGCCGTCGGCCGCGTCCGATTCCACGCTGGCAAGCTTGGCCGCAAGTACGTGTCGGTCGATATGGCAGTCACGGCTGAATAATACGGATGGTTTCCACAGGGCCATCCAGACGGGTGGCCCCGCCGGACTCAGTCCGGCCGAATGAGGGAGAGGGCCCAGCCCGTCTCCCTCTTTTTGTCTCTCCCTCGGCACGGCTTTCCCCGGACGCCCATTAGCGGTGCATTCCGGCGCAAAGCGTAATGGCACTGTCATGCCTCCGCCTTAGATCGGCGGGGTAGGGCGAAAAGAGTTGGGAGACGTACCATGTTCATTCGCAGCGAAAGACTATTCCTGCGCCCCGCCTGGCCTGAGGACTGGCCCGAACTGCTCGTCACGATCGGCGATGAGGCGGTGGTCAAGAATCTCGCCAAAGCGCCGTGGCCCTACACTGCCGACCACGCTCGCATCTTTGCGCAGAAGGCGCAGGATCCGCGCTGCCCGCATTTCTTCGTGACCCTGCCCGATAGCGCCGGGCCGGCCCCGCTGATCGGTTGCATCGGCCTTGCCGCGGATGGTGACGCGGTTGAGTTGGGCTATTGGTTCGGCCGCGAATGCTGGGGCCGCGGTTATGCCACTGAAGCGGCGCGTGCCGTGCTGCGTCTCGCCAAGGTGCTGGGCCACCGTGAGGTCGTGGCTGGCCACTTCATCGACAACCCGGCCTCGGGCGCGGTGCTGCGCAAGGTCGGCTTCGCGCCAACTGGGCGGCTCCAGCGCCGCTTCAGCCTGTCGCGCGGTTACGAAGCCGAATCGGTCGAGCACCGCATTTTGCTGGGCAAGCCGAGCGATTGCGATGGCAGCGACGACGAAGCCGCTGCCATGCGCGCGGCGTAAATTCCTCCCCTGCACGGGGAGGGGGACCATGCGAAGCATGGTGGAGGGGTGCGCGCGGAATAGCGTGACTTAGCGAGGGCGTGTGATGAGGCTCGTGCCCCTCCACCACCTGCGGTGGTCCCCCTCCCCCAAGAGGGAGGAATTACACCATTACCGCATCCGGGAAGTCGCTTTCCGTCTTGGCGATCAGCGCGCGGTCGTCGTGGTTCCACGGATGGAAGCCCGGCAGAAAGTATGCGCACCACGCCGGGAACACGCGGCGCAGGACGCCGGGTGAACCGATCAGGTACCAGGCGAGCTTGAGCTTCACCTTGGTGCCAGTGATGCCGTCTTGGGCGAGCAGGTCGAGCGTGTCGCGCCAGCGGTTGGCGACGAAATTGTTCGAGACGATCAGCATCATTATCGACTTCAATTTCCAGCGCTTCCACGTGCTCCAGTTGCGGGTGGCGTGTAGGAAGGTGTCGTAAGCGACGCCCTTGTGTTCGATCTCCTCCATCGCGTGCCAGCGCCACATCGCCGCACTTTCGGGCTCAGCGCCAGCGAAGTGCTTTGGATTGGACAGGAAGTCGTTCGCCATCATCGCGGTGTAGTGTTCGAGTGCGATCGTGACGGCCAAGTTGATGATTGCCGGGCGATCCTTGGTCATCGCCAGGTTTTCCTCAAGCCGGCGGTCGATCTTGTCGAGATCGTAGCCCGCCTCGATTGCCGCCTTGTTGAACACGATGTGTTCGCGGGTGTGGTTGATTTCCTGCTTCACGAAAGCGCGGATTTCGGCCTCAAGCTTGGTCGGAACGCCGTCGCGGTGGGCCTTCACGGCTTCGATGAACATCGCTTCGCCGCGGGGGAAGGTGGCTGATAGCGAGTTGTGCCAGTGCGTCGCGATTGGATCATTGTTGAGCCACCACTTGCTCGGCTTGTGTTCACGGCCAAAGCGTTCATCGCGCACCGTGATGGTCAGGTCAGCGGGGGTGGGAACCGCGTGCTTGCCCGAAAGGCTTGCCGGTTCTACGTCGAGGGGGAATTTGGTCTGAGCGTTCATCGCGCCTCGCATAGAGTAACTGACACTGATGTCAATAAGAAAGCGCCTGACGCAAGAGGAAAGCCGCACCGTCGCGCTGGAAGCGGCGCGCGCGCTGCTGATCGAACTGGGCCCGCAGGCGGTGACCCTAAAGGCAGTGGCGTCGCGGATCGGGCGCACCCACGCCAATTTGCTCCACCATTTCGGCTCGGCCGCCGGGCTGCAAAAGGAACTGGCGCGGCACCTGGCCACCACGATCTGCGCAACTATCGAGGATGCAGTGATCGCCAGCCGCGAGGGCGAAGGCAACCCGCGCGAAGTGGTCGACATGACCTTTGACGCGTTCGACAAGGAAGGCGGCGGCGCGCTGGCCACCTGGATGCTGATGAACGGCAACGAGGATGCGCTCGATCCATTGCTCGAGGCGATCCACGACCTCGTCGAAGACCTTGCCGAATTCAACGGCGGGCAGATGCGCGAGATGACGCATACGCTGTGCTTGATGGCGCTGGGCGATGCGCTGATGGGTGGGCCGCTGACCCTGTCGCTTGGCCTGCCGCGCGATTCGGCGCGCGATACGGCGACGCAGATGCTGATCGATGCGGCGGTGAAGGCGGGGTTGGTGGTTTCGCCGCAGGCCTAGGCCTCGGCTGATACCATCCACTCGGGCCGCCATTCCGGCTTGATATCCTCAACCCGCAAGTGATCTACCGCGAGGCCCAGCTCCGGATAGGCCGCGCGCTGCCGGGCCGGATCGCTGGACGCCAGTGGCACCGCCACAACCCGGCGGTTGACCTTCTGCCGCCAGTTCATCCGTGCGGTGTTTTCCTGGCCGACATAGCAGCCCTTGGTGAAGGACACGCCGTTCAGTTCGGCGGCATTGCATTCGAGCCAGAGCAGATCGCCCAATTCGGCCACACCCTCGCACACGCCGCGCGAGAGCCGATGCGCGAGCCAGGCTTGATCGGCTGCCGCGCCGTCCCGGATCCCGGTCCAGCGCTGGCCCAGCGTAGCGAGCCGCGGATCGGGTGAGGGACCTTCACCAGCCTGCCAATGCATTCCAAGTGCCGGATCGACGGTGATCGCGATCTGGCGGCGCAGGCGGTACATGGTCAGCCGCTTGGCCAGCGCCTCGGTCTGATCCGCTTCGCAGTCGAGCAGCAGGTCTTCACCGCCGCTCCAGACCATGAAATCGAACAGCACCTTGCCTTGCGGGGTGAGCAGCGCCGCCCAGACCGGCAAGTCTCCGGCCACGTCGTTTGTGACGAGCCCATTGAGGAACCCGCGCACGTCCTCGCCCGACAGGCAGATCACGGCGCGGTTGGTCAGCAAGGTTGCACTCATGCGAACCTAGGTGGGGTCTTACCTGCGGCTTGGCAATCGCGGGCTCAGAACTCAGTGGCGATATAGGCTTGCGCGTTGCGCTGGGTGTTGGTGCCGTAGACCCCGTTGCCGAAGGGCACGAATGCGAACACGTTGAACATATTGTACAGCGTCACCTTGGCGGTAAAGTCGCGCCCACCCAGCTTGAACTTGTAGCGCACCCCCGCGCCGACCCGGGTCGATCCTGGCGCATATACCGAATTGTCGATCGTGCCGTAGGCGCCGCTGTCATGATTGACGTAGGTTTCCAGCGTCACCGCCTTGGCAAAGGGCAGCGTCCAGTTGAGGTTGAAGCGGGTGCGCAATTGCGGCTGGCCGATCGCGCGCGCGCCCAGCGGCTGCGCGATCAGCGGTGAGGCGGTGACCTTGTGATCGAGCCAGACCCCGCCCGCAACGATGCGCAGGCCCTTGGCGGGCTGCGCGGTCACGCTGAATTCGACGCCCTTGTGCTTCTGCGCGCCGAGCACACCGTAGAAGCTGTTGCGGTCGATATCGATATAGGGCTTCTCGATCTCGAAATAGCCAAGGATCACGGTCATGTCCTTGAACGGGCTCCAGCGCAGGCCAAGGTCGTACTGCTTGGTGCGGATCGCGGGCAAGATCTGGTTGGCATTGGTGGCATAGCCGGGGGCCGATCCTGAATCCTCAAGCCCGCGAACATAGCTGCCGTACAGCGCGAGCCGCGGCGTCACGGTCACGGTGGCGCTAAGGTAGGGCAGGGTCACGTCGCTGGTCCCGCGCGCCAGCGGCAAGGCCGGAGCGGTGATTTCCTTGACGTAATGCGTGCGCATCAGGCCCGCGGTGAACTCGCCGATGCCCTTCCATTTGAGGCTGTAAGACAGCCCGCCGGTGGTCTGCCGGGTATGGTCGTCAGTCAGCGCGGTGAAGGCGAAGGCAGGCTTGGGCACGTCGAGCACTTCGTTGAGAGCCGCCGGGCCAAGGTCGACGAGATCGCCGCCGCCGTAGTGGCTATCAACCGAACGGCCGCGCAGCGTGGCGGTGATCAGATGCAGGCGCGGCCCGTCATTGAAATGCCGCGAAATCCGGAATTCGCCGCTCCACGAAGCGGACTTGCTGGCGGGGCTCGCATAGACCTGGCGATCGGTCCCGCCCAGTGCATCGACAAAGGCCAGGTTGGAATAGCCGCCATCATCGGCATAGGCCGAACGGAACGCGCCGGTGCGGATGGTCCAGTCGCCCAGGTTGATCCGGCTGATCAGGCCAAAGCTGTTCGAATGGTTGGCGTTGCGGGTCCAGTCCGGGCTGATGTAGGTGCCGCGCTTGGGCCGGGAGGGGAGGAAGCTGCCATCGACGATGAAGATCGCGTTGCTGGTGTTGTCGCTGAACTGCTGGTGATTGGCGAAGGCCAGCACCTCGACATTGGGCGCAGGCCGCCAGCGCGGCACCACGCCCAGATTGTAGCTGACCGAGCCGCCGCCATCGTTGTACTTGTTGTTGAAAACCCCGATCCCGGTTAAAATCCCGAAGGTCTTGCTGGCCAGCGGAAGCTGGACATCCAGTTCGGCGCTTTGCCCGCCAAAGCTGTCGACCGAGAAGAACGGCGCGACGCTGGTCTTGTCGCCGACTTTCTTGAGCTGGAGGTCTACTACCCCGGTCGGGGCGGGGAAGGAGTAGCCTTGGGCGGCCGGACCAACGCGGATTGTCTCGCCGTCAATCACCCGGCCGCTAAGCCCGCTCTGAATATCGAAATACATCCCCTCCATGCGGAAATTGCCCGCAGTTCCGGGCGAAAAACCGCGCACGTTGTTTTCGTCATAGACCCCGATGTTTTCGTGGCTGGTCGAGGTGCCGAAGGCATCTTCGGCGTTTTACACCGCGCTGTCGGTGCTCGACTGGGCCATGGCGGGGGCTGCTGCCAGAGTGCTGGCAAGTGCCATGGCCAGTGCGCTAGCGCCCATCCGCAAGTTCATTCGATCCTCCCCGAACCTGACCATCGCGGCAGGTTTCTGTATTAGTGCCATAATACAACGAGGCAGTGTGTCGCGGCACCTTCGATCAGCGTCAAAGCCTGCCCGACGAATGACAGGGGTGCGCAGGCGCGTGCGCTATGGCATGGGCGAGTACGATGACTGTTTCCCTGACCATCGCCCGCCCCGACGATTGGCACGTGCATTTGCGCGATGGCTCGGTGATGGCGGGAGTGCTGGCGCACACCGCGCGCCAGTTCGCCCGCGCGATCGTGATGCCCAACCTCTCACCCCCGATCACCACGGTCGCCGCGGCCGAGGCCTATCGCGCGCGGATAATGGCAGCGCTCCCGGCGGGCTCTGACTTCACCCCATTGATGACCTGCTACCTGATCGACCATATCGATCGGGGCGAGCTGGAACGCGGGTTTACCGCAGGCGTGTTCACTGCCGCCAAGCTTTACCCTGCGCATGCCACCACCGGATCGGCGCACGGGGTTACCGATGTTGCCAATATTCGCCCCGCGCTCGCCGCGATGGAGCGAATCGGGATGCCGCTGCTGATCCACGGCGAAGTCACCGATCCGGCAGTCGACATTTTTGACCGCGAGGCGGTGTTCATCGACCGCGTGCTGGCCAGACTGGTTGCCGATTTCCCCGTCCTCAAGGTGGTGTTCGAACACATCACCACCAAGGACGCCGCCGATTTCGTGCTGAGCGGGGGCGCAAACCTGGCCGCGACGATCACCCCGCAGCACCTCCACATCAACCGCAACGCGATGTTCGCCGGCGGCATCAGGCCCCATGCTTATTGCCTGCCGGTGGCCAAGCGCGAGCTGCACCGGCTGGCGCTGCGGGCAGTGGCGACATCGGGAAGCCCCAAGTTCTTCCTCGGCACCGACAGCGCCCCCCACGCAGTCACGGCCAAGGAAGCCGCCTGCGGCTGCGCGGGAATTTTCAACGCGCCTTATGCGCTTGAAAGCTATGTCACGGTGTTCGACGAAGAGCACGCGCTAGACCGCTTCGAAGCCTTCGCCGCGCTCAATGGCCCGGCGTTTTATGGCCTTCCGGTCAATCCCGGGCGGGTCATGCTGGAGCGCAAGCCAGTCGTGGTTCCCGATGTCATTGATGCGAACGGCACCGCGATTGTGCCGTTCCACGCCGGCGAAACTTTAGGCTGGAGCCTCGACGCCTGACCTCGCGCGGCGCTGGGCGAAGATATCCCAGACGAACACCGCAATCGCGCACCAGATCAACACGAAACAGGCGAGTTGGACCGTGCGCAGCGGCTCGCCGAAGACAAACACGCCGAGCAGGAAGACGATCGTCGGCGCGCAGAACTGGACCATGCCCAGGCTGGAATAGTCCATCCGCCGGGCTGCTGCAGCGAACAGCAGGAGCGGCACCCCGGTGATCGCGCCGCCCATCATCAGCAGCGCGCCGGAGTCGATCGAACGGGTCATCGCCGAACCATCGGGCCCGCCGGCAAAATACCATGCGGTCAGCGCGGCCGGGACCAGCAGGATCAGGCTCTCGATGGTCAGCCCGGGCAGCGATTCAACGGCGACGAGCTTGCGCACCAACCCGTAGGAGGCAAAACTCACCGCCAATGCCAGGCTGATCCACAGCATGTCGCGCGCATCCCAGGCGAGCAGCGAAACCCCCGCCGTTGCCAGCGCCACCGCCAGCCACTGCCGCTGGCTCAGCCGCTCACCCAGCAGCAGTGTTCCCGCCAGCACGTTGACCAGCGGGTTGATGTAATAGCCCAGGCTCGCCGCGAAGACATGGCCGGACTGGATCGCGATGACATAGACAGCCCAGTTGACCGCGATCAGCAACGCACTCAGCGTCAGCAGCGCGACGTTGCGCGGGCGCCGCAGTGCCGTGATCACGCTGCCGACCTGTCCACGCCACAACAGCACCGCCAGGCACAGCGGCAAGGTCCAGATGATCCGCCAGCCGATGAACTCGAACGGCGGCACCCAGTGTATCAGACGCAAGTACAGCGGCATGAAGCCCCAGATCAGGTAAGCCCCCAGCGCCAGTGGCAGGCCGCTGTGCGGCTGGGTATCGGCTTTATCCATCGCCCGCCGCTAGCCCGAGGCAACCCGACCGGCAAGTGCGAGCGCGTTGTCCATGATTAATATTGGCTCGGCTAGGGGCGCGCCTCCCCGATCAGTGCGAGGCAACTTGCGTTTTGATTGGCGGGACACGCTGCACCGGGTCGCAATTCTGTGCAGCGGGGGCGTCGGCACCACGATGACGACGCCCCCAGTCCTGCCGGGCTGGTCCCGCTGCCTGCGCATTGGCGCTTTGCACTGCCGCTACGTTGCGCCATGATATGCAAATGCGGCCACAATCGTGTTTCCTGTTGCCCGCCCTGCTAATCCTCGGCGCTTGTTCGTCAGGCAAGCCTGCGGCCGACCCGAATGCCGAACGCGATGGTGCGGCAGCAGCGGCGCTCAATGATCCGATCATGGTCGATCCCGACCTGGCCTCGCAAAACCGCGGCAATTCCGCGCTTTCGGGGGGCGGGCCGCCGCAGGGTGACTTGCCCGATTTCAACCGCAGTCCGGAGGAAGCCGATGCCGCGCGCGCTGCATCACAGGCGCAGCTAGGCGGGGCCATCCAGCCGGCTCCGGCAGCAGGCCCGGCCGCGCCCAAGTCGCGCCTGGCCGAGGCGCTGACCATGCCGGCGATCGCGGCGGCGAGCGGGATCATGAGCAAGGCCTGCGCTGACGGAATGGGCTTTACCTTTGGCTGGGCGGCCCAACTGCCGCCTGCGCTGGCGATCTATCCGCGCGGCCATGCCATCGTTGCGTCTGGAAACGATACGAACGGGTGCAAGGTCCGCGCGGTGCGCTTCGTCACGCCGGTAGCGGTTAGCGATGCGGTCGATTTCTACTACGCCAGCACGCGCGGCGCGAAGCTATCGCCCGAGCGCCGCCGCGAGGGCGATGACGAGGTGGTGGCGGGCAAGCAGGGTAATGGTGCTTTTGCCGCCTATATCCGCAAGCGCGCCGACGGTCTGACCGAAGTCGACCTGATTACCTCGGGGCTATGAAGCCTATTCGGCCGGTTGCAGTTCGACCTGGCGGCTGCCTTTGAGCATGCGACCGAAGCGCCGCAGGCGGCTGGTGATCAGGCCGTGCTCGTCCATCCAGTCAAAATAGGCGCGGTACTTTGGGTCTTCGGCCAGCAGGTGCCGTTCCTCGGTCTTGGCCCGCCAGAAATAGATCGCGCTGACGCAGCCGAGGAAGAAGGTGTTGCGCACCGCATCGACCACCGAACCGCTGGTCACCACGAACGGCAGCGAGGCGAGCCACCAGAACGCGTTCTTGGAAAGATACGCCGGGTGCCGTGAATAGGCGTAAGGGCCGTTGGTCAGCACACCGCGATAGGTGAGGTTCGAAAAGCGGATGCCAAAGGCCATCGTCGCCCAGGCATAGATCCCGGTCAGGAACACCAGCAGCGCGGCCCATACCCACAGGAGCATCGTCTGGCCGCCCAGCAGGTGGAACCAATTCTCGTCGCCAAAGGTGTTGGTCAGGTAGAACAGTGGCCGGTCGGGCGGGTTCATCAGCTGGAACGGCGGATAGCACATCAAGGCCGCCAGCCACCCGGCAAGGTAGGGATTGCCCGAGCGGATCTGCGCGTCGAGCGGCTTCATCGTCAGGATATAGCCGATCGTTCCGATCTGCTCGTCGATCACAAACATCAAGGTGATGAGCAGTGTTGCGATGCCGACCGGCCCTGCCAAGAAATTGCCCCAGTCCGGCGTGACGAGATTGGCAAAGCCGCCCGGCACGATGCTGATCATGAAGGCGGTGAAGAAGCCTTTGACTGCCCAGGCGCGCAGGTGGATCCAGATCTTGTCCGTCTCGAAGGCCTCGCGCCCGATCAGCATGGCACCAAAGTGCCAGCACGGATCACGTGGTTCCACCAGCACCCGGTCAAGCCACAGCACATAGGGCACCGAAAGCACGAACAATGGCACCAGCGCCGAGCCGAGCACCTGCATCGCCAGCAGGTATGGCTCGTGCCAGTACCAGCGCCCAACGCAGTAGAAGAAGGCGATCACCGCCCAGGTTGCCCACAGCCCGGCGAGCTTGGTGATCGACACGTCGATCACGCTCGACAGCGCGCGCGGAAGAGACCAGTCGATCCCGGTCGAAGCGCGGCGGTGAACCTTGGTTACCAGCAGTTCCCAGGCGAGCATTGGCAGCGCCGCCACCGCCAGCCCGGTCAGCGCGGCGCTTGGCCCGGTGAGCCGTTCGGCGCGGCTGGGGAGGCCGAACTGGCGCACGATTTCGGGCCAGAAATGACATACCGCGATCCACAGGCACAAGGCGCCAAGCCCGAGCAGCCCAACCACGCCGGACACATCGCTCTGGGGCCGCTGCAGGGCGAGGGGCGGGCTTGCCTTCATTGCCCCGGCCTTATCCGCAAAGGGTTAAGGGCCGGGTAACGGTAGTTCTATTTGAAGGCGCTGATTCGGCCGCTATCGTCGAGCACGTAAAGCGTCGATCCGGCAACGATCGGGGCCAGCGTGATCGGAGCTTTGACTTCAGCGGCGAGCACCGGCTTACCGTCAGCGGCGGCGGCAGAGAAGATCTGGCCACGCGAATTTACGTACCACAACCGGTCACCGGCGAGCACCGGGCCCGACCAGAACAGCGGGTCCTTCTTCTTCTCGACATTGCGATATGCGCCAAGCTCGCTGAGCCAACGAACCTTGCCGCTAGACCGGGCGATGCACAGCAGCCGCCCGTCATCGGTCAGCGTGAAGATCCAGTCGCCCGCAACTGCCGGGGTGGAAATCCCTGCCAGGTTGAGTTCCCAGATGCGCTGCCCGGTGACCAGTTCATAAGCCGCCATGCGGCCGCCCTGGCCGAGCGCGTAAACCCGGCCGCGATCGATGATCGGATCGGCGTCGATGTCGGTCAGAACGCCCACGCTGGTCGAAAGCGAGGTCCGTGCCAAAGCGTCGTTCCACAGCTCGCGCCCGTTTTCATAGCGATAGGCGATAAGTTCACCGGTTGAATAGCCGGCGATGATCGTGCCCTGCCCTGCGGCCGGGGCGGCCACGCCGAACACGCTGGTCTGGCCAACCGAGGCGGTGGCATTCCAGACCTGCGTCCCGTCCGCCGCGTTGAGCGTGATGATCTGGTTGGCCTGGGTCATCACGAACACGTTGCCAAAGGCGATGGTCGGGGATCCGCGCAGCGGTCCGGCGGGCTTGACCTTCCACACCTGTTCGCCGGTTGCCGCATTGAGCGCGGCAACTTCGCCGAGGCCAGTGGTGATGTAGACCCGATCATCGGCCACGCTGGCGCCGCCGCCATAGATGGCGCTGGCGTTGTCACCCTTGATCTGGAAGCTCTTGGTCCAGCGTTCGGCCCCGGTCTTGGCATCAAAGGCATGGACCATGCCGTCGGTGTCCATCACGAAGAGGCCGCCGCCGCTGACCACCGGCGCTGCGGCAAGGCGCTGCTTCTTGGTCGTTCCGGCGATCCGCGCGGTCCAGATCAGGCTGGGCGATGAAGCCAGGGCAAGGTTGCCATAAGCCTTGTTGGCGGTGCCGCCGGCCTGCGCCCAGTCGGCGTTCTCGGTGGCCGGCGGGAGCACAACGGCGATGTCTGCAAGCGCAGGATCGACCTTGGCGCTGGTATCGACACGGCTGAGGATCGGTACGCGCTTGCCCACCGTCGGCGTGGCCGGCTTGGCCTTGCCCTTGAGGACGCTGCAGCCCGAAAGGCCCGCCATCAAGGCAAGCGCCACGGCGGCGGTCAGGCGGGTGTTGGTCTTGGTCGCGAACATCATGATTTCCTTGGGCTTAAGCCGGCTTGTTCTGTTGGGCAGTGGGCGCGGCAGGCTGGTTACCAGTAGGTGCGGCCGGATCCGAAGCTTCCTCGCTCGGCAAGTCGACCCCGCCGTCATAGCCGAGGCCGCTGGCGATCTGGCGCACGCGCACCCGCACCGACTGCGGTACGTTCTTGTCTTGCCCGATTTGAGCAAACAATGCTCCGGCCTGATCGGGCTTGCCGGAATCGAAGTAGGCCATGGCCAGCAGTTCGCCCGCGGTGCCGAAGAAGGCATTGCCAGGCACCGCGATCGGCTTGAGCTTCGCCACGACTTCATCGGGCTTCATCGTATCATAGCGCAGCGTGACTTCGCGCACGGTGGCAAGTTCGCGGTAAATTTTCGGCGCCTTGGGATCGGCGGAAACTGCCGCAAAGCGTCTCACCGCTTCATCGGCCTTGCCTTGTTCGGCGAAAATCGCGGCCACATTCATTGCCGCCAGCGTGCGCATCGTATCGGGGCCATCTTTGGTCAGCGCTTCGAAATCCTTCGCTGCGGCATCGAGCTGGCCGGCCTGCACCTTGTCGAGCGCGATCATCGCCTTCTCGCTGCGGACCGCCGCCTCGTTCTTCACCGAATTGTCCCAGTAAAGGTAGCCCGCCAGCGCCAGCAGACCGGCTACCAACGCCGCACCGACTGGCTTGCCATAGCGCCTGAACGCATCGACGAGCTGTTCTTCGCGCAGCGCCTCATCGACTTCGCGCATGAATCCGTCCTGTTGCGCAGCATCGCGCTCGGCGGCTTTGCTCGGGGACGGGGATTCGGATGGGGGTAGAATGGCCAAGAGTGGTGCTTTCGCTGGCTATGTGCAAGTTGGGGGTATCAGTTCGGGGGCTGTTTAGCGGATAGGTGGGCCATTTCAACGCGCAACTTCTGGATAGTGCCCCGTGAAGCTGCGGTGAACGGTGGAAGTCAGGGAAAATCCCCCCGACCGAGCGCTGCAGCGTAGGTTTTACGGTAGGCAGCGACCATCGCTTCTTCGCCGAATTCGGCCTGCGCCCGGGCGCGGTTGGCGCCGCCGATCTGCGCGCGCAGCGCTGCATCTGCGGCGGCTTTTCCCAATGCAGCGGCAAGCGCGGCTTCATCGGCGGGCGCGGTGATCAATGGGCGGTTCTCCGCCGCCACGATCTCTGCCACGTCTCCCACCGCCGGGCTGACCACGGTCAGGCTCGCAGCCATCGCCTGGACAACCGAGATCGGGAACTGCTCGCTGTCTGATGACAAGGCGAACAGGTCGAACAGCGGCAGGACCTGTTCGGGGTGCGCGGCAAAGCCGGGCAAGTGGACGCGGCCGCTGATGCCAAGCCGCTGCGCTTCGGCCTGGATCGCGGTGCGTTCAGGGCCTTCGCCAACGATCACCAGCTCCCACGGGCTTGGTAGCGAAGCGAAGGCGCGCACCAGTCGCGGCAGGTTCTTGACCGCGCGCAGCCCGGCCATGGTCCCCAGCCACAGCGCGCCGGGCCGCTTAGTCAGACCGGGCAGGGCGGCAGGCGTGCCGCCGCGATATTCGCTCAGTGGAATGCCGTTGGGGATCCGCCTGAGCCGGGCTTCAGGCACGTGCCAGGCAGTGCGCGCAATCGCCTCGAGCACGCGCGACGGCACCACCGTTGCTGCGGCGGCGCGCAGGGTGAGGCGGCGGAAGTTGTTGCGGATCGGCTTGAGCCCTTCCGCCTCGTCGCTGTTGAAACCGTCTTCATGGTGGACCAGCGGCGGCAGGCGCAGCACGTGGCGGTACAGCCAGCGCGCGCCGACCGCGTCCATCGAACCCCAGTTGTAAGTCAGCACCAGATCGAACGGCTGCATCGCCCGCGCGATCCGCCACCAGCGCAGCGGCCCGGGCTTGCCGGCCAGCGAGGGGAAGTCATCGGGGTAAGTCACCGCCACCGCTGGATCGACCGCGCCGGCGGCACCCAATTCGCCCGGCACGCCTGAGACGACCACGTGCTCAGCGCCTGCTCCGAACGCGTTCATCAGCTTGGCCGCGCGCAGTTCCTTGCCGCCGGGCGAAAAGGTCGAATGCAGGTGCAGCACTCGCACGGCGCGCGCTGCGCTCATGCGATGCGGGCCAGCAGCCGGTCGATTGCCGCTGCGGCTTCAGGTTCGTCGAGCATCGGGGCATGGCCGACCGCAGCCACCGTCACCGCCTCCGCCCCGGCCAGCCGCTGCGCCATGCGGGCGTGCGCATCGGCGCTCAGCACATCTGACAGCGCGCCGCGCAACAGTGCGGCTGGTCTGCCGCCAAGCGCGAGGAACAGCGGCCACATATCGAACTGCGGCGCTACCTCTGCCCCTAATGGCGGGATCAGCGCATCGGCGATCTTCATGTCATAGTCGAACACGATCCGACCGCCTGCGCCCAGGACCATGACGCGCTTGGCCATGCCGAGCCAGCCCGCTGTCGAATAGCGCGGATAGGCCTTGCTCTGGCTTTCCTCGATTCCCCGGGCGGCGTGCATCCAGGTCGGGAAGCTGCGTCCCTGGCCGACATATTCGCGGATCCGCGCCAGGCCGGCCGGGTCAAGTTCGGGCCCGACATCGTTGAGCAGCACGCCGACAATCCGTTCGGGCCGGTTCGCTGCAAGCAGCATCGTGATCAGCCCGCCGAGCGACGTGCCGATGGGAACGAACCGCTCGATTTGCTCCTGTTCGAGCAGCAATTCGATATCGTCGGCATATTGCAGCGGATTGTAGGTCGCCGGGTCCTTGGCATAGTCGCTGTCACCGCGCCCGCGCAAGTCGGGGCAGATCACCCGCCAGGTCCCCGCCAGCCGCTCGGCCAGCGCGGCAAAATCGCGCGCATTGCGAGTCAGTCCGGGCAGGCAAAGCAGCGGGGGCATCCCCTCAAGTCCGGCATAGTCGCGGAAGTGCAGCTTCAGCCCGTCACGGCTGGTCCAGAACCGATCGGTCCAAGTCTGCTGCACAGGAGCGGCGCTTACCAGCGGGGCTTTTGTAGCGGTCATCGCGTGGTTCTATTGCCCGATGCCGCGCATGGCGCAAGCGCGCGAACATGTGCGCAGGCAATGGCTAGCCAATCCTTTGCATTTGATGCCTATCGCGCTAATGGCCAAGAAAGTCCCGACGGGGCCGGTCAGGAGCGGACAAGACCTTGAGCACACCGCAATTAATTTCCTACGAACCGGCGACCGGTGCCGAAATCTGGCGCGGTAAACATGGCAATGTCGACGAAGTCGTCGACCGGGCCCGCCGCGCTTGGCCGGCCTGGGCCGCGCAGCCGCTTGCCAACCGGATGGAACTGATGCGGCGCTTCGCCAACGAAGTGCGCAAGGAAGCGGAAAAGCTCGCCACCCTGATCTCGCGCGAGACTGGTAAGCCGCTGTGGGAAGCGCGGACCGAAGTCGAAAGCGTGATCGGCAAGGTTGAAATCTCGATCCGCGCCTATGCCGAGCGTTCGTCACAGCGCAAGCTCGACAACGCGCTGCAGGGCACGGCTTCGCTGCGCCACAAGCCGCACGGGGTGCTGGCGGTGCTGGGGCCGTATAATTTCCCCGCGCACCTGCCCAACGGACACATTGTCCCGGCGCTGATTGCGGGCAATGCGATCGTCTTCAAGCCGAGCGAAAAGACCCCGGCGACGGGCGAGCTGCTGCTGCAGTGCTTCCACCGTGCGGGGATTTCCGCCGCCGTGGTCCAGCTGCTGGTCGGCGGGCCCGAGGAAGGCCAGGCGCTGGTCGGGCATGACGGGATCGACGGCGTCCTGTTCACCGGATCGGCGCACACCGGCATCGCGATCAACCGGCGGTTGGCCGCGCGGCCGGACAAGATCGTCGCGCTCGAGATGGGCGGGAACAACCCGCTGGTGGTGTGGGATACCCCCAAGATTATCGACGCGGCCGCATTGGTGGTCCAGTCGGCCTTCACAAGCGCCGGCCAGCGCTGCACCGCAGCGCGGCGGCTGATCGTCAAGGCCAGCATGTATGACGCGCTGATCGCCGAGGTGAAGTCGCTGGCCGACCGGGTGATCGTGGGCGGGCCATTTGATGATCCCGCGCCGTTCATGGGCCCGGTCATCGACAACCAGTCGGCCGACGGCCTGACCGAAAGCTTCCTTTATTTGCTCAGCCACGGCGGCAAGGCGATCAAGCACATGATCCGCCCGCTCGACGACTTGCCGTTCTTGTCGCCCGCGATCATCGACGTAACTGCGGTCAAGGACCGGCCCGATGTCGAGCTGTTCGGACCGCTGCTGCAGGTGGTCAAGGTCAACGATTTAGATGAGGCGATTGCCGAGGCGAACAACACGCGGTTCGGCTTGGCCGCTTCGCTCGTTGGCGGAACCCCGCAGGAATACAACCGCTTCTGGGCCAATGTCCGGGCAGGCGTGATCAACTGGAACCGCCCGACCAACGGGGCGAGTTCGGCCGCGCCGTTCGGCGGGGTCGGCCTCTCAGGCAACCACCGCCCCAGCGCCTATTATGCGGCGGACTATTGCGCCTATCCGGTCGCCTCGAACGAGATGGAACAGCCGCGCGCCGCATTGGGCGTGGGCCTGCGTGATGCCTAAAGCGGGGTTCCCGCGTCCGCTTCGTAAACCGTGATCGCACGCTCGCTGAGCCCCAGCCTGGCGCGTTCTTCGACCCATTTCTGCATGTGCGCCGTCTGCATATGCGCGGTCAGCTGCGCGCGGCTGTCCCACACTTCGCTCACCCGGATCAGGCCGGGATCGAGCAGGTCGGCAGCGTAATTGTACTGGACGCAGCCCGCCTCGGCGCGCGTCGCCATCATCACCCGCGCCATCGCATGCTGTGCTTCGGCCAAGCGTTCGGCCGGCAGGCGGAACTGGCCGACAACGACAATCATCAGAAGCTTTCCTCGTAGACCCGGCTGATATCGCCGCCCCATTCGCCGTTATATTTGTCGAGCAGACGTTGCGCCGGAACCTTGCCGCTCGCTATGATCTCGTCGAGCGGGCTCAGGAAACCGCTCTCGTTATCGCCCGCCGAATTCAGCCGCGCGCGCGCGTTGAGCCCGGTGCGCGAGATCGCCAGAACCTCGGCGGCGATGTCCTTCAGCGTGCCGCCGCCCGGAATCGGCGCATCCAGCCCCAGCTTGGGCACCGCAGCGCGCAAGGCCTCGCGCCCGTCCATGTCCCAGTCCTTGACCAAGTTCCACGCCGCATCGAGCGCGCCCTGATCGTACAACAGCCCGACCCAGAACGCAGGCAGCGCGCAGATCTTGTTCCACGGCCCGCCGTCGGCACCGCGCATTTCGAGGAAGCTCTTGAGCCGCACTTCGGGGAAAGCGGTCGAGAGGTGATCGACCCAGTCGCTGGCGATGGGCCGCTCGCCCGGCAGCACCGCGAGCTTGCCGTCGAGGAAGTCGCGGAAGCTGAGGCCAGCGGCATCGATGTATTTGCCGTCGCGGTATACGAAGTACATCGGCACATCGAGCATGTACTCAACGTAGCGATCGTACCCGAACCCGTCCTCGAACACGAACGGCAACATGCCGGTGCGGTGCGGATCGGTGTCCGACCAGATGTGGCTGCGGTACGAAAGGTAGCCATTGGGCTTGCCTTCTAGGAACGGCGAATTTGCGAACAGCGCGGTGGCGAGCGGCTGCAAGGCAAGGCTGGTGCGGAACTTCTGCACCATGTCGGCCTCGCTCGAATAGTCGAGGTTGACCTGGATGGTGCAGGTCCGCAGCATCATGTCGAGCCCCATGCTGCCGACCCGCGGCATGTGGCTGAGCATGATCTTGTAGCGGCCCTTGGGCATGATCGGCAGCTCGTCACGGCGCTTGTCCGGCCACATGCCAAGGCCCAGGAACCCAGTGCCGGTTTTCGCCCCGATTGCCTTGACCTGATCGAGATGGCGGCCGGTTTCGGCGCAGGTCTGGTGGAGATTATCGAGCGGCGCGCCCGACAGTTCAAGCTGGCCTGCGGGCTCCAGGCTGACCGCGCCGTCACTGCCTGACAGCGCGATGACGTTCCCGCCTTCGATTACAGGCTCCCAGCCGTAG
>JAYUCG010000015.1:0-16664 GCA_043740455.1 Novosphingobium sp. | reverse complement strand
GGTGGCGAAGGACACGATTGTGGGCGTGCAGTTCCATCCGGAGAAGAGCCAGGGCTACGGTTTGGCCCTGCTCGCCGAATTTCTGGAGTGGCGGCCTTGAAACCCCCTCTCCAAGCTTCGCTAGCCGACAAGTCGGCAAGCTGCGCTTTCCTCTCCCGCAAGGGGAGAGGAGCAACACCCCGCAAATCCTCTCCCCTAGCCGCAGTTGAAGAGGGGGCACTTCGCCCATGATCGTCTTCCCCGCCATCGACCTCAAAGGCGGCCAGGTCGTCCGCCTCGCTGAAGGCGATATGGCGCGCGCCACCGTCTACGGCGACGATCCCGCGGCGCAGGCGATGCTTTTCGCCGATGCGGGATCGCAGTTCCTTCACGTGGTCGATCTCGACGGCTCATTCGCCGGGCGCGCAGAAAACCGCGACGCGGTGGACGCGATTATCGAGGTGTTCCCCGGTCACATCCAGCTGGGCGGCGGAATCCGCGATGCGCGCGCGGTCGAGGGCTGGTTCAACGTCGGCGTCAGCCGCGTGGTGATGGGCACCGCGGCGCTTAAGGACCCCGAATTCGTGAAAGACATGGCGCGCGAGTGGCCCGGCGGGATCGTGGTCGCGGTTGATGCCAAGGATGGCATGGTCGCGACCGAGGGCTGGGCCGAGCTATCGGACGTGCCGATGGTCGACATGGCCCGCCGCTTCGAGGATGCCGGGGTGGCGAGCCTGCTGTTTACCGACATCGGCCGCGACGGGATGCTCAAGGGCTGCAATATCGCCGCGACGCTCGACCTCGCTCGGCGGGTGGATTTGCCGGTGATCGCATCGGGCGGAGTCAAAGGCCTCGACGATATCCGGATGCTGGCGCTCCATGCCGACGAGGGGATCGAAGGCGTCATCACGGGGCGAGCGCTGTACGACGGGCGGCTCGATCTGGCGTCGGCGATTGCAATGGCGGAACGGGCGTGACCGCCTATTTGCTCGCGGTTCTCTCGGCTGCCCTGGCAATTTGGGAAGCTGTCCAGATGCGACGCGAATTCCGAAGCGGGTACGCAAAGTTTGACTTCTGGTGGACCTATCCAAAGCTTGAAGCCGTTCGGTCAGAGGACGCCATCGGCTTCTGGTTGATTGTTTTAGCCAAGGTCGTGGCCTCGGGTATCTTGCTCTATTTTGCGTCAAGTTTGGTCCGTTCCGCATGACCGTCCGCATTCGCGTCATCCCTTGCCTCGACGTGCGCGATGGGCGCGTGGTCAAGGGCGTCAACTTCGTCGATCTAAAGGACGCGGGCGATCCGGTCGAGCAGGCGCGCGCCTATGATGCCGCCGGAGCGGACGAGCTGTGCTTCCTCGATATCAGCGCCAGCCACGAAGGGCGCGGGACGCTGCTCGAGGTGGTCCGGCGCACTGCCGAAGTGTGCTTCATGCCGCTGACCGTAGGCGGTGGGGTTCGATCGGTCGCGGATGCGCGGGCATTGCTGCTCGCCGGGGCGGACAAAGTCGCGGTCAATTCGGCGGCAGTCGCGCGGCCCGAACTGGTTGGCGATATCGCGCAGAAGATGGGCAGCCAGTGCGTAGTCGCTTCGGTCGATGCCCGCAAAACAGCGGCAGGCTGGGAGATCTTCACCCATGGCGGACGCCAGGCGACCGGGATAAACGCGGTCGAGCACGCGGTGCGGCTGGCAAAGCTCGGCGCGGGCGAACTGCTGGTGACGTCGATGGACGGCGATGGAACGCAGGCCGGATACGACCTCGAACTGACCCGCACCATTGCTGATGCGGTTTCGATCCCAATTGTAGCGAGCGGCGGAGTCGGCACGCTCGATCACCTGGTCGAAGGGGTGACCAAGGGCCATGCCAGCGCAGTGCTCGCCGCCTCGATCTTCCACTTCGGCACCCACACCATAGGCGAGGCGCATGCCGCGCTGCGCGCCGCAGGACTGCCAGCCCGCAGTTAAGTTACTGAAATATGACGTCCCACCGTGGGACGCTGCCGCCGACTCGGTTGCGGTCGCCGCCCTCGCGGGTGCAGGGGCCCTACATGGGCAAGGCGGCATTTCATCTATCGATTGCGCTGAGCGCGCTGGTCGCGGCCAGCCCCGCTTGGGCCGCCGGGAGCACGCCGATCCCCGAGCCGACTGACCTGACCTTGCTGGCAATGGGCCTGGCCGGGCTGATCATTGGCCGCCGCGCCGCGAAGAAGCCCCCCAAAGACTGACTTGACCGGCGCGCACGCGCGCCGCATTCCGGGGGACATGGACACGCTATCCCGCCTTGCCGCAACTATCGCCGCGCGCCGTGATGCCGATCCGGCTACCAGCTGGGTCGCGAAGCTCAACCAGCGCGGCTTGCCGGTGATCGCGCGCAAACTGGGCGAAGAGGCGGTCGAGACCGTGGTTGCCGCGCTTTCGGGCAGCCGCGAGGACCTGGTGGGAGAAGCTGCCGACGTGCTGTTCCACCTGCTCGTCCTGCTCGATGCCAAGGGCGTGCCGCTGGCCGAAGTCATGGCCGAGCTCGAACGCCGCGAAGGCACCAGCGGGATCGCCGAAAAGGCCGCACGCTGATGGCGATCGACGCCACCAAGCCATACGACGATCAGAACATTTTCGCCAAGATCCTGCGCGGCGAGATCCCGAACCGCACGGTTTTCGAGGACGAGTGGGTCTTGGCCTTCCACGACATCAACCCGCAGGCACCGGTCCACGTGCTGGTGATTCCCAAGGGCGCTTACGTCAGCTGGGACGATTTTTCCGCGCAGGCGAGCGAGGCGGAAATCGCCGGGTTCGTGCGGGCGATAGGTATGGTTGCGCGTGATCTCGACCTAGTTGTGCCGGGTTACCGGCTGCTCGCCAATGTCGGAATGAATGGGCACCAGGAAGTGCCACACCTCCACGTCCACCTTTTCGGCGGACGCCCATTGGGCCCGATGCTGGCACGCTAAAGCGGCAAGGCCCTTGCCGCGCGACTCGCGGGCTTGCTAAGGGTCCGCCGTCATGACGTCATTCCCGGCCCCGCCTTGCGGCCTGATCGAAGGCCCGGTGCACCGTTTCGCGGTGCGCGCTTACTTCGAAGACACCGATCTATCGGGCGTAGTCTATCACGCCAACTACCTGCGCTGGTTCGAACGCGCGCGGTCGGATTTTGTGCGGCTGCTCGGGATCGACCAGCGCGCGGTCAACGAAGCGGGCGAGGGCGCCTTTGCAGTGGCCGATCTCCACATCCGCTATGTCAGCCCGGCGCGGCTGGACGATGCGGTGCGGATCGAATCCCGCTGCACCCAATTGGGCGCCGCCTCATGCCGGATGCACCAGCTGGCCACGCTGGAGGACGGAAAATTGCTGGCCGAGGCGCATCTGCGCGTCGGCTTCGTAGCCCCCGATGGCCGCCCCCGCCGGATGCCTGAGGGCTGGTGCGCGGCGTTTGCCACGATTACCCCCAAAGGAACCCCATGACGATCATGTCCCTGCTGGCCAGTGCCGCTTCGGCCCCGACGCATCTCAATCCCTTGAAGCTGTTCCTCGATGCCGATATCGTGGTGCAGGTGGTGATGGTCGGCCTGATCCTCGCCTCGATCTGGGTGTGGACGATCATCGCCTCGTTCAGCCTGCGCTATGGCGGCATTCGCAAGCGCTGCGATGTCTATGAGCGCGAATTCTGGAAGGCCGCAGACATCGACGCCTTTCAGGCCGAGCGCGGCAAGGGAGACGTGCCCGTGGCCCGCGTCGCCGCAGCTGGCCTTGCCGAATGGCGGCGCTCAGCCGGCGGCAAGGGGTTCGACAAGGACGGCACCCGCCAGCGGCTCGCCCAGGCGATGGACAGCGCGATCGCGCAAGAGGCCGAGCGGCTGGCCGAGCGGTTGAACTTCCTCGCCACGGTCGGTGCCGTCGCACCTTTCGTCGGGCTGTTTGGCACCGTCTGGGGGATCATGAATTCGTTCTTCCAGATCGGCCAGCAGCAAAACTCCTCGCTCGCGGTGGTCGCGCCGGGGATTTCTGAAGCGCTGTTCGCCACCGCGATCGGGCTGTTCGCGGCGATCCCTGCAGTGATCGCCTACAACCGCTTCTCGCACCGGGTCGACCAGCTTGAGGCGCGGCTGCAGCGCTTTGCAGACCGCTTCCACGCCAGCCTCAGCCGCGAGCTGGAGGCGCAGTAAGTGGCCTTCATCCCCCCTCGGCGAAGGACTCGCCGCGGCCGCGCGCCGATGGCGGAGATCAACGTCACCCCCTTGGTCGACGTGATGCTGGTACTGCTGATCATCTTCATGGTCACTGCCCCGCTGCTCAGCGCCGGGGTGCCGATCGACCTGCCTGATAGTAACGCCAAGCCGCTCGACCAGACCCCGAGCCAGATCGAGCTGTCGATCGCCAATGACGGGACGGTCTATCTCGACAAGACTCCGGTCGCGCCGGGCACGCTGGGTTCGCTGCTTGAGGCGATGCCCAAGGGGGCTGACGGCAAGCCGCCGCTGGTCACGCTGCGCGCCGACAAAACGCTCGAATACGGCAAAGTGATGGGGGTGATGGGTGAGCTGAACCACGCCGGGTTCAACGCCATATCGCTGGTCACTGACCGTTCAGTTAGCGCGCCGTAGCCCGTTAGCTAATGGCCGCAACTGCGCTCCGCCGCGAAGAATCGCTCGGACTGGCCCTCGCGCTGGTGGGCCATGCTGCGCTGGTCGCGTGGCTGGTCTGGCCGCGCGCACCCGAGCCGGTCGTGCTGCCCGAACGGATGACGGTGACGATCAGCGATAGTACAGGGCCGGTATCGACTGCGCCGCAAGTGCAGCCAGAGGAAGCTGCGCCGGACAAAGGCCCGGTGATCGGTGAAGGGCCGCCGCCGCCGTCACCCTTAGCCAGACCAGAGCCAGCGCAGCCGCAACCGATTACCCGCAGCGCTGTACCCCAGCCGGCCCAGCCCGCTGCCAAGGCACCCCCAACGCAAGCTGCCCGCCTGCCAACCAAGCCGGCAACCAAGGGCGGCGCTTCAGCCTTTAACAATGCTTTCGCCAACGGAGTCCCTGGCGCGGCGACGAACGGCAAGGCCAAGACGCCGCCTGCCACCCAAGCATCGGCGCAGCAGAAGGCATCATGGAACTCTGCCATCGGAAACAAGGTCGCATCGCGGCTGCGTGGTTGCGGGGTGACTGGTTTGGATATTGAGAAGCTGTATATCTATATTCGTTTCATGCTCGCGGTCGATGGTTCAATTCAGTCGCTCGATGACGCTCCCGTGCAAGGAATCACCCCGGCCAATCAATCGCAGTCAGCGCCATTCAAGGCCTGTGCGGTTAGGGCGATCAGACTGGCCGCGCCGTACACTGGCATGCCACCTGAATTCTACAATGACTGGAAGCCACGACGATTGCGCTTAAGGTTGCAGGAGCAAAAATAGTGAGATTGACAAAAACTTCGGCCTTGATCGCGCTAGCGTTTATAAGCGCATCTTTACAGGCGCAAACTCCAAGCCCGACATCGTCTCCTAGGCCAGCGTCGGAGAACTACGAAGAGGTGGTCGGCACGGCTGACAACGACGCTAGGATCGCCATCCCCGCCTTCGCCACCAACGTCGACGTCCCAACGCAAACTAGCGCCGGGACCACTTCGGCGCTTGGCTTGAGTCTGGCGAACGTCATTTACGGCGATCTCAAGAACAACGGGCTGTTCAAGCCGGTCGGCCCGGGCAGCCTGCCGCGCCCGGCGCTGCCGCAAATTCAGACGCCGGACTTCCCGGGCTGGCAGGGCCGCGGAACCGACATGTTGCTGCAAGGCTATGTTCGCGCCGAGGCTGACGGCAACCTTACTGTCGGGTGCTACCTTTACGACGTGTCGCTCGGCCAGCAGCTCGCCAAGGCGGGGTGGACCGTGCCCCCGGGCGAATGGCGCCGCGCCGCGCACAAGTGTGCCGACCTCGCCTATTCGCGCCTCTCAGGTGAAAACCCGTTCTTCGACAGCCGGATCGCCTACATTGCCGAAACCGGGCCCAAGGGCCACCGGATGAAGCGGCTGGCGGTGATGGATTCGGACGGGGCCAATCACACTTACCTGACCACCGGCCAGTCGACCGCGCTGACCCCGCGCTATTCACCGGATTATTCGAAGATCCTGTACCTCTCGTACTTCAACGGCAGCCCGCGGATCTACGTCTATGACCTGGCGAGCAAAAGCCAGAAGCTGCTGCTGCAATCGGTCAATCCGCTGTTCGCGCCGCGCTGGTCGCCCGATGGCCGGTTGATCCTCTATTCGATGGCGATTGCCGGCAACACCGACATCTACAAGATGTCGTCGAGCGGCGGGGCATCGGTCAAATTGACCAATTCGCCGGGAATCGACATCGGCGGCAGCTTCTCGCCGGATGGATCGAAGATCGTGTTCGAAAGCGACCGGTCGGGTAGCCAGCAGGTCTATGTGATGGACGCCGATGGCTCGGGCCAGAAGCGGATCAGCTTCTTCGGCGGGCGGGCGGCGACGCCTGAATGGTCTCCGCGCGGCGATCAGATCGCCTTCACGTACATCGCTGGCAATTTCCGCATTGCGGTGATGGATCCCGCGGGCGGGTCGATGCACTACATGACCGATAGCTGGCAAGACGAGGCTCCGACCTGGGCCCCCAACGGCCGCGTCATCCAGTTTTTCCGCACCGCGCGGACTTCGGGCCAGACCGGGATCTGGCAAGTCGATCTGACCGGCAAGAACGAACGCAAGCTCAATACCCCAGGTGACGGCGCCGACCCCGCATGGGGACCGCTTCGTCCCTGACCTGCGTTGACTCGGCCGCGAAATGCCCGAAACTAAGCCATCTAAGGAGGCCTTTATGAAGACCCAGACTGTCCCAGGTTCGGCGTTGATCGCCGCTCTTGCCAGCGCGCTGGTACTGTCCGCCTGTTCGCACAAGGCCCCCAAGGTCCTGCCGCCCGATCCGGGCGGCTCGGTCTCGACCGATACCGGCACCGCCAATACCGGCGCGCCGACCCCGGGCAGCCAGGCCGATTTTGCTGCGCAGTTGATGGGCCAGGACACGGTCTATTTTGATACCGACCGGTACAACATCGATGCGGCTGATCAGCAGGCGCTCGCCGCGCAAGCCGCTTGGCTCGCCAAGTATCCGGCCAAGCGTGCCACCATCCAAGGCCACACGGATGAACGCGGCACCCGCGAATATAACCTTGCGCTGGGTGAACGCCGCGCCAATGCGGCGAAAAACTATCTGGTCAGCCTAGGGGTCGACACGAGCCGCTTGACCACGCAGACCTTCGGCAAGGACCAACCAGTTGCGCTTGAATCGAATGAAGAGGCCTGGGCCAAGAATCGCCGCGCGGTAACGATCACGATCGATTGAGCAGGTCGCACCCGGCGGGTGCGGCGTCGCTCAGTACCGGCTGGGCAGCAGCTGGGTCAGCCCGGCCAGAGGCGCGGCCTGAACGCTGATTACGCTATGACCTGAAGCGTTGCCGCTCAGGTCCATCGCCGGTGCGACACCGAACAGGGTCAACGCAACGGTGGCCAGTACGGAAAAGCTGATTGCCACGGCAAGTTGCTTGCTCATCGTATTCCCTCGTGATGCTGCACTGCAATATGGACAGAACCCCGCCTTAACGCAAGGGTAGTTAATTGCAACTGACCTAAGGGGCAGGTGCGCATTGCGCTTGCGCTGCCGGGGGGCAAGCGGGTAGCGCGAGAAGCGATGGCCGGAGCACGTAGATCGGATAGTTGGGGGTTCCCCCGCTGGGGCGGATATGGCCGCGGGAGCGAGGCGGCCACCGTGCGCCTGTGCGATCGTCACGGCTGCAACGATGTGGGCACCTGCCCCGCGCCTAAAAGCCCCAACAACCCTGACCGGTGGATGTTCTGTCAGCGCCATGCCGCTGAATACAACCAGGGGTGGGATTACTTCGCCGGGCTCGATGCGGAAGAGATTGCCGAGCGTGAAGCTGTCGAGCGCCAGACACACGAAGGCTATCACGAAAGCGCGCACTATGGCTGGGCCTCATCGGGCGACGGCACCCGCAGCCGCGATGAACTGCGCGCGCTCGACCTGCTCGGACTGGGATCCGATGCGGAATTTGACGACATCAAGAAGGCCTGGCGTGCGAAGGCCAAGGAAGTCCACCCCGACGTTCGCCCAGGCGATGAGGATGCCGCCAAGGCGTTCCGCGCCCTGCAGTTGGCCTACGAAGTGCTGCGTGCCGCCGAAGAACGGCGCGAGTGGAAGGGTAAAGGATCTTGCTTGGTGCGCTGATCGCCTCCGCGATCAGCTAAGCAACACCAGCCCGCTGGGCTTTCCGCACCAGCGCGAGCCGGAAATTAAGCCAGGCTCACCGGCACGCGCACTTTCTTGAGTGTGCCTGAGAAGACCGTAACCGGCCGGTCGCCGTCGCTGATGATCCCGCGAACGAAGACCATCGAGAACCCGGCGCGAACCACTTCGCCGCGCGCGGTGAGCAGCCTGCCCGGTTCGGCACCGTCGACGAATTCGGCATTGCAGGTCACCGTCACCCCATGGACCGAGGCGTCCATGCCGCCGGCGATCATGAACAGCGCATAGTCGGCAAAGGTCATCACCGCGCCGCCGTGGACGTTACCGCCGGCGTTACAGTTCTTCGCCTCGGGCATGAAACCGCAGACGACGGCCGCATCGGGGCCGTCACCATCAGGCTTGCAATAGAACGGTCCGGTGTGGTCCTCGAACCTATCGCTGGGTTCGTAATGGTTCCATCCGGCCCAGTCGCCAGTGGTGATCGGGGCCAATCCCGGATGGCGCACCGCGCCTTCATCTGGAGAAAGTTTGTCATGCGACATGGGCGGGATTCCTGCGCGGGTTTGGCCGGGCAAGAGCAGAAAGCGGCGCGCGCGGCAAGCGCGGAGGCGTTAGATGGTCAGGCAGCGCGGAGCCCGCTCACCGCCTTGGCTCCGCGATCCTGGGCGCTCAGCCCGTCGAACACCGCGTCGATGATCCGTGCCAGCTTGTCGGTGTTGAGCTTGGGCATGATCAGCCCCATGATCCCGATGTTGACGTAAACGCTGGTCATCTGATTGATCAGGCTCAGCGCCTCGTCGATCGTCAGCCCGGCGAAATGGCCTTCGGCCATGGCCTCGCCAATGATCACCGAGAGGTAGTGATCGCCCAGGTCAACGTAGGAACGCACCAGTTCGAAATGCTCGTTGCCAAGCTCGACGTAGTTGGCGAAGGCGACCGGATCGCGTTCCCATTCGCTCTTCATCCGCGCAAAGCGCCGGGCGTAGAATTCGTACATCTTGCGCCGCGGATTGAGGTCGCTGGCGATAACCTCTTCCATGATCTCGATCTTGGGGCAGAACCAGTACCCCGCCACAGCCTCGATCAACGCCTCCTTGCTCTCAAAATAGCGGTAGAGGTTGGCGGTCGACATGCCCGCGCGGCCGGCCAGCTCGGTCATGGTGACGGCGCTCGACCCGCGCTCCTCGATCAATTCGACCATCAGTTCCAGGATCGCGTCGCGTCCGCTGTCGATGTCTGTTTGAGGGCGCGCCATGGTGCCTTGCTCCTGGGGAAGGAATTTGATCTGACTCATTGTAGAACGCATCGGCGACACTTTCAAGAAACTGTATTGCGCGGTTAACACGGGTTAACTTGCCGCGCGTGGCGGTTCGGTTAGGAGGGCGCATGACTTTTCCTCAGAGCCGCTTTGCGCGATTCGTCCGCCTTCTCCCCGCTGCCTTGGTTCCGTTGGTCGCTGCCTGCGCGACAACCGGCACAACCGGCACCGCCGCGCCGGTCACGGTCGGGATCGTCGCGATCAACGATTTCCACGGCAGCCTCGAATCGCCGCGCCAGTCGGTCCCGGCGCCGGACGGCAAGGGCGGGACGGTGCGCGTCCCGGCAGGCGGCGCGGCTTATCTTGCCAGCGCGATCGATACGGTGTGGGCCAAGTACCCCTACCACCTGACCGTTTCAGCGGGCGACCTGATCAGTGCCTCGCAGCTTGCCTCCTCGATCTACCTTGATGAGCCAACGGTCGGGGTCGCCAACCGGTTCGGGCTCGATTTCAACGCGGTGGGCAATCACGAATTCGACCGCGGGCGCAATGAGCTGCTGCGCATGCAACGCGGCGGCTGCGCACAATTGACCGCGAGAAAGCCGTGTCAGGTCGAACAGTTCGGCGGCGCGAAGTTCCAGTTTCTCTCGGCCAGCACGATTACCGAGAACGGGCAGACCCTGTTCCCCGCTTATGGCATCCGCACTTTCGGCAAGGGGCGCAAGGCGGTTCGTATCGGGGTCATCGGATTGACGCTCAAGGGCACGTCGGCCGTTGTCACCCCGGGCGGGATCAAGGGACTGACCTTTGCGGATGAGGCGCAGTCGATCAACGCGTTGGTCCCGGTGCTCAAGGCCAAGGGGGCGGATGCCATTGTCGTGCTGATTCACCAAGGCGGGCAGCAGGACAAGCCCGACGATCCCAGCGGCTGCGCAGGTTTTACCGGCGAAATCCGTCCGATCCTCGACGCGCTCGACAGCCGTGTAGACCTCGTCGTCTCGGGCCACACGCACAAGAGCTATGTCTGCAATTACGGCGATCTCAACGCAGGCCATCCGGTGCTGCTGACCAGCGCGGGGGTCTATGGCGAGGAGGTGACCGACATCACGCTGCAGATCGATCCTGCGGCGCACAGGGTGGTGAGCAAGCGCGCGGTCAACGTGATCGTGCAGAGCGGCAGCTACACGGGTGCGTTGGGGCCGGTGAGCCCAACCACGATCTATCCGCAGTTCGCCCCGCGTGCGGACGTGGCCGGCTATGTCCAGACTTATGTCGATGCCAGCAAGGCCTTCGCGCAAAAGCCTGCCGGGCATCTCGCCGGGCCGGCCAGCGGCAAGGCGCTGGGGCAGCTGATCGCCGATTCGCAACTTGCCGCCACGCGCAGTGTGGGCGCGCAGATCGCCTTCATGAACCCGTTCGGGGTGCGCACCGGATTGGTCCCGGGTGAGGGCGGACAGGTCAAGTTCGGGGATCTTTACGCAGTTCAGCCGTTCGGCAACACGTTGATTACCCAGACGATGACCGGCGCCGAAATCAAGACGGTGCTCGAACAGGGGTTCGATACCAATGGCCCCAACCAGGCGCTTACGCCAAGTGCTGGGCTGACTTACCGTTATGACCTGTCGCGCGTGATCGGCGACCGGGTGAGCGACTTGATGCTGGATGGCAAACCGCTCGATTCGGCGGCGAACTACCGCGTTACCACCAACAACTTCCTCGCTCAGGGCGGGGACAGCTTCACGCTGCTGGCCAAGCAGCGCGATGCGGTGATCGGCGGGGTCGATCTTGATGCGATGCAGGCCTGGCTGGAAGCGGAGCCGCTGCGGGCAGTGCCGTCAGAAGACCGCGCGACCGAAATCAAGCACTAACCCTGCTTGGGCGGCCAGGGAATGAAGCCCGAGGTGCGCTGGACGTACTCGGTGTAGTCTGGGCGGGTCTTGGCGAGACCCTTTTCAAGCAGCGGCTTGCCCGACCATTTGGTCAGGGTGAAGGTCAGGAACACCGGCCCGATCAGGCTGCCCAGCGCCACCCAATTTATGGGCCATTGGCCGCCGGTGGCCGCGACCAGCCAGATGCCCCACCAGGCGCAGGCATCGCCGAAATAATTGGGGTGGCGGGTATAGCGCCACAAGCCGGTGTCGAGCACCTTGCCCTTCATTGCTGGGTCGGCGCGGAACGCCTTGAGCTGTGCGTCGCCGACCGTCTCGAACACCATGCCGGTGAGCCACAGGGCGAACCCAGCCCACGCCAGCGGAGTCAGCGGTGCCGGTGCACCGCTGGCGAGGATGCCGACTTGCGCGGGCAGGCTGGTGATGAACAGCAGCACCGCTTGCGGCCCGAACACCACCTTGAATGCGGCGCTGCCATAGCGGCCCTGTTCGCGTGCCTTGCCCAGCATCCGGGCATAGCGCGGATCCTCGCCGCCACTGCGCCAGCGCAGGAACAGGTGGACGCCCAGCCGCAGACCCCAGATCGCGGTCATCGCCAGCAGCAGTCCGGCGCGCATTCCCGGATCGCCCAGTTGCACAAAGCTCGCCAAGGCGAGTACTGCCATTCCCGCGCCCCACACCGCATCTATGAACGACACATCGCCGATCCGCACCGCGATGAGGCACAGCAGGACCATCGTGGCGAGGTCGACGGCGGCGTTGATTAGCAGGGCATCAAGCATTGGTTTCACTCCGTTCCTCGGCAATCGCGGCCTCAAGCAAGACCCAGCGGGGGTTGCCGGGCATCACCGACCGGTAATAGCCGAGCAGTTTTTCTAGGTCCGCGGCGTAATTTCCGCTCGGCATGATTGCCGGACCCAGTCCGCCGCGCCCGGTTGCGTCTTCGACCCAAGCCGGGATCAGCGGCACCCCGGCCTTGTGGGCGATATGATAGAAACCCGAACGCCACGGTTTGGTTGCGCTGCGCGTCCCTTCGGGTGCGACCACAAGTGCGAGTTCGCTGCGGCGCGAAAAGACATCGACCACCTGATCGACATAGTTGCGACCTTTTGCGCTGCGATCGACCGAAACCCCGCCCATGTCATACATGAAGCGAGTGGCGGGCCGCTTGAACAGGGTATGTTTGCCCATGAAGCTGGGCTTGATCCCCATTTCCGCAGTGGCGCCAAGGAAGAACACGAAGTCCCAGTTGGTGGTGTGCGGTACGCCGATGATCACGCAGCGCGGCGGTACCGGGCACTTATCGACCAGCCGGTAGCCGCGCCGCCGATAGAGCGCGATGATGATCCGGCGCAGAGCGCGCGACAGCAGGCTCGGCCCCTTCAGTTCATGCTTCATCCCCGCTCCCTCCGCTCCATCGTGGCGCGGAATGATGCGGCTGGCAACTTGCACGTGCGCTCTCTCAGAAGCCCGCTCCCCCCGGCCAGCTTGGTGCGGCCAGACCAAAGACCTTGAACAGCAGCCCCATCTGCCCTTCACCGACCAGCCGATCTTTCGCCGCCAGAATCACGGCGGCATGCTGCGGGGCCTGCTCGGACAGCGCCTGCGCGCGCGCATCGATGCCCAGGTTGCGCAGCCAGCGCCCCTGCGGAACCGTGCCGAGCCAGCGGCAACCGCGCGATTCTGCCATCGGGGCCAGACTGGCGAAATCGACATGCGCGGTCAGGTCTGCTTCGCCGGGGCCAACAAAGGGATCGACCTTCAGGTGATCGCGCACCGCCTGCAAGGTCGATCCGTCGCGCAGGGCATCGCTGCCATAGTCGATAAACAGCGCTGCGCCGCCCTGTTCGATCAGCCGCCCGGCCACTTCATAGACTGTTGCGGCTGCTCCCGGATTGATCTCGATTATCGAACCCGGCGCGGCATTGCGGCGGCCTTCGGGCACCGCCGCTTCCATTGGCTGGTTGCCGGCGATGCAGACGAACCGTTCGCCTTCCGGCACCACCATCCGCTCGCGCCAGCCCTCTTCGGCTTTGACCAAATGGCGCACTGGCAGTGCATCGAGGAACTCGTTGGCGACCAGCAGGATCGGGCCGTAGGGCGGCAAGGTGGAGAGATCGTGGTGCCACTGCGCGCCGGGCACCGCGGCCAGCTGGATATCCTTGAGCGCGGTCGAGGCTTCGACAAAATGGATCGAGGGTTCGAGCCCGTAGCGCTTGGCCGCGCGCAGCGCATCGGTGGCGAGCGTGCCGCGCCCCGGGCCAAGCTCGACGTAATGCACCGGCTCCTCGCGTCCGGCGTTGATCCACATGTCCGCCAGCCACAGCCCGATCAGTTCGCCGAACATCTGGCTGATTTCGGGCGCGGTGACGAAGTCACCCGTCAGCCCCAGCGGATCGCGCGAGGCGTAATAGCGCGCGTTAGACTCGCCCACGTAATGCTGCAGGCTGATCGGCCCGGTGTTCGCAATCAGCCGCCGGAAGATTGCCGCCAGCGTCTCGGCAGGCGCCTCTTCGCTCATTCGGCGGTGGGTACCGGCGGCGCCTCGGCGCTGCCCAGCGCCGGCAGGCGCAGCGCGCGGATGATGAAGAACAGCCCGACCAGCATCAGCGGGATGGTCAGCCACTGGCCCATGGAGAACCCGGTATTACGGGCAAAATCGCTCAGCTGCGCGTCGGGTTCACGGAAGAATTCCACTGTGAAGCGGGCACCGGCCATACCCAACGCGAAAGTCCCCACCAGCAGGCCCGGCCGCCAGCGCGCGCGGGTCTTCCAGAACAGATAGAGCATCACCGCCGCGAGCAACGCGCCTTCGAGCAGCGCTTCGTAAAGCTGGCTGGGATGCCGCGGGAGCTGGTTTGGATCGGTCGGGAAGATCATCCGCCAAGGCACGTTTGGGCCAGCTTCGCGCCCCCACAGCTCGCCGTTGATGAAATTTGCCAGCCGTCCGAACATCATCCCCACCGGCACCGGCACCGAGATGTAATCACACGCCCGCAGGAAACTGAGCTTGTTGCGCCAGGTCACCCATGCGGTCGCGATCAGCACGCCGACCAGCCCGCCGTGGAAGCTCATCCCGCCGTTCCACAGCTTGATCAGCTCGCCAGGCTGGGTCCACAAGCTGGGCAGGCCGGTTTCGCCGCCGGTGTAGAAGGTCGCATAGCCGAGCCGCCCGCCCAGGATCACGCCCAGCGTGCAATAGAAGAACAGATCGTCGATATGGCGCTGCGCCATCGGTGCGCCGGGAGCCTTCAAGGTCTTCGAGACATGCCAGTAGGCGAAGATGATGCCGGCAAGGTACGCAAGGCTGTACCACCGCAGCTGAAAGTCGCCCCAGCGGGTGTCGACGTGGAACAGGTAGGTCTTGAGGCCAAAGTCGGCCCAGTTCAGGGGTGCATGAGCGGCAGCGGCCGCCATTTGCAGCGATAGTGACAGCAAGGTGTGAACCCCTTAAGCATGCAATCCGCCACAAGCGGGCGGTGATCCGCCCGCCTTTTGGCACAGTGCAGACCGGAAACAAACCCGGTGAAGCGCTTTGGGAACAGGATTCGGGTCGCGAAAGGGGCGGGCCCGCATTTGGGAAAAGGACCCCGCATGACCACACCGCTCGACAAGTCGCTTGAAACCATCATCACGCGGATCACCGCGCCGGGCGAACTGCTCGAGATCGACCATATCGAACAGTTCGGGCGGCCATTGCCCGTGCTCAAGAATGCCCCGCCCACGCTTTCCGCCTATTTCGACCACTTCTGCGCGCAGCACGGCGACACCGAATTCCTCGTCGATGGCGATGTCCGCACGACATTCAGCGAAGTCCACGCCGCCGCGCGCGAAGTGGCCGGGGCGCTGGTGGCCGGGCAGGGGATCGAAAAGGGGGACCGCGTCGGGATCGCCGCGCGCAATTCGACCAACTGGGTCGTCGCCTACATGGGCGTGCTGATGGCGGGCGGCTGCGCCTGCCTTTTGAACGGCTGGTGGAGCGGCGAGGAAATGGCAGCGGGGATTTCACTGACCGGATGCAAACTGGTCCTCGCCGATCCGCAGCGCGCTGCGCGCATCACCGACCTCCACCTCGCTACCCGCGTGGTGGTGTTCGAGCATGACAAACCGTGGCGCGAAGGCCTCAGCGCGGTGCTGGCGCATGGCGGGGACAGTGCGACCCCGCTGCCCGAGCTGACCGGCGATGACGTGGCCACGATCCTCTACACCTCGGGCTCGACCGGGCAGTCGAAAGGTGCCTGGTCCGATCACCGCGCGGTGGTCCAGGCGGTGTTCAATTACGTCGCGCAGACGCTGATGATGCTCACTCACCTGACCGAGCAGGGCGACAAGCCGACCATGCAGCCGTGCACCTTGGTCAACGTGCCCTTGTTCCACGTCACCGGCGAAGTCCCGCTGTTCCTTCAGAGCTTCGCGATCGGGCGCAAGCTGGTGATGATGCCCAAGTGGAACGCCGAGGAAGCGATGCGGCTGATCGAGGCGGAGAAGGTCACCTATTTCGTCGGCGTGCCGCTGATGAGCTTCGAGATCGCGACGCATCCCGACCGCGAGAAATACGACCTGTCGAGCTGCACCGCCTTTGCCGCGGGCGGGGCGCCGCGCCCGATCGATCACGTCAAGCGGATCAAAGAAGCACTGCCGCATGCCTTCCCGCTGCTCGGCTATGGTTTGACCGAAACCAACGCGGTCGGCTGCGGCAACCTCAACGAGAATTACCTCGCCAAGCCTGGCTCGACCGGCACCGCGTCAAAGCCGCTGGTCGAGATAGGGATCCTGAACGATGCGGGGGAATGCCTGCCCGCTGGCGAGATCGGCGAGATTTCGATCCGCACGATCTGCAATTTCGGCGGATACTGGGACAACACCGAGGCGACCAAGGCCGCGATCATGGCTGACGGGTTCTTCCGCTCGGGCGACCTAGGCTACCTTGACGAGGACGGCTACTTGTTCATCGTCGACCGCAAGAAGGATATCATCATCCGCGGCGGTGAGAATATCAGCTGCATCGAAGTCGAAGAAGCGATCTACGCACATCCCGACGTGGCCGAGGCAAGCGTGTTCGGAATGCCCGATGAGAAGTTTGGCGAACTGCCAACCGGTGTGTTTCTCCTGAAGGAAGGCCGCACCCTGACCGAGGATCTCCTGCGCGATTACCTCAAGGCCACCATCGCCTCGTTCAAGGTCCCGGTGCGGCTGTGGCAGGAACATGAAACCTTGCCCCGATTGGGTACCGAAAAGGTTGACAAGCGCACGCTCAAGGCCCGTTACCTGACTGTGTGGG
>JAYUCG010000014.1:0-10420 GCA_043740455.1 Novosphingobium sp. | reverse complement strand
GGATCCGTGCGACCACCGGGCCGCGTTTCTTTGGCTGGGTGATCGGTAACTCGCATCCCACAGGTGTTGCCGCAGACTGGCTGACCTCGGCTTGGGGCCAAAACGCTGCCAATGTCGTCGCCGCGCCAGCGGCTAGCGCGGTCGAAGCGGTTGCCTGCGAATGGCTGCTCGACCTATTGGGGCTTCCTGCTGGTGCATCCGTCGGTGTCGTTTCGGGCGCAACAATCGCCAACTTCGTCTGCCTTGCCGCAGCGCGCAGCGAAGTGCTGCGCCGCGCCGGCTGGGACGTGGAAAGCGATGGCCTGTTCGGCGCGCCCGAAGTTCGCGTGCTGATCGGTGCCGATGCCCACGCGACGGTCTTTTCCGGGCTCAAGTATCTCGGCCTTGGGGCCAAACGCGTGCGGACAGTTGCAACCGACGATCTGGGCCGCATGTTGCCAGCCGATTTTGAGCGGGCGCTGGGTGAATATTCCGGGCCGACCATTGCCATCGCCCAGTCGGGACAGATCTGCACCGGGGTGAGCGATCCCTTCCTTGAAATTGCACCGCTGGCGAAGGCGGCGGGTGCCTGGCTCCATGTCGATGGCGCTTTTGGCATGTGGGCGAATGCCTCGCCCAACCTCAAGCACCTGACCGCCGGGGTCGAACAGGCGGACTCGTGGGGGACTGACGGACACAAATGGCTGCAGACACCCTACGACTGCGGGTTCGCCATTGTCCGCGATGCCGAGGCGCACTGCCGCGCCATGGCGGTTTCGGCGAGTTACCTGCCGCCCGCGAGCGATCTGGAGCGCGATCCTTCGACCTATGTCCCCGAACTGTCGCGCCGGGCGCGCGGGTTTTCGGTCTGGGCCATGCTCAAGCAGCTCGGCCGCGCCGGGGTGGCGGCGATGGTCGAACAGGATGTGGCGGTCGCGCAGCAGATGGCTGCAGCGATGGCGGCCATTCCCGGGGTGGAACTGATCTGCCCGGCGGAACTCAACCAGTTCATGGTCCACTTCGGTGCCGGGCTGTCACCCGAGGAGGGAGACCGGCTGACCTTGGCCACGGTCGCGCAAGTGCAAGAAGATGCGGTGGCCTTCATCGGCGCATCGCAATGGTGCGGGCGCTGGGTGATGCGGATTTCCGTCTGTTCGATTGCGACCACGCCGCAGGATGGTGCGATCACCGTTGAAGCGGTGCGGAGCGCCTGGGAGACTGTGCAAGCCCGCCGCTAGTCTCTATCAACCCGTCCATGCGTCCCGATCGGCTCAATTCCTTGTTTGTACCTGCTGACAGCCTGAAGGGCGTCGGTGCCGCGCTCACGCGCCCGCTGGAGCGGCTCGGGCTGACCCGGGTCAAGGATTTCGCCTACCACTTGCCCGACCGCTTTGTTGAGCGCCGCGCGGTGGCGGACCTCGATGAAGCGAGTGTCGGCGATAACATCGTTATTGCACTGACCCCGGTCGAATACCGCGCTTCGCCCGGGCGCGGCCCGCTGCGCGTGCTGGCGCAGGATGCGGCGGGCAACATTTGCGCGGTGACCTATTTCGGGCGCAATTCGGGGTGGGGCAAGAAGCAGCTTCCGCTCGGCGAAAAGCGCTGGATCGCCGGGCGGCTCGACCAGTACGGGCAGATGCTGCAGATCGTCCATCCGGACCATGTCGCGGAAGACAGCGCCGGGCTGTCGGGCCAGTTGACCGAGCCGGTCTACGCATTGTCCGAAGGGCTGACTCAGGGCCGCACTGCCGCGTTGATCCACCAGGCGCTCGAAACGGTGCCGGAGCTGCCTGAATGGATCGAACCGGCGCTGGCCGACAAGATGCACTGGCCGCGCTGGCGCGATGCACTGACGCTGGCGCACAAGGGTGAGCATCCAGCCGCGCGCGACCGGCTGGCTTACGACGAACTGCTCGCCAACAGTCTCGCGCTGCTGCTGGTTAAGAACGCCAACCGCGCGCACGTCGGCACGCCGCTGCAAGGTGACGGCCAGCTGCGCGCGAAGCTGCAGCTGCCGTTTGCGCTGACCGGCGCGCAACAGCGCTCGATTGCCGAGATTGAGGGCGATATTGCGCAGTCGGCGCCGATGCTGCGGCTGCTGCAGGGCGATGTCGGCTCGGGCAAGACCGCGGTGGCGGTCGAGGCGATGCTGATCGCGGTTGAGGCGGGAGCGCAGGCGGCCTTGCTCGCCCCCACCGAAATCCTTGCGCGCCAACATTATGAAACGATCAGCCGCATGCTCGCCCCGACCGGGGTGACCGTCGCGCTGCTGACCGGGCGCGACAAAGGCCGCGCGCGTGAGGCGATCCTGATGGGCTTGCTCGATGGCTCGATCCAATTCGCGATCGGCACGCACGCGATCTTTCAGGATGCGGTGGCTTACAAGAACCTCGCCTTGGTGGTGATCGACGAACAGCACCGCTTCGGGGTCAGCCAGCGTCTGATGCTCGCGCAGAAGGGCAAGCGCACCCCGCATTGCCTGGCGATGACCGCGACCCCGATCCCGCGCACGCTGACGCTGGCGCAGTACGGCGAAATGGATGTCAGCCGGATCGACGAAATGCCGCCCGGGCGCCAGCCGATTGACACCCGCGTGGTCGCGTTAGAGCGGATCGGTGACGTGATCGGCGCGGTCGATCGGCATCTGGCCGGTGGCAGCCAGGCCTATTGGGTTTGCCCGATGGTGCGCGAACTCGAAACCGAAGACATTGCTGCCGCCGAGGCCCGCCATGCCGAACTCAAGGCGCGGTTCGGCGATACCGTTGCGCTGGTCCACGGTCAGCTTCGCCCCGAGGCCAAGGATACCGCGATGGAGCGTTTCGTGCGCGGCGAGGCCAAGCTGCTGGTCGCGACCACGGTGATCGAGGTCGGGGTCGATGTGCCCGCCGCGACGCTGATGGTGATCGAACAGGCCGAACGTTTCGGGCTGGCACAGTTGCATCAATTGCGCGGCCGGGTGGGGCGGGGTAGCGGGGCCAGTACATGCCTGCTGCTGCGCGGCACCATGCCGAGCGAAACCGCCAAGCGCCGGCTCGCCCTGATGCGCGAGACGCAAGACGGGTTCCGGCTTGCCGAGGAAGACCTTGATCTGCGCGGCGGGGGCGAATTGCTCGGCACGCGCCAGTCAGGCGATGCGGCGTTTCGGGTGGCCAGTCTTGAGCAGATCCAGAAGTTCTTGCCGATCGCGCACGACGACGCGCGGCTGCTGATTGAGCGTGATGGCGGCCTTAAGGGCGAACGCGGCGAAGCGGCGCGGCTGCTGCTCTACCTGTTCGAGCGCGACTGGGGCGTGCAATTGCTGCGCGGCGGATAGCGAACTGCCACAGCTCCCGGCGGGCTCAATCCGACAGGGAAATCCGTGGCGATTCTGGCTCCGCTCGGGGCGGAGTTCCCGGCATTCGAATTCTCTTGATAGCAACCGCGAAACGCAATTGGCCGCACTTGGTTCCCGCGCGCCCTTGCGATGCAACGCCAGCCATGCGACCAGCGCCTGCCATGGTTGCCAGCACCTTCGAACTGTTCAAGATCGGCGTCGGGCCGTCTTCGTCGCACACGATGGGGCCGATGACCGCAGCGGCCGATTTCGCAGCCGCATTGGGCGCGCATCTGGATGAAGTGACGCGCGTCGAAGTGCGGCTTTACGGCTCGCTGGCGCTGACGGGCAAAGGCCACGCGACCGATCGCGCGATGCTGCTCGGCCTATCAGGTGAGCGGCCGGCGACGATCTGCCCCGACGCGGCCGAAGCGCTGGTCACCGAAATTCGCCGCACCGGAGGCTTGCAGCTGGCAGGAGCGCACCCGATTGCCTTCGACGAAGCGCGCGACCTGCTGTTCCTCCAGCGCGAACGCCTGCCCGGCCACAGCAACGGCATGCATTTCGCCGCGTTCCGCGCCGATGGCGGACTGCTGGCTGAACGAACCGCCTATTCGATCGGCGGCGGTGCGGTGGTGATCGATGACGCGCCGCGCAACGATCCGGGCGAGGGGGTATGGGACGCGCCGTTCCGCTTTTCGTCAGGCGATGAATTGCTCAAACGTTGCGCCGAGACCGGACTGAGCATCGCGCAAGGCATGCGCCGCAATGAAGAATCGCTCCATTCGGTGGAGGAGATTTCGGCACGGCTCAGCGCCGTTCGCGCGGCCATGAATGATTGCATCGAGCGCGGCATGGCGCAGGGCGGCGTGCTTCCGGGCGGTCTTGGGGTGAAGCGCCGTGCACCAACGATCCTCGCCATATTGCGCGACCGGCAGGAGCGGGCGCTGGCCGATCCGCTCTCAGTGATTGACTGGATCAACCTGTGGGCGCTGGCAGTGAATGAAGAGAACGCCGCCGGTGGCCGGGTTGTCACCGCACCGACCAATGGCGCGGCCGGAATCGTCCCGGCGGTGCTGCGGTATTACGAGCGGTTTGCGCCCGGGGCCTGCACCGCCGGGGCGGAGGACTTCCTGCTCACCGCCGCGGCAATTGGCTCGCTGTTCAAGGAAAACGCCTCGATCTCTGGCGCCGAAGTCGGCTGTCAGGGCGAGGTTGGGGTGGCCTGCTCGATGGCCGCCGCGGGGCTTGCCGCAGCGCTGGGCGGGACGCCCGAGCAGGTGGAAAACGCCGCTGAGATCGGGATGGAGCACAACCTTGGCCTGACCTGCGATCCGGTTGGCGGGCTGGTCCAGGTGCCGTGTATCGAGCGCAACGCGGTTGGCTCGATCAAGGCGGTTGAAGCAGCGCGCCTGGCTTTGCTCGGCGATGGCACCCACCGGGTCAGCCTCGACCAGGTGATCGAAACGATGCGCAAGACCGGGCTCGACATGAGCGAGCGCTACAAGGAAACTTCGCTGGGCGGACTGGCAGTCAACGTGGTGGAATGCTGATGCGTAAAGGGCCGATCCGCCTGCTGGTAAGCGATATCGACGGCACCTTGGTGCGCCGTGACAAGGGGTTGCCTGAAGAGAACGTAAAGGCGATCCGCGCTGCAGTGGCGCACGGGCTCAAGGTCTCGCTGATCTCTGCACGGCCGGCGGCGGGGATCCTGCCGATTGCTGCCGAGCTGGGGCTTGAGGGGCCATTCGGGGCGTTCAATGGCGGCACGATCTTCACTGCCGCTGGCGGCGAGACATGTTCGGCGCAAGTGCCACCGGACCTCGCGCGGCAGCTCATCGACCTTTACGCCAGCGCCGGGGTGACCATCTGGTTCTTTGCTACGAACCGCTGGCTGACTACCGATCTCGCCAATTCCCACACCCCGCGCGAAGTGCTCTCGTCAGGCCTCCAGCCCGAGGCGGTGACCGACTTTGCCGCCTATCTCGATGATGCCGACAAGGTGGTGGCGGTGTGTGACAATCCGGTCGAAATGACAGCGATCGAGACACGGGCACGCGAGCTGGTCGGGTCGGACGCAACGCTGGTCCGTTCGCAGGATTACTACCTCGATTGCACAGCATTGGCGGCCAACAAGGGCGATGGCGTAACCCGGCTCGCCGAGATGTTCGGAGTGCCGCTGAGTGAGGTCGCGGTGATCGGCGATCAGGCCAACGACATCGCGATGTTCCGCCGCGCGGGTCTGGCCATCGCGATGGGCCAGTCGAATACTGCGGTGCAGGCCGAGGCTGATTGTATTGCTGCGAGCAATGAGGACGCGGGCGTGGCCGATGCCATCCGCCGCTTCGTGCTGCCGCGCTTGCCGCGGACTTAGGAACGATGTGGTCGGGGAAAGAGGATTCGAACCTCCGGCCCCTGCCTCCCGAAGACAGTGCTCTACCAGGCTGAGCTATTCCCCGACCGATCGTTCGCCCTTCCAAGGAGGGGCGAGGCAGGAGCGCGCCTATAAGGGGGCAAGTGCGGGGTGGCAAGCGGGCAATAGCGCGCTAACGTGGTTTCATGGCGACGGCAGCGATTCCCCTCGATTCTTCCCGGAAGCAGCACTGGGAATGGCAGTATCTCGACCTGATGCGGCGCATCTGGGAGCATGGCGACGAACGGATCGACCGGACCGGAGTTGGCACGCGTTCGGTGTTCGGCGCGCAGATTCGGTTCGATCTGGCGGGCGGGGCGATGCCGCTGATCACCACCAAGCGTGTTTACTGGAAGACCGCGACGCGTGAATTCCTGTGGTTCCTGACCGGCGATACCAACATCCGTGCGCTGTGTGCCCAAGGGGTGCAAATCTGGACCGACTGGCCGCTCGATAGGTATCGCAAGGCGAGTGGCGAGGTCATTAGCCGCGAGGACTTTTCGGTGCGGATCGTTGCAGATGCGGCGTTCGCGGCGAAATGGGGCGACCTTGGCCCGGTCTACGGCAAGCAGTGGACCGACTGGCCGGTCTATAGCCCAGTGGGCGCAAACTTGTACAAACGCGACACTGGGATCAACCAAGTCGCGCTGGTGGCCAAGAGCCTGCGCACCAATCCGGGCAGCCGCCGTCACATTGTCGAGGGCTGGAACGTCGCCGAGCTCGAGCAGATGGCTCTACCGCCGTGCCACAAGACCTATCAATTCCATGTTGCCGGCAACCGGCTCAATTGCCTGCTTTACCAGCGCAGCTGCGACATTGCGCTGGGCCTGCCGTTCAACCTGTGGAGCGCGGCGCTGTTCACCCGCATGCTGGCGCAGCAGTGCGATCTTGAACCGGGTGAGCTGGTCTGGATGGGCGGCGATACGCATCTTTACCTCAACCACGCCGAACTGGTCGAAGCGCAGCTGGCGCGCGAACCCGGCGGGCGGCCCACGTTGCAGCTGATGCGGCGGCCGGATACGATGTTCGACTACCGGATCGAGGATTTTGTGGTCAGCGATTATACCCCGCAAGCCCCGCTCAGCGCGCCAGTTGCGGTGTAATCGGCGCGATTGACGATACAACCAGTTTGAAATATTATATCTCTCGATTAGAATAATGCTTCCACGATTTGGGAAGCGGGAGAGCGCTTGATGGCTGATCGGCCTGCCAGTGATGTGACTGCGCGCGGCAACTTGCCGCCGCTCGAACTGCACGTGCCTGAACCGCCGTTCCGTCCCGGCGATCCGGTCGATTACAGCTATCTCGAAATCCCCGCCGCCGGCATCCTGCCGCGTCCCGACGAAGCTTGTGCGGCCAGCGAAACGCATCCGCTGTGCCAGGGCATGATCCGCGTGCTCGGTGACGATCACCGGGCGGTGGGTGCGTGGGATCCCAAGCTCGACGCAGAAACGCTGCGGCGGATGCTGCGGGTGATGGCGTTGACCCGCGCGTTCGATGACCGGATGTACCGCGGCCAGCGCCAGGGCAAGACCAGCTTTTACATGAAGTGCACCGGCGAAGAGGCCACCTCGGTCGCCTCAGCCTTTGCGCTCGCGGACGACGACATGGTCTTTCCGAGCTATCGCCAACAGGGCATCCTGATCGCGCGCGGCTATCCGCTGACCGAGATGATCAACCAGATCTACTCAAACCGCGCGGACAAGCTCAAGGGCCGCCAACTGCCGATCATGTATTCCAGCCGCGAACATTCGTTCTTCTCGATCAGCGGCAACCTCGCGACGCAGTATCCGCAAGCCGCCGGTTGGGCGATGGCCAGCGCAATCAAGGGCGACACCCGGATTGCTGCAAGCTGGATCGGCGAGGGTTCCAGCGCTGAGGGCGATGCCCACGCCGCATTCACTTTCGCCACCGTGTTCAACGCGCCGGTGGTGTTCAATATCGTCAACAATCAGTGGGCGATCTCAAGCTTCTCGGGCTTTGCCGGGGCCGAGCGCGCGACCTTTGCTGCCAAGGCGGTCGGTTACGGCATCGCTGGCCTCAGGGTCGATGGCAACGACGCGCTCGCAGTTTATGCGGCAATGCGCTGGGCCGCCAACCGCGCGCGTTCGAACGGCGGGCCGACGCTGATCGAGCACTTCACCTATCGCGCCGAGGGCCACTCGACTTCGGACGATCCCGGCCAGTACCGTTCGGCGCACGAACGCGAAGAGTGGCCGCTGGGTGATCCGATCATGCGCCTGAAGCGCCACCTGATCGCGCTCGGCGAATGGTCGGAGGACCAGCATGCGGCAATGGACCTTGAACTGATCGAACAGGTCAAGGCAGCCACCAAGGAGGCCGAGAAAAACGGCGTGCTCGGCCACGGGATGCACCACCCGTTCCACACCATGTTCGAAGACGTGTTCGAGGAACTGCCGTGGCACCTTGAAGAGCAAGCCGATCAGGCGATCCGCGAGCGCCGAACCAAATGGCCTGAATGGAAGGAATCATGAGCGTGCTCGAAGAAGGCCCCGTCAGCCTCGCCGACGCTCCGGTCCGCCGCCTTAACATGATCGAGGCTATCAACGATGCGCTGGCGGTGATGATGGAGCGCGATTCGAACGTCGTCGTGTTCGGTGAGGATGTCGGCTATTTCGGCGGGGTGTTCCGCGCCACCGCGGGGCTGCAGAAAAAGTTCGGCAAGAACCGCGTGTTCGATACGCCGATCAACGAATGCGGGATCATCGGCGCGGCGGTGGGGATGGGGGCTTACGGCCTGCGTCCGGTGCCCGAAATCCAGTTCGCCGATTACATATACCCGGGGCTCGATCAGCTGATCTCTGAAGCGGCGCGGATGCGCTATCGCTCGGCGGGCGAATTCACCTCGCCGATCACGGTGCGCTCGCCGTTCGGCGGCGGGATCTTTGGCGGCCAGACTCACAGCCAGAGCCCGGAGGCGCTGTTCACCCACGTTGCCGGGATCAAGACCGTCATTCCCGCGACCCCGCATGACGCTAAGGGCCTGCTGATCGCCGCGATCGAAGACAACGATCCGGTGATCTTCTTCGAGCCAAAGCGGATCTACAACGGGCCGTTCAGCGGCAACTACGACAAGCCGGTCGAACCGTGGGCGCGCCACCCGGATAGCGCGGTACCCGAGGGCTACTACTCGATCCCGCTGGGCAAGGCGCGGATCGTGCGCGAGGGTGAGGCGATGACCGTGCTCGCCTATGGCACAATGATCCACGTCGCCGAAGCGGTGCTCGCCGACAAGGGTATCGATGCCGAGATCATCGACCTTCGCACACTGGTTCCGATCGACATCGAGACTGTGCAAAAGTCGGTGGAGAAAACCGGCAAAGTCCTGATCATCCATGAGGCGACGCGGACCTGTGGCTATGGCGCTGAGCTTAGCGCGCTGGTGCAGGAACGCTGCTTCTACCACCTCGAAGCCCCGATCGAACGGGTCACCGGGTTCGACACACCTTATCCGCACAGCCTTGAATGGGCCTATTTCCCGGGACCGGTCCGCATCGGCGAGGCCGTCGACCGTCTGTTGAAAGCGTAATCACGATGGGCAAATTCACTTTCCGCCTCCCGGACATCGGCGAAGGCATCGCCGAGGCGGAGATCGTCTCGTGGCACGTCAAGGTCGGCGACCGGATCGAGGAAGACGGCCGCGTTGCCGACGTGATGACCGACAAGGCCACGGTCGAAATGGAAAGCCCGGTTTCGGGCGTGGTGCTCGAAGTCGCCGGAGCCGAAGGCGACATGATCGCGATTGGTTCGCCGCTGGTGATTATCGAGACCGACGGCGAGATGGAAGAAGACGCGCACGCCAGCCCGGCAGTGGCAGAGCGGATCGAGGCGGAGACGCCGGATGCGGGCGATGTGGCGAAGGTGATTGCGGCCGAATCAAAACCCATCCCCAATCCCGTTCATGCTGAGCCTATCGAAGCACTGTCCTTCTCTCCGGCCGCCGAAAAGAAGGGCAGCCCTTCGACAAGCTCAGGGAAGGCGGATTTGGCGGTAGGTCATGCCAAAGTCCTCGCCAGCCCTGCCGTTCGCGCCCGCGCTAAAGACCTCGGGATTGACCTCGCTCAGGTCAAGGCCGCCGAGGATGGCCGCCTGCGCCACGCCGATCTTGACGCCTTCCTCGCCTATAACGCTGGTTCCGGTTTCGGATCAACCGGGATGCGTGCCAAGGATGAAACCATCAAGGTCATCGGCCTGCGCCGCCGCATTGCCGAGAACATGGCCGCATCGAAGCGCAACATCCCGCACTTCTCCTATGTCGAGGAATGCGATGTCACCGCGCTTGAGGAACTGCGCGCGCAGCTCAATTCAGCGCGCGGGGCCAAGCCCAAGCTGACCATGCTCCCGCTGCTGATCAGCGCGATCTGCCGCACCTTGCCGGCCTTCCCGATGCTCAACGCGCGCTATGACGATGAGGCGGGAGTGGTCCAGCGGTTTGGCGCAGTGCATTTGGGCATTGCGGCGCAGACCGACGCGGGACTGATGGTTCCCGTCATCCGCGATGCGCAGGACAAGAACCTGTGGCAGCTGGCGAGCGAGATCGTCCGGCTCGCCGAGGCTGCCCGGAGCGGCTCGGCCAAGATCGAGGAACTATCGGGTTCGACGCTGACGATCACTTCGCTCGGCCCGCTCGGCGGGGTCGCGACCACGCCGGTGATCAACCGCCCCGAAGTGGCGATCATCGGCCCCAACCGGAT
>JAYUCG010000013.1:0-6304 GCA_043740455.1 Novosphingobium sp. | reverse complement strand
GTGCCGCTCGCGGTTTACCGTCTTGGCGGGATCAGCGGTGATCAGTTGACCCAGGCCACCGCCGGCAACGACCAGAAGACCAACGAATCGATCGTCGAGATTTCGTTCAACCAGCAGGGCGGGGCCAAGTTCGCCAAGCTCACCAGTGAAAACGTTGGCAAACCGTTCGCGATCATCCTCGACGGCAAGGTGATTTCGGCGCCGAACATCAACGAGCCGATCTTGGGCGGACAAGCCCGCATTTCTGGCAGCTTTACGGCTGCGACAGCGCAAGGGCTGGCGATCAACCTGGCCTCGGGCGCGCTGCCGGTGGACCTCAAGGTGGTCGAAGAACGCACTGTCGGTCCGGACCTCGGCAAGGATTCAATCCACAAAGGAATCATCGCGATTGTCGTCGGGACCGGTGCAATCATGCTATTGATCGCGCTCACTTACGGCCGGTTCGGGATCTACGCGAATACCGCGCTGGTGATCAACGTGCTGATGATCCTGGGCATCATGGCCATGATTGGCGGGACGCTGACCTTGCCCGGCATCGCCGGTTTTGTGCTGACCATCGGCGCCGCGGTCGACGCCAACGTGCTGATCAACGAACGCATCCGCGAAGAACGACATCGCGGGCGCAAGGTCATGCAGGCGGTCGAGGTTGGCTATACCGAAGCCAGCCGCACGATCTTCGATGCCAACATCACCCACTTCATCGCCGCCGCCTTGATGTTCGTGTTTGGCTCGGGCCCGATCAAGGGCTTCGCGGTGGTGCTGATCATCGGCATCGTTACCTCGGTGTTCACCGCCGTTTACCTGACCCGCATGTGGGTCGCCTTGTGGCTGCGCCGGACGCGCCCGAGCGAACTCCACATCTGAAGGATCCGCACCAATGCGCCTGTTGAAGCTCATACCCGACGATACCAATATCCACTTCCTCAAGTGGCAGTGGCCAACCACGATCCTTTCGGTCGTGTTGATGATCGGCAGCCTCGTGCTGCTGTTCACGCAGGGCCTTAACCAGGGCGTCGATTTCGTCGGCGGCCAGATGATCCGCGTCAGCTTCACTCAAAGCCAGGACGCGCCGGTGGCCCAGTTGCGCGGCGAAATCGAGAAGCTGGGCTACGGCGAACCGATCATCCAGACGTTCGGCGCGCCCAATGCAGTTTCGATCCGTTTGCGGTTACCTACCGGTTCGGAAACCAACCCAGGTCTCGCCGATGCCATGTCAAAACGCATTTCGGATACGGTCAAGGCTGACCATGCCGATGCCCGCATAGACGGAGTTGATTCTGTCTCGGGCAAGGTTTCGAAGGAACTCGGCTGGACCGCGTTCAAGGCGCTGGGCTTCGCCTCGATCGCGATCTCGATCTACATCTGGATCCGCTTCGAATGGCAGTTCGGGGTGGGAACGCTGATCAGCCTCGTCCACGACGTTATCCTGACGATTGGCTTGTTCGCGCTGACCCAGATGGAGTTCGACCTGACGGCAGTTGCCGCGATCCTGACGGTGATCGGCTATTCGCTCAACGATACGATCGTGGTCTACGACCGAATACGCGAGAACCTGAAGAAGTACCGCCGAATGCCGACCGAGCAGTTGCTCGACCTGTCGATCAACGAAACGCTGCACCGCACGGTGATGACCTCGGTCACCATCCTGCTCGCGCTGGCTTCCTTGCTGGTCCTCGGCCCCAAGGTAATCTTCGCTTTCTCGGCGGCGATGATCCTCGGGATCGTGGTCGCGACTTACAGCTCGATCTATGCGGCGGCGCCGATGTTGCTGTGGCTCAAGGTCACCTCGAACAGCTTCGTGCCGACCGAGACCGAGATGGACCGGCAGGAGCGCTTGACCCGCGAGCGCGGTTCAGCGACGTAAAGTTCCTCTCCATTTTCGGCGAATGCCGCAAATCGGGAGGTGGCATTTGCGCAGCAAATGACGGAGGGGTATCGAGGCGCGCCCAGATACCCCTCCGTCTGGCTCTGAGAGCCAGCCACCTCCCCGTTTGCCCCTGCGGGAAAAACGGAGAGGATCTTATTGGCCAGCCAAGTGCCGCCAGTGCGCCACCAGCGCCTCGGCGTTCGCTTCCCAGCTGAATTCTGCCGCGGCCGCCAGCACCGCCTCGCGCGAGGGCGGGGCGGCCAGCAGCGCGTTGATAGCCTGCGCGAAAGCATCAGCATCGCGTTTAATCATGCGGCCATAGGCGGGATCCGTCAGCAGTTCCTGCGCGCCTGGGATCGGGGTGGTGACCACCGGCGTGCCGCAGGCGAGCGCCTCGACCCAGGCGTTAGCCAGCCCCTCGCTCGCAGTCGGCAGCACAAACAGATCGGCGGCGCTTAGCACCACCGGCAGCTCGGCGTGCGGAACGGGCCCAAGGAACCGCACCCGCTCCGCCATTCCAAGCCGCGCCGCCAGCAGTCTCAGCTTGGCCTCATCCGGGCCGGCTCCGGCAATGACCAGTATCGCGCCGGGCACCTTTGTCAGCGCCTCGATCGCAATGCCCTGGCTCTTGCGCTCGATCAGCGCGCCAACGCAGGCGAGCACGGGGGCATCGGCGGGCAAGCCTAGTTTTGCGCGCGATCCGGCGCGGTCGAGGGGACGGAACACGGCGCGATCGAGCCCGGTGCGGTGGATCGTGATCTTCGCCGGGTCGGCACCGAGCCCGACAAGCTCATCGGCGAGCCCGCCCGAAACTGCGAGCAGCCCGCTGGCCCCCTGCGCAGCCGCGCGCACCTGTTCCGTAGTGCCCGGAGCCTGTCCCCAGAAATGCACGTCGGCCCCGCGCGCCTTGATCGAGCAAGGCAGGCCAAGTTCGCGCGCGATGCGCACGGCCGCTGGACCATCGGGATAGAAGAACTGCGCATCGACCACATCGAACGGCGCTGCGGCATGAAGCTTGCGCACCAGCGGCATGACGCCGGCACATTCTAGCCGGGCATTGAAGCGCCCGCCGGTGCCGGGGAGCAGGGTGAAGCGCGGGCGCAAGACATTGACCCCGTCGCGCTGCTCCACCTTGGCCAGCCCGCGCAAGGCCCGGTAGCGGGGATGGAGCGACAGCGGGAAGGGCGGCAGGCCGATGGGGTTCACCATCACCAGATCGACATCACCGAGCGCCGCCACGGCGGCCATCTGACGCTCGACAAACACGCCGAAATTGGGGGTGAGCGCGTTGGGGTAAAGCGTCGATAGCGACAGAACGCGCAGCTTTGTCACAGCTTGCGCGCCAGCATTTCGGTCACCGCGATCCACGCCGGGCTATCGACCACCACCTGCCGCGTGCCCGCGCCCGGCGGGAGGATTGCGACCCGCTGGGCATCGCGGTCGATCATCCGCCCGAACACGAAGCGCCCGCCCGGCCGCGGCACCAGCACGTCGCGGTTAAGCAGGCGCGGATAGGCTTCGGCCCCGAGCTGGCGCAGCCATACCTGGTCGCCCGCGCGGTATTCCCCGCAGCTGTCTTCTACCGCGAGCGCGACCAGCACCCCGTCGCCGCCCAGCGCGCTCGGCAGGATCGCCTCGCGCGGGGCGGCCAGACCTTCGGCGCCCTCGCCCGTGAGCCGCGCAACGAACTTGGGCGCATCGCTTTCCTCGCCGCGCACCAGCATTTCCGGATCGACCTGCAGCGCCGAGGCGATCCGGTTCATCCAGGTCAGCGACAGTTGCCGCATGCCCGTTTCAAGGCGGCCGATGGTCTGAGCCGTTGTTGGCGGCGTGCAGCGTTCGGCTACGTCAGCCAAAGTCAGGCCTTTTTCCCGGCGAATGCCCCGGATGCGATTGATCATGCCTGCAATCCTGTAACCATATTGGTTTCTTTGCTTTCCTGCATATGGCTCAATTTGGCAAGTCTCGAACGACTCGCAAGTAGGGGAAAAGCGTGAAGCGCGAACTGGTCGAATGTGAACTGACCGATGAAGGTCCGGTTCAGGGCCGCGCGGGAGCCCGCAAGGGCGCTCGCGGCGTGACCGTCAATGTGGCACAGTCCGCTCGCCTGGCTTCATGCACGCGGCCATCTCAGCGATGTTCAGTTCGCCGCCGGAGAAGCGCTGTGCCGCGATTGGGAGCGCGTGCAGCTGGCACCCGGCATAACGATGCGGTGGGATGCGGTTCGGATCCGCGGCACGGGTCAGGATCAATCGCTGAGTTCGGCCGAACGCCAGCTGGCCGCGCGCGCTCGGTTTGACGGCGCGATTGCGCAAGCAGGCCCGGGGCTCTCTGACATCCTGTGGCGCATCGTCTGCGCCGGAGAGACACTGCCTGATGCCGAGCGCTCCATGGCCTGGCCGGTGCGCAGCGGCAAGCTAGTGCTGCGGCTGGCGCTTGATCGGGTTGCGGGGTTCTATCGTTTGGGTGAATAGTCTTTCATCGGTTCATGCGGGCACTTTGTCGAAGCCCTTGTTCGCCCGGCCCGGTCGCGTCCAGACTGCCCACTCACATCCGATCGAGTGGGGAATATTTTCATGGACCGTCGCCAATTCATCGCCGTTGCTGGCGCAACTGCCACCGCGTTCGCGGCAGAACCGCTTTGGGCCAAGGTCGCTGCACCGTCGGGGGACAAGGCGCTGCTCGCGATGTTTGATGCGATGTTCAATGACGGGATCGCGCGTTCGCCCGAATTCGCGACCTCGCTGGGGCTCGACAAGGGCAAGCTGGCGCCGTTGCGCGCGCAGCTTTCGCCTGCCACCCCGGCTGAGCGGCACAAGGATTTGGCACGGAGCCGCACCTGGCAGGCCAAACTCAAGGCGATCCGCACCGCTCCGCTCTCCGAAACCGGGCAGCGTTACAAGGCCCGGGTCGATTACATGCTCACCCAGCGGACCCTGGCGGCGGGCAAATATGACATTGATTCGGTCCAGACCCCGTACCGGCTCTACCAGCAGGGCGGCGAATACTTCGGCATCCCCGATTTCCTCAATTCCGCGCACCCGATCAACAACGCTTCGGACTGTGAGGCATACCTCTCGCGGGTCTCTTCGTTCGCGCTGCGGCTGGACGAGGAAACCGCCGGGCAGCGCGCCGAAGCTGCGCGCGGGCTGGTCGCGCCGGGCTGGTCGATCGACCTGACTTTGGGTCAGATGCACAAGCTGCGCGATGTTGCCGCGGCCGAGAACACCTTGGTCGACTCGATCGCCAGCCGCGCCAAGGCCAAGGGCATTCCGGGCGACTGGGCGGGGCGCGCAGCGAAGGTTGTGCAGGGGGCGGTCTATCCGGCGCTCGATCGCCAGATTGCGCTGATGACCGACTTGCGCGGCAAGACCGCGGCGGGCGACGGCGCCTGGCGGATCAAGCGCGGCGACGAGATCTATGCCGATGCGCTGGCGCAGGCGACCACCACCAGCCTCTCGCCCGATCAGGTTCACGCGATCGGGCTGGAGCAGGTCGCCGATATCACCGCGCAGATCGATAGCATCCTCAAGGCTGCCGGGATGACCACCGGCACGGTTGGCGAACGGCTCACCGGGCTTAACCATCAGCCCGATCAACTCTATGCCGATAGCGACGACGGCCGCATGGCGTTGATCGACAGCCTTAACGCCGGGATCACCGATATGCGAGCGCGGCTGCAACGCGCGTTTGCCGATATCCCCCAGCAACCGCTCGAAATTCGCCGGGTGCCGGTGGAGATTCAGGATGGCGCGTCGAATGGCTATTACAATTCCGCCGCGCTCGATGGCAGTCGCCCGGCGATTTACTGGATCAATCTCAAATCGGTGAGCGACTGGCCGAAATACTCGCTGCCTGCGCTGACCTATCACGAAGGCGTTCCCGGGCATCACCTGCAGGGCGGCTATGCGCAGGAATCGGGCGAACTGCCGATGCTGCTGCGCAACGACTTCATCTCGAGCTACGGTGAGGGGTGGGCGCTTTACGCCGAGCAACTGGCCGAAGAACTGGGCGCCTATAAGGGGCTTGAGCGCGCGGGTTACCTGCAGAGCTTCCTGTTCCGTGCGGCCCGGCTGGTGGTCGATACCGGTCTCCACCACATGCGCTGGAGCCGCGAGCAGGCGACCGATTACATGGTCGCCACCACCGGCTTCGCCCGCCCGCGCAGCCAGCGCGAGGTTGAGCGCTATTGCACGATGATTGGCCAGGCCTGCTCGTACAAGATCGGTCACACCGCCTGGGTCAAGAACCGCGCCCGGGCGCAGGCCGCGCTGGGCGACAAGTTCAGCCTGCAGTGGTTCCACGAAGTGCTGAAGGACGGGGTGATGCCGCTGTCGATGCTGGAGGCGCGGATTGATCAGCGGGCAAAGTTCATGGACGCTTCTACGTCTTCGTCGATGAATGTCACCGAACCCAAGGCGGCAACATGAACACTCA
>JAYUCG010000012.1:0-11562 GCA_043740455.1 Novosphingobium sp. | reverse complement strand
ATTGCGCTCGGCGGGTTCTTCATCAGCGCGCTTGCCGCGCGCAGTTATGGCGGGGTGGTCAATCCTGGGATCGGGATGGCGGGGGCGCGACTTTCCAGGATCGACGGCAACGTCGCCAACTTCGCCATTGCTGCGATGCTGCTGCTGGCCGGGCGTTTGCTCGCCCTGTAACGGCTATTTGACCGGCAACCCGAACATCAGCTCGCGCACGAACTTCACCGGGGGTGAGCCGTAGCTCAGCACCTGATCGTTATACCGCCGCAGCGTATAATTCTTGCCCCAGCGCTGCTTGGCCTCTTCGCGCAAAGCCATGTGTTCGCTGAACCCCGTGAAGTAGCTCAGCAGCTGGACTGACGAGAGACTCGCCCTCACCCATTTCCCTGCCGCTTCACGCTCGGCCTGGAAGGCGCCGTGCTGCATCAGATCCATCGCCTGATCGCGGGTCATGCCCTCGGTCTGGATGCCGATATCAAGCAGTGTGTTGGTGATCGAGCGCAGCCGCATCTTGAGCACGGTCAGCTTGAACAAGCGCTGTTCCTGGGGATCGCCGCTCAGGTACCCCTCGTCCTTCATCATCCCCTCGGCATAGACCGCCCAGCCCTCGACGAACGGGCCCGAACCCAGATAGGCGCGCAGCACGTCTGGCGACTTGTTCGAATGATCGAGCTGGAGGTAATGCCCCGGCATCGCCTCGTGGATCGACAGGTCGTGGATCATGTAGTCGTTGTATTCGGACAAGAAGCTTTCCGCCTGCGCGTCGGTCCAGTCATCGGGGATGGGTGAGACCGCGTAGAAGTTCTGCTGGCCCTTTTCGAACAGACCCGGCGGATCGTTATAGGCAACCGCGTTGCCCTGCTGGAACTTGGGCATGGTGATTACCTTGACCGGCCCGTCGGGCATGCGGACGAACCCGGCCTTGGTGACGAACGCGGTCGCCTCGGCCAACGTTTCGCGGGCGCGCTGTTCAAGCTGCACGCGGGGGGGATGCTTGGCGTAGGAGAGCTTGAGCGCGGCCTCGATCCCCGCCTGCTGCTGCGCCAGTGTGGGCTTGAGCGGAAGCGAGGGTGCGCCGGGCTTGCCGGCGAGGACCTGGCGGGCAAGGGTGTACATCTCGGCGCGGGTATCGGCCTTGGCCTTGAGCGCGCGGGCTTTGAGCTGCGGCCGGGTCATGTCGCTCATCAGGCCGAAATGCATCTTCTGGTCATAGAGCTTCGCGCCCAAGCGGAAGTCGCCCTTGGCCTGCGGCACCAGCACCGTGTCGAGCCACTTCTGCTGGTCGGCCACTGCTGCCTTAAGCCCCACCAGCGCTGCATCGAACCGCGCCCGGTCCGCGCCCGACAAACTATCGGCGTGCGGCGCCAGCATCCCCTCAGCAATCTCGATGATCCCCGAATTCTGCTTCGACACGGTCTGCGCGAAGATCAGCGGAACGCGCGCCGGGACGAGCTGGCTGCGGCTTTCCTTGAGCAGCGCGGGCAGCGCCTCCATCCGCGCGGTCGCGCTTTTCAGCCGCACATCCCACGGCGCGAAATCGCGCGCGGCCAACGTGTAGAGCGAACCCGCGGCCACATCGTTGTAGATCTGCGCGTTCCATGCCCAACCCTGTTCGGACTGGTCGGACCAGACGCGGTACTGAAGCTCGTTCTTGAGCAAGGCCAGGTCGACCTGATTGTCGCGGCTGAGCGAGGCCGGGTTGAGCTTGGCCAGATCGGCCAGGAAGCCCTGCCAGGTCGCACGCCGCTCGGCCCGGCCCTTGGCGGCGATATCGGGAAGCAGGCTGTCATACTTGTGTTCGCCCAGCGCGGTCGCCTCGATCGGCGAGCTTTGCATGGCCGATGCGATGAAGCGGCTGGCGATGCTCTGGAAGACCTCGTCGGGCTTGGCCATGCGCATTGCATGGGGGCGGGGTTTGGCCGCGTCGGCGGGCAACTGCGCAAAGGCCAGCGCGGCGAGCGGCAGTGCGGCAAGTAGAGCGAAGCGCTTCACAGGAATTCTCCCCAATCAGTTATCGGAGAAAGGCTAGCGCAGTCTCAATCCTGCGTCGAGCGGGCCAGGGCCAGACCCGCTGCCACCGCGGCCATGCCGGCGAAATCGAGCGGTCCCAGGCTCTCGTGAAACACCAGCCACCCCACCGCCACCGCAATCGCCGGCTGGGTCAGCAGCGCCAGCCCGATCACCAGCGGCGCGAAATGCTTGAGCGCATAGACCAGCAGACCCTGCCCGAGCAGCTGGCTGAGCACCGCCAGCGCGATCACCGGCCACCAGTTGCTGGGCCAGACCGGTTCACCGCGCAGCAGGGCGATGCCCAGCAGCACGGGCAGCCCGGCCAGGCTCGACCAGGTCAGTAGCGACCAGCCGCCCAGCGAGGCGCGATATTTCTGGAGGATGATGATGTAGCCCGAATAGAGCAGGCCGGCGGCCACACAATAGAGGTCACCGATCAGGGTGGTGCGGTCGATCTCGAGGCTGCGGCCGAGCAGGATCGCTCCCCCGCCCAGCGCCGCCACCAACGCAAGCCATTCGCGCAGACGCGGGCGGCGGTGCAGGCTGATCAGGCCCCAGATCATCACCACCAAGCTGCCCGCATTGCCGAACAGCGAGGCGTTGGCCATCCGGGTCATACCGATGCCGATATGCCAGGCGCCAATGTCGAGCGCAAAAAACAGCCCGGCCGCGACGATCGCCCACCAGATGCCGGTCCCCAGCCCGAGCAGCTTCTGGCCGCTGACCCGCGCCAGCAAAGCCAGCACCGGCACCGCCAGAGCGAGCCGCCAGAATGCCGAGGATACGGGTCCGCAATCGGCCAGCCGCACCGACCACGGCCCCAGCGCCAGCGCCGCATTGCCGCCCATCAGCGCCGCGAACCGCGCCCATTTCACGCCGCGCGCCGGCTCCGCGGTTGTCCCCATTGCAATGCCCATGGCCATGCCTTAGCGAGCCGACAAAGATTGCAAAACGAAATGTGATGGAGACCTTCTTTGCACGACGCTCTTTTCCAGCCGCTTCAACTTGGCGCATTCACTGCGAAAAACCGCATCATGATGGCCCCGCTGACCCGCGGCCGCTCGGACCCGGGCTCGGTCCCCAATGCGATGATGGCCGAATATTACCGCCAGCGTGCCGGGGCGGGCCTGATCATTTCCGAAGCGACCGGGATCAGCGTTGAAGGCCTTGGCTGGCCCGCCGCGCCGGGCATCTGGAACGAAGCGCAGGTTGCCGGGTGGAAGCCGGTGACCCAGGCAGTCCATGCCGAAGGCGGGAAGATCGTGCTGCAGCTGTGGCACATGGGGCGCATCGTCCACCCCGATTTCCTGGGCGGCCAGCCCGGGCTTTCGGCCAGCGCCACCACCGCGCCCGATCACGCGCACACGCCAACGGGCCGCAAGCCGCACGAACAGGCCCGCGCGGCCACGCTCGATGACATCAAGCGGACCGTCGCCAACTATGCCAATGCTGCGCGCAACGCGAAGGCAGCCGGGTTCGACGGGGTCCAGCTCCACGGCGCGAACGGCTATCTGGTCGACCAGTTCCTGCGCGCCGGGACCAACCTGCGCACCGATGAATACGGCGGCAGCCCGCAAAACCGCACCCGCTTCATGCGCGAAGTGCTCGAAGCGATCATCGCCGTGTGGGGCGCGGACCGGGTCTCGATCCGGCTTTCGCCCAACGGCATGTCGCAGGGCTGCGACGATCCCGATCCCGCCAGCATCTTCGGCGAGGCCGCGCGGGTCATTCAGGAACTCGGCGTCAGTTTCGTCGAGTTGCGCCAGCCCGGCCCCGAAGGCACCTTCGGCCAGACCGAGGTGCCGCAGCAGGACGGCCTGATCCGCTCGATCTACTCCGGACCACTGATGCTCAATTCGGACTACACCGCCGAAGAGGCCGAGGCAGATGTGGCCAGCGGGCGCTGCGATGCGATCAGCTTTGGCCGACCCTATATCTCCAACCCGGACTTGGCCGAGCGGATCCGCGTTGGCGCGGAATGGGCGCCCAATACCAATGTGCCGAAAAGCTGGTATCTGCCCGGCCCTGAGGGCTATATCGACTATCCGGCGCTGGTGCCGGCGTAAGCTCCTTTCGCCCCTACCCATTGGGGAGGGGTTTGGGGGTGGGGGTTCGGCGCCAGTGTGGTTCCCCCACCCCCAGCCCCTCCCCGCCGGGGAAGGGAGAGCAACACTGAGCGAGAGGTTCATTTCTATGCCGGTACGGTCATGGCTTTTCGTTCCGGGCGACAGCGAGAAGAAGCTGGGCAAGGCGATCGGAACCGGCGCGGACGTGCTGATCCTCGACCTTGAGGATTCGGTCGCGGCGGAGAACAAGGGCGCGGCGCGAACGATGACCGGGGCCTGGCTCACCGCGCACCGGCAGCACATCACCGACGGCAAACGTCAGGGCCGGTGGGTGCGCATCAACGCGCTCGACAGCAACGAGTGGCGCGAAGACCTGCTCGCGGTGCTGCCCGGCGCGCCCGACGGGATCATGCTGCCCAAGAGCGCCGGGCCGGAGTCAGTCCAGCAACTCTCGGCCGAAATCTACGAGCTTGAAGGGCGCAGCGGGCTCGCGCCCAATTCGGTCAAGATCCTGCCGTTGGTGAGCGAGAACCCAGCGGCCGCGCTGACGATTGCGCAGTATTGCCACACTCCGATGCCGCGGCTGGCTGGCCTGACCTGGGGCGCCGAAGACCTCTCCGCTGCCCTCGGCGCGACCCGCAAACGCGATGCGGACGGGCGCTGGACCGACACCTTCCGCTACGCTCGCACCCAGACATTGCTGGCCGCGCACGCCCGCGGGGTCATGGCGATCGATACGCTCCACGCCGATTTCGCCGACCCGGCAGGCCTGCGCCGCGCCGCCGAGGAAGCCCGCGCCGATGGCTTCGCCGGAATGCTGGCGATCCACCCCGCACAAGTCGAGGTGATCAACGCCGCCTTCACCGCCAGCGAAGAAGAACAAGCCGAAGCCCGCGCAATTGTCGCCGCGTTCAAGGCCAATCCCGGCGTGGGCGCGCTGCAGTTGGGCGGCAAGATGATTGACATGCCGCACTACAAACTTGCGCTGCGGGTGCTGGGGTTGGAGGAGTAGGGGGAAATCGAAGTCTTCGATGGTCCGACCTCTATGCCGCCCGTAGCACGTCCCGCGCTTGCTGTGGCAGTTTCGTGATCACGCTCAGATAAGCGCTCGCGGTCGCATCCGGCTGACGGCGACCTTGCTCCCACCCCTTCAGGGTTGCCAGCGGAATACGGTAGGCGTTGGCGAAAGCCTGCTGTGACAGCCCAAGTCCTTCGCGGATCGCACGCACATCGGGAACCTCGACAGTGTGGACGCGCGCCACCTTGCCCGTGCCTTGCGCATGAGCAGCGGCCTCTTCCATCGCCGCGATCAGGTCCTGTCCAAAGCTGCTCATTGTCGTGCTCCTTAATGTCAGTCTGCCGCCGCTTTGATCGCTGCCGCAAATGCCACCACCGTCTTTTTCTCATCCGCGCTCATATCGGTTGCCTGCGCCTTGGCGTAAGCGAGCAGAAGGTAGAGCGGGCTCTCCATCTGGAAGTAGAAATAGATCACCCGCGTACCGCCGCGCTTGCCAGTCCTGGCTTTGCCCCAGCGCAGCTTCCTCACCCCACCGGTTGCCGGAATGATGTCACCATCTTCCGGATTACGGGCAAGATGGTCGACCAGTGCGGCCAGCTCGTCTTCGTTCCAAATCTTGCTCGCCGTCCGCGCAAAGCTCTGTGTCTCTGCAACTGTGATTGGGCGAGTTTGCATTGATGCCAATATGCGTCAATGACGCCCATACTTCAAGTGAAAAGTCGAAGGACTGCTTTTTCCTCTGAGCGGTTGCGAGTAATGAGCGAGCCACCCACCGCACTTTCCACTTTCCTACACATGCCCGAATCACTTACCCCGCAAATCGTCCGGGGCGGCTGCAGCGTTTTCGGATGGACCGTCCTGCGGTGAGTGCCTTCGGGCAGTCAGGCGCGGGAGACGACCGGCGCGGGCGTCCCAGCATGTGAAGCCGAACGTTCGCCAAGCAGGTCCGCCACGTTTGCGCCCCCTTCCGCCGCGTCATCGCTGGAACGGGGACATCGGCTGGCGGCATCAAATCTCGGCGCGTTATATCGACCTACAACCAGCGTCGTCGAGTCCGGGCACAAAATGTGGCAACCCCGCGCCGGTCATCAGTCCCTTGTCCACCCCGGCGGCCTTTGGCCGGCCGGGCAATTGGCGCGTCAATTCGCCGCTGGGGACTCTGCTGCGCTGGGTGTGGTTTCGGACTTCACCGCGGGCGCATCCGTTGCCGCTTCGCTTGGCTTCGCGCCAGGCTTGGCCTTCGCGCCCTTGATATCAGCAGCTTCACCGCCCTCGCTCTTGGGCGCGAGCGGAGCCTGCGATTTGACGGTATCAAGTGGGAGCATCGCGTCGCTGGCCGAGCCGGGGAGCACTTCGCCCTGGGCCTTGCCCGCGCCGGCATCTTTCTTCGCGTCGCCTTTGCAGCCCGCCAGCGCGAGGACACACACCGCGAGGATCAATCCAGCTTTCATCACGCAGCCTCCTCGCCGCAGGGGCGTTCGAGCGCGGCGAGGAAGCTCGCGGCGCGCAGCCGCAATGCCGCATCCCATGCCGCAGAATCAACCGTAATCCCGAGCCGTTGCAGGCTGGTGACCCCGAATTCTTCGATCCCGCACGGCACGATCCCGCCAAAGTGCGACAGGTCGGGCGACAGGTTGACCGAAAAGCCATGCATCGTCACCCAGCGGCGGATGCGCACGCCGATCGCGCCGATCTTGGCCTCGCGGCCGTCGATATCGCGGGTCCAGATCCCGATCCGACCGGGCGCGCGCCAGCTTTCGGCGCCGAAATCCCCCAGTGTATCGATCACCCAGCCTTCGAGCGCGTGGACAAAGCCGCGCACGTCGCGCGCGCGCCGTTTGAGGTCGAGCAGCACGTAGCCGATCCGCTGGCCCGGACCGTGATAGGTGTAGCGCCCGCCGCGCCCGGCCTCGACCACCTCGAACCGCGGATCGAGCAGTTCGGCCACGGCGGCGCTGGTTCCAGCGGTGTAAACGGGTGGATGCTCAAGCAGCCAGATCAGCTCTGCGGCGCGGCCCTCGGCAATATCGGCGTTGCGCGCAGTCATCGCTTCGAGCGCGGCGCGGTAGGGCACCGGCGCGGTGTCGATCCGCCATTCGGGCTGCAAGGAGGCGCTAGCTGCCATCGATTGTTTGCGTGGCGACAAATGCTGTGGTTATCAAGGGGGCATGAGTAGCCCGTCAGAACCAACCCCGCCCCCGCAGGCCGAACGCCGCACCCGTTCACGTTTCGATTCGATGAAAGTCTGGGACGAGGCAGCGGCGGCTTTGCTGGCCAACCGCGAGGTTTTGCTGGCGGTGACGGGGGTGTTCGCGGTGCTGCCGATCTTTGCCCTTGCCCAGTTTCTGCCCTTGCCGGAGCCGGTGCAGGGCCAGGCCCCGGCGCAGCTGCTCGAACGCTGGGGGCAGTATTTCAATGCCTACTGGCTGCCGTTCCTGGCCGGACTGTTAGCCGAACTGTTCGGGATGCTGGTCGCGCTGGCGCTGCTGGGTGATCCGGCCCGGCCAACGGTCGGCGAAGCCATCCGCCAGGCCGGTCGCGCGATGCCTGCGTTCCTCGCCGCGCTGGTCGGGGCTCACGGGGTAGCGCTGCTGGCGGGGCTGGTCCCGGTGACGCTGATTGCTTTGCTGCAATCACTGCTGCTGACGCAGGTCGCAGCCGTGTTGGGCAGCGTTTTCATCCTCTACATGATGGTGCGGTTTGCCTTCATCGGGCCGGTCGTAATGCTGGGCGGGGTCCGCAATCCGGTCGAGGTGCTGCGCCGTTCGTTCCTGGCCACCAAAGGCTTCGGCTGGCAGCTGCTGGTCTTTCTACTGCTGGTCTACTTCGCGTTTTCGCTGGTCGGGTGGTTGATCCAAGGCGCATCCGCCATTCTGGTCAGCCTGATCGCCGGAGCCGCAGGCGGCCTGCTGATCGGCAACCTGGTGGGCAGCGTGATGCAAGGCGTGCTGGCGGCGGCATTCGTCGCCGTGATCGCCTCAAGTTATCGTCAGGCCGCGTCACCGCGCTGAATACCGGTGGGTACAGATAGTTGAGCCTGGTAAGGCTCAGTCCTTCCAGCCCCAGAACAGCTTGCACGGCAGCACGTTGAGCGCTTCGAACCCGGCGTCGATGTGCTTGAAGTGCTTGGCCATGAAGTCACGCGCCTTGGCGCTGAACTGATAGACCAGGAAGGCCCCGCCCGGGCGCAGCACGCGGTACGTCGCTGCGGCGATCGCCGGGCCGACGCCAGCGGGCAGGGTTGAGAACGGCAGGCCGGACAGCACATAGTCGGCATGATCGTGGCCATGCGTGCGTACAATTGATTCTACGTCAGCCGCCGAGCCGAGGACGGGCATGAAGCGGCCGTCGCTGATCGTGGCCTTGAGATAATCGATATAGAGCGGGTTGGTGTCGATCACGATCAACTGCCCGTCGCGGCGCAGCCTTTCGAGCACCGGGCGGCAAAAGGTGCCAACCCCGGGGCCGTATTCGACGAACAGCTTGCAGGTCTCCCAGTTGACTGGGGCGAGCATCTTGCGGATGGTGAAGCGCGACGAGGGAATGATCGAGCCGACCATCACCGGGTGTTCGATAAACCCTTGCAGGAACACACCCCACGGACCCATGGCCTGCATAATCCGGCGCTTCGCGCTCAACAACGCTCGGTGGCCCAGCGAGCGTTGGGCAAGCTCGGAAGTGGTCATGTGGGGTAAAAGTCCTGAGTTCCGTTAGGGTTCCCAGCCTTTCCAAATTTGCCTTGGCATTGCAAGGCACGAGCGAGGGTACTAGCGACGAAGCGATGTCACGCGACGATCCAGACGAGTTCGCCGAGCAGGCCGAAAGCCGCACCTCCAGCTTGCCGCTGGGACGGCTGACCCTGCTGTTCACGGTCAGCCTGGTGACCGCCGCGGGCAATACCGCGATGCAATCGGTCATGCCCTCGATCGGCACCGCGCTGCACGTCCACGATTTCTGGATCAGCCTCGCCTACACCTGGTCGGCGCTGCTGTGGATGATCTGCGCCCCGCTGTGGGCTCGCAAGAGCGACAAGCGCGGACGCAAGGAAATGATGGCGATCGGGCTCATGGGCTTCATCGCCAGCTTCAGCCTGTGCGGCCTGGCGCTGTGGCTGGGGCTCAATGGCTTCCTCTCCGGGCTCGGCACGTTGCTCACTTTCGCGCTGTTCCGTTCGCTTTATGGCGGCTTCGGTTCGGCCGCGCCGCCCGCGGTGCAGGCCTATGTCGCCAGCCGCACGAGCCGCGAGGAACGGACCAAGGCGCTGTCGCTGATCTCCTCGAGCTTTGGTCTGGGGACCGTGATCGGGCCAACCCTGGCGCCGTTCTTCATCCTCCCCGGGATCGGCCTGGTCGGTCCGTTTGCGGCCTTTTCGGTGATCGCGGTGCTGGTACTGATCGCGCTGCGGCTGCGGCTGCCCGACGATTCGCCGGCCTATGCGGCCCGCGGCGATGTGATTGCGGCCCCGTTCAGCGCCAGCTCCGATTCGCGCCCGCGGCCGAGCGAGGATAGCGCGGCCGAGCCCGAGCTGTTTGGCGAAGTGGCCAAGGTCAGCTGGTTCGACGAGCGGCTGCGCCCGTGGATGGTCGCCGGACTGCTGGGCGGGCATGCGCAGGCGGCAACCATGGGCCTCGTTGGGTTCCTGGTGCTTGACCGGCTGGGGCTGCGCGGCGATCCGGGCGCGGGCGCGCAAAACATTGCGGTGGTCATGTTCGCGGGTGCTGCGGCAACCCTGTTCGCGCAGTGGGGGGTAATCCCGACCTTGCGGTTGGGCCCGCGCGCATCCTGTCTGTGGGGTATTTCGCTGGGCGCCGCCGGGGTCGCGGCGCTGGCTTTCGCTTTCACGCTGCACGCCATCACGGTGAGCATTGCGGTGGTTTCGCTTGGCTTTGGATTGTTCCGCCCCGGCTTCACCTCGGGCGCATCGCTGGCAATGAGCCGCGCCGAACAGGGCCAGTCGGCGGGGATCGTCGCCTCGGTCAACGGCGCGGGGTACATCGTCGCCCCGGCGATCGGGGTCTGGCTGTATGGGCACAATCCGTGGATCGGCTTCGGGGCGATCCTGACGCTCTGCGCCGGGGTTGTCGTCTTTGGCATCAAAGGCATGACCAGCGACGAGAGCCTGATGCACCGCTCTGCCGACTGACAACATTCCTATACCGCGCCTCTTGCCTATGCCGATTCGGCTGCGGACCTAAAGAATTTCGCGCACCACTTCCTGCGGCCGGCATAGCCGCACGCCCTTGGCGGTTTCCACCAGCGGGCGTTCGATCAAGATCGGCTCGGCGACCATGGCAGCCAAAACAGCTGCATCACTTATCTCAGGCAGGCCGCGCTCTTCGGCATCGGTGCCGCGCCGGCGCAGTCCCTGCTGCGGAGTGAGGCCGGCGTCTCGGTAAAGCTGGGCAAGCTTTTCGGCGCTGGGCGGGTGCTTGAGGTATTCGGTCACGGTGAGCTCGATCCCGGGTGTTTCCTCGAGGATCGCCAGCGTCTTGCGCGAGGTACCGCAAGCAGGGTTGTGCCAGATGGTGGCTTTCATGAGCTGTCCCGGATGGTTGAAAGAACCTCCTTCGCCTATCGGCAAATCTCCCCAGCGGCAATTTGATCCTTGTCAATGCGAACGGCTCGCATTAGCGGCAAAATTAGTATTGCGAATTATTATCAATAAGGATCGCCATGACCGCCTCGCTGCTCCGTTCCGCTTCGTTGTTCGCAGTGGGAGCACTGGCGTGGTCTGGCGCCGCGCAGGCGGACAGGCTCGCCGATGACGGCGCTCCGATTGTGGTCACCGGCGAACGGGTTCGCGAACCCGACGTTGCGGCACTCAAGACCGGCACCCCGGTGCGCGATACACCGCAAAGCGTGACGACGATCAACCGCGAACGGCTCGACGATCAGGGGGTCGAGCAGCTCGGCGACGCCTTGCGCTATGTCCCCGGGGTGACGCTCAGCCTGGGCGAAGGCAACCGCGATCAGGTGGTATTGCGCGGCCAGCCGACGACGGCCGACTTCTACCTCGATGGCCTGCGCGATGACGCGCAGTATTATCGCCCGCTTTACAACATCGAACGGGTCGAAGTGCTCAAAGGCGCCAACGCACTGCTGTTCGGCCGTGGCGGCGGCGGCGGGGTGATCAACCGCGTGTCGAAGAGCCCAGACCTGACGCGCAGCGGCGGCACCCTGTCAGGCGGGATCGACACTTTCGGTGCCTGGTCGGGTTCGGGCGACCTCAACCTCGCGTTGTCTGCCAGCGCGGCGCTGCGCCTAAATGCGACATACGAAAAGCTCGACAACCAGCGCGATTTCTTCGGTGGCCACTTCATCGGCGCCGCACCGACGCTGCTGATCGCCCCGCATGACCGCACCCGGGTGACCTTTGCTTACGAATACGATCACGACGAGCGGCTGGCAGACCGGGGCATCCCTTCGCTCGGCGGGGTGCCGATCAGCGGGTACGACCACACCCTGTTCGGCAGC
>JAYUCG010000011.1:0-9816 GCA_043740455.1 Novosphingobium sp. | reverse complement strand
CCGGGACAGGGAACGCTGATCGCCAACTTGCTCGGGCGCACCGGGTTCACCAACGCCTCTGCATTACGAGGCCTCAATCAGGCCGATCTGTTCCCGCTCGAACAAATGCTCGCCGCGCCGCCGCGGGTCATTTTCACCGCGGGCAATCCGTTCGCCAATGAGGACCGGATGTTGGCGCATCCGGCCTTGCTCGCGCTGACCGGAACGTTGCGCGCGCCACTGAATCCGGCGCTGCTGTGGTGCGGCGGGCCGAGCATCCCGCGCACTGTGGCGCGGCTGGCGCAAGTGCGGCGCGCGCTGTGACCCGGTCCGTCGCCTTGCTGCTGCTTGGGTTGGCCATAGCCTTCCCGCTCTCGCTTTTGGCAGGGCGCGTATGGATCGATCCATTCGCAAGTCCCGTGCCCAATGCCTTGATCATCCTCACCGAACTGCGCCTGCCGCGCGCGGTGCTGGCGCTGGTGCTGGGCGCTGGCCTCGGCGCGGCGGGAGCGGCGATGCAGGGGTATCTGCGCAATCCGCTGGCCGATCCGGGACTGTTCGGAATCGCCCCGGGCGCGGCGCTGGGCGCGGTGCTGAGCTTCTGGACCGGGCTGGCCGGAACCGCATGGTTGTTGCCGATGTTCGCCTTGCTCGGCGCGGGGAGTGCCATGGCCTTACTCAGCCTGATCGCCGGGCGCAGCGGATCGGCGCTGCTGTTCACGCTGGCGGGGATGATGATCGCCAGTCTCGCTGGGGCGATGATGAGCCTTGCGATCAGCCTGTCCCCCACGCCATTCGCCATGTCCGAGATCGTCACCTGGCTGATGGGCGCGCTGAGTGACCGCAGCTGGAGCGACGTGGTGATCGCCGCGCCGCTGACGCTTGCGGGGATCGCGGTGCTGCTGCGCACTGGCCCGGCGCTCGACGCGCTGACTCTGGGCGAGCAGGCCGCGCGTTCGCTTGGGCTCGATCCGCGGCGGCTGCAATGGCTGATGATCGGCGGGATCGGGCTGACCGTTGGCGCGAGCGTTGCGGCGGCGGGGATCATCGGCTTTGTCGGGCTGATCGTGCCGCACTTGCTGCGCCGCTACACCGACGGCCGCCCGTCGCAGCTGATCGTGCCGAGCGCGCTCGCCGGGGCGCTGTTGGTGCTGGTCGCGGATTGCCTGTGCCGGGTGCTGCCGCTGCAGAGCGAACTCAGGCTGGGTATCGCCCTCTCACTACTCGGCGCGCCGTTCTTCCTCGCGCTGCTGCTGCGCCTCAGGCGGGAGCTGGTGTGATGTTGCAGGCTCAGAACCTGATCCTGCCCGGACGGCTGGACGATGTTAGTGCCGCGCTTCGGCCGGGCGAGATTACAGCGATTGTCGGCCCTAACGGTGCGGGCAAGTCATCACTGCTCGCCTGTCTTGCGGGCTTGCTGGCACCCTCCAGCGGCGAAGTGCTGTTAGACGACGCTTCGCTATCCGGGCTAAGTCCGCAAGCCCGCGCGCAGGCGATCGGCTATCTCCCGCAATCAGCCGAAGTGGCCTGGGATGTGTCGGTCGAGACGCTGGTGGCGCTGGGCCGCCTTCCGTGGCGTGACCGCGATGCGGCAGCAATCGATGCCGCGCTGGCGACGATGGAACTGGAAGACCTGCGGCTGCGCCCGGTCTCGCACCTCTCGGGCGGCGAACGCGCGCGGGCCTTGATGGCGCGGGTGCTGGCGGGGCAGTCGCGCTGGATCCTGGCCGATGAACCGCTCGCCAACCTTGACCTCGCGCACCAGCAGGCCTTGCTCGGCGTGCTGCGCGGTCAGGCGCGCACCGGGACCGGGGTGGTCATGGTGATGCACGGCCTCGCCGAGGCGATGAACCACGCCGACCGCGCGCTGGTGCTGTTCGAAGGGCACTTGCTGGCCGATGGCCTGCCCGAGGTAGTGCTCGACCAGAAAGCGATCCGCCGCGCCTGGGGGATCGACGCGAAGTGGTTGGGTGGGGCTAGGCGCCGGGCCCTGATCTTCTAATCCTCCCCGGCACGGGGAGGGGGATTTATTACTTCAGCCCGCGTGCCTTGAGCATCGGCTCGATGCTCGGATCGCGGCCGGCGAAGCTGCGGTACATCACCGCGTAATCGAGACTGTGCCCGCGCGACAGGACCAGGTCGCGGAAGCGCTGGCCGTTGGCGCGGGTCATGCCGCCGTTCGACTGGAACCAGGCGAAGGCGTCGTGATCGAGCATCTCGGTCCAAGTGTAGGCATAGTATCCGGCGGCGTAGCCGTTGGCCCAGACGTGGCGGAAGTAGCTTGAGCGGTAACGGCTTGGCACGTCGGTGACGTCGAGCCCGTCGGCGGCCAGTTCCTTCATCGACTTGGCCTCGAACGCATCGACATCCTGCGGCCCGGCATTGTCGGGCAAGGCATGCCACTTGAGATCGAGCAGCGCCGCGGTGACCACTTCGCCCAAGGCATAGCCCTGGTTGAACTTGCTGGCGTTCTGGACCTTGGTCACCAAGGCTGCGGGCATCGGCGTGCCGGTCTTGTAGTGCTTGGCGAAGTTTGCCAGCACCTTGGGCTCGGTCATCCAGTTTTCGTTGAACTGGCTGGGGAACTCCACGAAATCGCGCGCGGTGTTGGTGCCCGCGATCGAAGGATAGCGCTGGTTCGAAAACATCCCGTGCAGCGCATGACCAAATTCGTGGAACATCGTGTTGGCATCGTCCCACGTGATCAGCGCGGGCTGGCCAGCGGCGGGCTTGGTGAAGTTTTCCACGTTGAACACCACCGGCTTGTACCCAAGCAGGCTCGACTGATCGACGAAGGTCGACATCCACGCCCCGCCCGACTTGTTGTCGCGCTTCCACGGATCGAAGTAGAACAGCGCCAGCTCGCTGCCGTCGGCATCGTAGACCTGATAGACGGTGACGTCCGGCTGGTAGACCGGGATGTCGGTGCGCTTCTTGAAGGTCAGACCGTAAAGCTGGTTGGCGGCATAGAACACGCCATTTTCCAGCACGTTATGGATTTCGAGGTAGGGCTTCACCTCGCTCTCGTCGATGTTGTAGCGCTGTTTCTTGAGCTTGCCGGCGTAGAAATCCCAGTCTGCCGGGGTGACCGCAAACTTGCCGCCCTGCGCCTTGATCAGCTTGGTCAGGTCAGCCGCGTCGCGGCGCTGCGCCGCGCCGATCGCGGGGAGCATCTGGCTGATCAGGCCGATTGCCTGGGTCGGAGTCTTGGCCATCTGGTCATACAGGGTGAAGCTGGCATAGTCTGGGAAGCCGAGAAGCTTGGCCTTCTGCGCCCGCAGCTGGGCGATCCGCTGGACCAGGCCGCGGGTATCGTTGGCATCGCCGCGTTCGGAGCGGTTCCAGCTCTTTTCTAACAACGCCTGGCGGGTCGCCCGGTCGGTCAGCTGCGACAGCGCGGGCTGCTGGGTGGTGTTCTGCAATGCCAGCACATAGCTGCCGGCGGGCAGGCCGCGGTCGGCGGCGTTCTTGGCGGCGGCGGCGACATCGGCATCGCTGAGGCCAGCAAGCTGCTTCTTGTCGGTGAGCACCAGCGCGCCGTCCTTGGTGCCCTTGGTCAGCCGCTGCGAAAAGTCGGTCGAGAGCTTGGACATCTCGCCATTGATCGCGGTCAGCGCGGTTTTGTCGGCATCGTTCAGGTTGGCGCCGTTGTGGACCATGTTGTCATAGGTCAGCGTCAGCACTTGCAGCTGGTCATGGTCGAGACCCAGGCTGGCGCGGCTGTCATACAGCGTCTTGACCCGGCCAAACAGCTTGGGGTCGAGCGTGATCGCATCGCGCATTGCGGCGAGCTTGGGCGAAGTGGCGGTATCGACCGCATCAAGCGTGTCATTGGTATTGGCCCCGGTCAGCGCGCTGAAGACCGAATAGGTCCGGCCGAGCATCTGGCCCGACTTCTCCATCGCGACGATGGTGTTCTCGAAAGTCGGCGCTTCGGGGTTGTTCGCAATCGCTGCCACTTCGGCGAGCTGGATCGCGATGCCCTGTTCGATCGCCGGCTGGTAATCGCTGTCCTTGATCTTGGTGAAATCGGGGGCGTGGAACGGCAGGGTCGATTCCTGCGCAAACACGCCAGTGCCCTGGGGGATTTGGGGGGCGTAGGCGACCGGGGTGGCGGTCGCCACCGGGGCTGCTGCGGTCTGGCTGTCAGCGGCGGCGCAGCCGGCGAGCGCCAGCACGGCGAGCGAAACGATTGGGAGCTTGCGCATGGGGAGGGGTCCTTGATGAAATCAGGGGGCAACGTTGCCGTTGCCCCCTGATTATTGTCTGAATGGGTTAGCGCAACACCTTACCAGATCTTGGCGCGGCTGGCCGGGGCGATGTACAGCTTGTCGTTCGCACTCACACCCCAGGCATCGTACCAGGCCTGCACGTTGCGCAGCGGCGCAAAGGCGCGAAACTGGCCCGGGCTGTGCGGGTCGGTTGCCACCTGATTGCGCAGCGCGTCTTCACGCGCCTTTGACCGCCAGACCTGCGCATATGCGAGGAAGAAGCGCTGCTCGCCGGTCAGACCGTCGATCACCGGAGCAGCCTTGCCGCCGAGCGAAGTGTGATAGGCATCAAGCGCAATCTGCACACCGGCGAAGTCGGCGATGTTCTCGCCCATCGTCAGCGCCGGGTTGATGAAGGCGCCGGGGGCGACTTCATACTTGGCGTACTGGTCCCCGAAGATCTTGGCCTGCTCGTCGAACCGCTTGGCGTCTTCGGCGGTCCACCAATCGCGCACCGCGCCGGTGGCATCGATCTTGCGGCCTTGATCGTCGAAGCCGTGGCTGATTTCGTGGCCGATCACGGCACCGATCGCGCCGTAATTGGCCGCGTCATCGGCGTTGGGATCGAAAAACGGCGCCTGCAGGATGCCCGCCGGGAACACGATCTTGTTTTCCAGGCCGCCGTTGTAGGCGTTCACCGTCTGCGGGTTCATGCCCCACAGCTTGCGGTCGACCGGCTTGCGCAGGAAGCTCATCTGGTAGGCGTTGTTGAACACGCCGGTGCGCTGGACGTTGCCATACAGGTCGCCCGGAACGATCGTGAGTTTGGCATAGCTGCGCCACTTGTCGGGATAGCCGACCATCACGTCCATGCGGCTAAGCTTTTCGACCGCAGCGGCCTTGGTGCTGGCGCCCATCCATTCATTGGCCTGGATGCGGCCGGCCATCGCGGTCTTGAGGTTGGCGACCAGCGTCTGCATCTTGGCCTTGGACGAAGCCGGGAAGTAATCGCTGACATAGGTCTGGCCGACCAGTTCGCCCAGCGAACCGCCGACCACGTCAACCGCACGCTTCCAACGGGGGCGGTTTTCCGAAACGCCCGAGAGCGTCTTGGTATATTCGAAGTGGCTGTCGACCATCGCCTTGTTGAGGTACGGCGCGGCCTGATCGGCAACGTGGAACGCCTGCCACAGCTTCAGCGTGGCGAGCGGGGTATTCGCATAGACCTTTGCGATATCACGCACTGCGGTGTTTTCGCCGACGATGATCCGCTTCTGCACCGGCACGCCCGCGCCAGCGAAGAACTGGGCCCAGTCCAGACCCGGCGCATAGGCGGCAACCTGCGCGGTGCTCATCGGGTTGTTGAGCTTTTCGATCTGGCGGCGTTCGGCGATCTTCCAGCTCTTCTCGGCGATCGAGGTTTCGAAGGCCATGATCGTATCGGCAGCAGCCGCAGGGTTGGCGTAGCCAAGCATGCCCAGCGTGCGGGCGATATAGGCCCTGTAGGCATCGCGCTGCTTCTTGAAGCTGTCTGCGAAATAATATTCGCGCTCGGGCAGGCCCAGCCCGCTCTGGCCCAGGTACAGCACGTTGAGGTTGGGGTTGGCGGTGTCCGAGCTCACGCCCATGTCGACCACGGTGGCGCCGAAGCGGCCGTTGGTGGTGCCCATGTAGCGCGCAAAGGCGGCCTTGCTGGCAATAGCATTGACCGCAGCGAGATCACGCTTCAGCGGCGCAAGGCCGACCGTCTCAAGCTTCTTTTCATCCATGAAGCTGCTGTAGAAATTGGCGACCTTGGTCCCTGACTTGGCCTGGGTGATCAGCGCCTTGAGCTGATCCTGGGTGCGCTCGCGCAGGTCATAGAAGGTGCCGGTCGCAGCGCGGTCCGACGGGATCGTGGTGGCATCAACCCACTTGCCTGCGGTGAAGCGGAACCAGTCGTCGCCCGGCTTGACTGAGGCATCGCCGCCCGAAAGGTCAACGCCCCAGGCGCCGATTGCGGGCTTGCCAGTGGTGGCCATCGCGGTGGCGCCCTGCGCAATCAGCGCGCTGGTGGCGAAGGGTGCAGCCAGCACGGCAAGCGCGGCGCTGGCGATAAGGAAACGAGACTTCATGACTTTTGGATCTCCCACTGTCTGACATGCGCAGTCCGCAGTGAAACCCGCGCGCACAATGCTGAATTTGTTTTGCGCGCGCGGTGGGGGGAGTCAATGTCGTTCGCCGATAGGGGTTTGCGGTTGGTGGATGGGGAGCATTTGCCCCTCAGAAACCGAACAAAGTTTTGATGAACAGGCTGACCGTGAAATCGTCTTTCTTCGAGCTGTAGCCAAACTTGATCCCCGGCAGGACGTCGGTTGTCTGCGGCAGCGTGAAGTAGACCGGCACCTCAAAGCCATAGTCGCCGCTCAGCGTGTCGAGGCTGCCGGTTACTGCCGCGCCGATGCCGCCCTTGCCGCTCGAGAATGGGAAATAGCGCCCGGTATTCGCCGCGGACGATCAGGCTATCCTTGCGGGTCGGCGCTGACGGGGCAGCCTTGACGCAATCGTCGTTGGGGGTGACCACCACGGTCTTGCAGATGATTACCTCGTCGGCCTGCTCGGGTGCGCTGGCGTATTCGCTTTCGAACTTCCACGCACTGACCGCATCGGACGGGTAGTAAACCAGCCACGCCGTTGCCGAATATCCGGTCGGCTTACTGTTGTTCTTGGCCAGAGTGCCGGCGCTGATCCAGTCATAGCTCTTGAACGAAACCGAGCCTTTCAATCCACCCGACCAGTAGCCCGAGAACAGCGCGCGCTGCATGGCCAGCTGCGCGGACGGCAAGTTCGTTGTGATGAAGCTCGGCGACGGACCGTAGTAGTTGCACGCAGCTAAGTCCTTGTCGGTTTTCGCCTTGGCGCAGCAAGCTTGTGCGGCGAGATCCATTACCGCCATGAATACCGGGGAGCCGATTTTGTCCGGATCGCTCTTGTAGCTGAGAAAGGTGATCGCCCCGCTCAGCTTGGTGCCCTCACCCAGCTTGTCGAGCGTTGCACGGTCAAGCAGGTCGTCAGTCCCGCCGATCGGAACATCGATCGCCCGCTTCCAGCCAAGACTGTTGCGCCGCCCGGGAGTTGACCGTTCCTCCGGCGTCGGCTTGGTAAAGAAGCCTGTAATCGAGGCTCCGGATTTCGATTCCGTCTCGGACACATCGAGTTAAAAGCTGATACCCGAAAGGGGATCGTCGCCGCGCGCCGATGCGGCGGGCGGTTGGACGGGATCGGGGACCAGCAAACCGAGAGGCTGCACTGGCGCGGTTTGCGCGTTCGCACAGACGGGCAGAGCTAGGGCGGCGGCGGCAAGCGATGTCGCCAGAATGAGATTGCGGTGCATGGAAATGTCCCCCTCAGGTTTGGAAATACCAGATGTCGGCAGCCTGCGTGGTCGTGCCATCCAATTCGACCTTCATCGGCCAGTTCCCGCCGACACGCTGAAGGATATGCAGCCGGCCATCGACGACCACTGAGACCTTCTCGCCCGTCAGGTTGACGGCAGCGAAAACGCCGTAGACATCCGACGGCAAGTCAGCCGAGGTTCCGGTGAAGTCACCATCATCAGGACCGGCCCAAGTCAGTTTGTGGATGATCAGCGCCTTTTCGTCGGCCTTCCAGCGAACGCAATAGACATCCCAGCCGACGTCATTGCCGTTCGTGGGCGTTACTTTCACAATGATCCGAGCCATCGAAATTCCCCTTGTTGTAGAAGCTTCGAATTAGTCTGACGCCGTCAGTCCCGCCGTGATCCCCGTCACGCCCATCGCAGGCACGAAAAGGCCGCCCGTCCCGGGTGGGAGGGCGGCCTCTTCGGTCCTGTGATGTGGCTGCGGCTATTTCTTCGCTGGCTTCGCGCAGCGGACCTCGGGATCGTTCTTGCAGGGGACCGTTCCGGCGAGCCACTTGGCATGGGCTGCCGCTTCGGCGGTCTTTTGCCGGGCTACGTCTGCATCGTGCTGCGCGGCGGCGGCGTCATGGGCGGCCTTGTTGGCGGCGACTTGCGCTTCGTAAGCAGCCTTGGCGGCGGCATTCTTGTCGTTCTGGGCTTTGGCCGTGGCGGCCTGCTCGGCATTGAGGCGGACGCGTTGCTGCTCGGGGGTTTCGCCCGGCGTAGCCGTCGGCGCGACCGGGGCTGCGGCGGCGACCGGAGCGGCCTTGTGCTTGCGCCTGGCGCTGGCATCGGCCGGCACCGCGACGAGCGACAGCGCGAGCGCGGCAATAGCAAGCCCGTGCAGCGTATGGCGAACGCTGTTCATGATCATGTCTCCTCCTGTTGATCCTGCGCGGGAGCATAGCCGCGCCGCGCGACCGGCGAAACCCCGCAAGGTTCAGGGCCGTTCGCCACCGTCGATCGGGCTTTCGGTGCGGATCTCGTCGCGCGGCGGTGGTGGTGGTGGCTCGGGCGAAGGGGGAGGCGGGGCGACGTAAACCGGTGCCGGGGCTGGCGCTGGCGCTGGTACCGGGACAGACACCGAAGCAGGGACGGGCGCCGGTGCAGGCGGCGGGGGCGGCGCACCATAGTGTCGTATTGGCTGAGAGCTTGGGGCGGTGACCTCTGGCCGCACTGGCGGGGGTGGAGGCACCGGCTCTGGCTGCGCTTCGATCAGCGGCATCGGCACTTCGCGCGTTTGCGGCTCGGGCCGGGTCTGGCGCAGCGGGATCGGCGTTGCGCCGGGCTCGGGCTCGATCTCGCGGCGGGGGCGCTCGCGGCGCGGGGTGGGTGCATCGCCCTGGAGCGGCGGCGGAACCTCGGCAGCAGGGTGCGGCTGGGGCTGCCAACCCGGCTGGGGAGCAGGCGGTTGGGCCGGTTGCGGGGCCGGTTGCGGAGCGGCGCGCGGGACCCACGGCGGGCGCGGCACTGGCGCGGCACCACCACTGTCGGTGGGTGTTACCACCGGGTTGCCAGTGGGCGGGGGTGCGCCCGGCGCGCCGTGGCGGTGCCAGTCATCATAGCGGCGGCGGGCATCGTCACGGTCGCGGTGTTCATCGCCCAGATGGCGCGGCGGATGCTGGCGGCCGCGGTCGCGGTCATACCGGCTCCACCCGGGCAGCTCACGCCAGAACGGGTTCCAGCCGTAATTCCAGCCGTCGTCATAGCCCAGGCTCGAATAGCCGCCGATCCATGCGGTCGCGCTGCCGCGGTCCCAATGGCGCTGGCGCAGCGAGGCAGCGTAAAGCGCCCGCCCCCGTTCGCGCAGCGCATCGGCCACATCGCGTTCGCGCGGCGAGGGGGCATAGGGATAGACTTGCCCCCCGCTGTTATAGACCACCGCGAGATCGCGCCCGCTGAAAGCGAACGCGTTGTACGAATCGCGCACCAGGTAAGGCGCGCTTTGCTGCGCGGCGAAGAAGTATTGCTGCACCCCGGAACGCCCCGGCTCGACGATCAGCACTTCACCGTCGCGGCTGACCCAGGCCCAGCAATCGATCCCGTCGCAGGTGAAGGTGAAATCGGGCGGGCTGTTGCCAAAGGCCTGCGCCAGACTGTCGGCCTGATCGATCCAGTAATAGTCAGCCGGATTGGTCTGCGGCGGTACCGGGAGGGGCGGCGGAACCGGCATCGGCGGGGGCGGAGCGACCACCGGAACAACCG
>JAYUCG010000010.1:0-12092 GCA_043740455.1 Novosphingobium sp. | reverse complement strand
AAGGTGCTCAACGATGCGATCGGGATCGAGCGCGGGCTGATGACCACGATCCACGCCTATACCAACGACCAGAAAATCCTCGACCAGATCCACGAAGACCCGCGCCGTGCCCGCGCTGCGGCGATGAGCATGATCCCGACCACCACCGGCGCCGCCCGCGCAGTGGGCGAAGTGCTGCCCGAACTGAAAGGCAAGCTCGACGGTTCGGCGATCCGCGTGCCGACCCCCAACGTCTCGGTGGTCGACCTGACCTTCACACCCAAGCGCGACACCACCAAGGACGAGGTCAACGCGCTGCTTAAGGCCGCGTCGGAAGGCGCGATGAAGGGCGTGCTGGGCTTCTCGGACGAGCCGCTGGTCTCGATCGATTACAACGGCTGCGCGGCAAGCTCGACCATCGACAGCCTCGAAACCGCCGTGATCGACGGCAAGCTGGTCCGCGTGCTGAGCTGGTACGACAACGAGTGGGGCTTCTCCAACCGCATGGTCGATACCGCCGGCGCGATGGGGAAGCTGCTCTGACATGAACACCTTCCGCACCCTCGACGACCTTCCCGCCGATCTCACCGGCAAGGTCGCGCTGGTGCGGGTCGATCTCAACCTGCCGATGGCCGATGGGGTGGTGACTGACGACACCCGCGTGCGCGCTTCGGCGCCGACGATCCTGGAACTCGCCGACAAGGGCGCCAAGGTGCTGCTGCTGGCGCATTTCGGGCGGCCCAAGGGTGAGAAGGTCTCGACCATGTCGGTGTCGATGACTATCGACGCGGTCCAGCATGTGCTTGGCCGTGAAGTGATGTTCGTGCCCGAGATTACCGGGACGGTGGTCGCGCAGTCGATCGGCATCCTGAAGCCCGGCGATATCGCGATGCTGGAAAACACGCGGTTCTGGAAGGGCGAGGAGGCTAACGACCCCGAGCTGGCCAAAGCCATTGCGGCGAACGGCGACTTCTATGTCAACGACGCCTTCTCAGCCGCGCACCGCGCGCACGCCAGCACTGAAGGACTTGCACATGTGCTGCCCGCCTATGCCGGCCGCGCGATGGAAGCCGAACTGACCGCGCTCGAAAAGGCACTCGGCAATCCTGAACGCCCGGTCGCGGCGGTGGTCGGCGGGGCCAAGGTGTCCTCCAAGCTCGACGTGCTGTCGCATCTGGTTGCCAAGGTCGATCACCTGATCATCGGCGGGGGGATGGCCAACACCTTCCTCGCTGCGTGCGGGGTCAATGTCGGCAAGTCGCTGTGCGAGCATGACCTGGCTGCCACTGCCGAAGCCATCATGGCCGCGGCGGACAAGGCCGGGTGCACCGTGCACCTACCCTACGACGTGGTGGTCGCCAAGGAATTCGCCGCCAACCCGTTAAGCTTGCGCACCTGCAACGTCCACGAAGTCCAGGCTGACGAGATGATCCTCGACATCGGACCGCAGGCGACCGAAGCGCTGTGCGATGTGCTCAAGACCTGCAAGACGCTCGTCTGGAACGGGCCGCTCGGCGCGTTCGAAACGCCGCCATTCGACACCGCCACCGTTGCTCTTGCGCGCAGCGCTGCGGCGCTGACTAGCGAGGGCGCGCTGGTTTCGGTAGCCGGGGGCGGGGATACCGTCGCCGCGCTTAACCAAGCCGGGGTCGCGGCGCAATTCAGCTATGTCTCGACCGCCGGCGGGGCCTTCCTCGAATGGATGGAAGGCAAGGAACTGCCTGGCGTGAAGGCTCTCGAACAGCCCTGAGCAAGCGGCCGCTGCGCAGCCTTGCGGCATCGCAGCATGGCCGCTATGGGCGCGCTTTACATACGTATGCAAGCATGAGGGATCCGATGACCAGCGCCGACATGACCGCCAAGATCGCCGCCGGGCAAGGCTTCATCGCCGCGCTCGACCAGTCGGGCGGGTCGACCCCCAAGGCGCTGGCGGGCTACGGGATCGAGGCGGGCGCTTGGTCCAATGACGATGAAATGTTCGGGCTGATCCACGAAATGCGCTGCCGGATCATCCGCTCCAAAGTGTTCACCGGCGAGAAGGTGCTGGCTGCGATCCTGTTCGAACGGACGATGGACGGCAGCGTTGACGGCACTTCGGTGCCTGCCGCACTGATCGCCAAGGGGATCGTGCCCTTCATCAAGATCGACAAGGGCCTTGAGGACGAGGCGAACGGCGTCCAGCTGATGAAGCCGATGCCCGATCTTGATGCGCTGCTGGTCCGTTCAAAGGCGCTCGGCGTCTATGGTACCAAGGAACGCTCGGTGATCAATTCGGCCGATGGGATCGGCATCGCTGCAATCGTCGCGCAGCAGTTTGAAGTTGGCTGTCAGGTCTTGTCGCACGGCATGATGCCGATGCTCGAGCCTGAGATCAACATCAAGAGCGAGACCCGCGCTGCGTGCGACACGATCCTGCTCGCGGAACTGCTCAAGGCGCTGGGCGGCATGGACCAGCAAGTCATGCTTAAGCTCTCGCTGCCGGTGGTGCCGGGCACCTACGATGCGCTGACCAGCCACCCCAAGGTGTTGCGCGTGGTGGCGCTGTCGGGCGGTTACCAGCGTCCGGAGGCCTGCATCGAGCTCGCCCGAAACCGCGGGATCATCGCCAGCTTCAGCCGCGCGCTGCTCGAAGACTTGCGTTACCAGATGAGCGACGCCGAATTCGATGCTGCGCTAGGCAGCGCGATCGACCAGATCTACACCGGGTCGACAGTCAAGACCGCTTAAAACCCGCCGCTGAACTTGAACGAAAATCGGTATTCGCCCGGTTTGATCGGCCCGCGCACGCTGCGCGGCGGCATCAGGTTGACAAGTTCAAGCTGACCGTCGGCGACCTGCAGCGGCTTGGCGCTGTCCACTTCGCGCACCGCGCTGCCCGCGCCAGTGGTCACCCGCACTTTCAAGCGCACACTTCCCGCCCGGATGCAGCGCGCTTCCATCGGGCAGCGGCTGTCTTCCAGCACTTCAAGTGGGGTCACTCGCGGGCCGCCGACATTCACAGTCTGGCCCAGCCGCGCGTCAACCGAGCCGTCTTCGTTGACGCGGGTCGTCACGCAGCCTGCCAGCAGTAGCGCCGTAGCGGTGAGCAGAAAGATGGTCCTGATCATTGCTTTTGCGGCTCCAGCATTGGTTGTACGTCGCGGCCGCGCAGGGCGCCGGGGGCGTAGCTGATCCCGAACCGGTACCTGCGCGAATTCACGCCCTTGGCCGAGCGTTCGGGCATAACCTGATCCAGCGTCAGCCGCCCACGCCTGAGGATCGTCGGCTGGCCGAGGGTCAGCCTGACCGTCTGCACGCGCCCATGATCGCGCACTCGCGCTGACAGCACGAAGCGGCCGGCCCAGACGCAGTTCACGTTCCGCGGGCAGCGGCTATCTTCGATCACCCGAAGCGGTTCCACCGTGATGCCGGGGCTGACCCGCACAGTCTGTCCGAGCCGGGCGTTGGACTCGATCACATGGGCTGGCGCTGCAAGCGACACGGCGGCCAGCGTTGCGGCAAGGGCGAAGGGGATGGCGTGTCTGCTCATTGTTCACAATAAACGCGCGAAACCTGAACGAATTCCGAACACTTGGCGCTTTGTCTCATGCGCGATAGAGGGCGACCATGTCCATTTGCCAACTCTACCTGATTTCGCCGCTCGATGTATCGGGCAACTTCCCCCAGCGGCTCGAACGCGCCTGCGATGCCGGCTCGGTCGCGGCGTTCCAGTTTCGCGTCAAGGGGATGGACGAGCACGCCGCCGCCCGGCTTGCCGCGCCGCTCCAAGAGATCTGCGCGGCTCGTGAGGTGACCTTCATCGTCAACGATTCGATTGGCCTCGCCAAGCGCTTGAGTGCAGACGGCGTCCATCTCGGTCAATCGGACGGCACAGTCGCCGATGCCCGCGCCGAACTGGGGCGCGAGGCGCAGATCGGTGTGACGTGTCACGGCAGTCGCCACCTTGGCATTGGCGCAGGCGAAGCAGGGGCTGACTACGTCGCCTTCGGGGCGTTTTTCCCGAGCACGACCAAGACCACCGAACACAGGGCAGAACTTGAACTGCTTGAATGGTGGCAGGAGATCATGGAAATCCCGTGCGTTGCGATCGGCGGGATCACGCCCGCGAATTGCTCACCGCTGATCACGGCCGGCGCGGATTTCCTCGCCGTTTCGGGCGCGGTGTGGAGCGGCGACGAAGCGCAGGCGGTACGCGATTTCACGGCGGCGCTGGCCGCTGCGGGAGCCTAATCGCGGCTGGCGCGTTTCGCTGGCAATAGGCAGGCCGCAGATCCCCAGGCCTGCGGGAGTGCCGAATGCGTCCGATTTTCATTGCCTTGCCGATCCTGATTTCGCTCGCTGCCTGCAAGGGTGGTGACAGCAATGTGCCCGATGTCAGTGCCAGCCAGCAGCCCCCGTCGGCGCCTGCTTCCGCTGCATCCGATCCCTTGGCGGCGCAAGATAATGCGCCGGCGCCGAGGGAGGTGCCAGATAGCGAAGCGCGGCCGCTGATGCAGGCGCAAGTCGCGCTCGACCGGCTCGGCTTCACTCCCGGGGTGGTTGACGGAAAGGACGGAATGTCGACCCGCAATGCGATTTCCGGCTACCAAGAGGCCAATGACCTTGCGGTAACCGGCAAGCTCGATGCCCCGACACTGGCGGCGCTGGCGCAGTATCAAGCAATCCCAGCGACCCGGGTGGTCACAATTCCGGACGAATTCGCTGCTGGTCCGTTCACGAAAATCCCCAAGGATCCGCAGGAACAGGCGAAGCTGCCCGCGCTCGGTTATGAAACCCTCGATGAAAAGCTCGCCGAGCGGTTCCACACCACGGTGGCGACGCTGAAGCTGCTTAATCCTGGCGGGGTTCCGGCCGGTACGCCTGCTGCACCGACAGCAAGTCCAGACTCAGTTGCAAGCGTATCGACCGATCCAGCTGCTCCGCCGGTCTCGACGTTCCGTGCCGGGCAACAGCTTCGCGTGCCAAACGTCGGGGCTGACACGGTCCAGCCCGGCTCAGTCAGTGACCCAGCCTGGCTGGCGACACTCGCCATGCTCGGGGTGAGCAGCGAACAGCCCAAGGCGGCCCGCATCATCGTCAGCAAGTCGAAGAGCACGCTCAAGGTCTATGACGATGCCGATAAGCTGGTCGCGGTTTATACTGCCACCATGGGCTCGCAGCATGATCCGTTGCCGCTCGGTGACTGGGGGATCAACGGGATCGATCGCAATCCCAAGTTCGCCTACAATCCGGCGCTGTTCTGGGATGCCAAGCCGGGCAGCGACAAGGCGATGTTGCCACCCGGGCCGAACGGGCCGGTTGGCGTGGTGTGGATTGATCTGACCAAGCCGCATTACGGCATCCACGGCACCCCCAAGCCTGAAACGATCGGCCGGGCCGAAAGCCACGGCTGCGTGCGGCTTACCAACTGGGATGCGGCACGGCTGGCGCAGATGGTATCAGTCAAGACCAAGGTTCATTTCGAGGCCTGATCGCGATGGGACCCATGTCACGATTGCGGACGATTGCCGGGACCTTCCTCGTAACGTCGCTGTTGTGGGGCGCGGGGCTGGCCTGGTGGCCGGACTTGCTCCCGCAGCCGGTCGCGCTCCAAGGCTCTGCGCTGGCGACCACCGCAATCACCGCGCAAGGCGGGCGCAGCACCGCCGCGCACCGGCCGCAGGCGGTGGTCGTCCCTGATCCTGCTGACATCCCTCCACTGGTGATCCCCGTCCAGGGCGTCCAGCGCGGCCGGTTGTTTGATACCTTTACCCAGGCACGCGCGAATGGCGCGCGGGTCCACGATGCGATCGATATTCCGGCCCCGGTTGGCACCCCGGTTCTGGCTGCGGCGAGCGGTACGGTGGAGAAGTTGTTCACTTCGGCAGCGGGCGGAGTCACCGTGTATGTTCGCTGCGATGATCGCCGGTTCATTCACTACTATGCGCACCTCGATCACTATGCCCCGGGCCTCGCCGAAGGGCAGCGTGTAACCCAGGGTCAGGAGATCGGTGCAGTCGGGTTTACCGGCAATGCCAACCCCGCCGCGCCGCACCTGCACTTCGCCGTTCAGGTCACCTCGACCGAAGCCAAGTGGTACGAGCCAAGCTTCGCGATCAACCCTTACCCGCTGCTGATGCGGCGCTGAACCGGGGTGTTCCCTACACAGCGCTAATCTGTCACAAGTCTGGACTGCGGCGCTTTGCCGGGCAACGGTTTTTTCGAGACAAGACACTGGTCCAAGCGGTCCAGCCGTTCAGCAGAGGGCAAAGATTGATGAACGAAAACTCGGCCATGACCGCAATCACTGACACCCGCGAACTGACGCTGCGCGCCATCGTGATTGGCGGGCTCCTCACGTTTCTTTTCACCGCAGCGAACGTCTATTTCGGTTTGCGCGTCGGCCTCACTTTCTCGACCGCAATCCCTGCTGCCGTGATTTCGATGGCGGTTCTGCGCACCCTCGGCGGCTCGAACCTGGTTGAGAACAACATCGTCCAGACCATCGGCAGCGCGGCCGGCGCAGTGGCGACGATGGTCTTCGTTTTGCCAGGCTTCGTAATCGTCGGCTGGTGGACCAAGATCCCTTATTGGGAGACGATGCTGGTCTGCGCCACCGGTGGCATTCTCGGCGTGATGCTGTCGGTGCCGATGCGCCGCGCCTTGGTAGTCGACAGTGACTTGCCTTATCCTGAAGGGGTAGCAGGCGCGGAAATCCTGCGCGTCGGGATGGCTGACTCCGATGGCGCGCGCGAAAACAAGGCAGGTCTGGCAACCATCATCCTCGGCAGCCTCGCAGGCGCTGGATATGGTCTGCTGACCACGCTTCAGCTTGCCGCAGCCGAGGTGACCCGCGTGTTCCGTATCGGCGGCGGAGTCGGTACGCTGGGCGGCACGATGTCGCTGGGATTAATCGCGATCGGCCATCTGATCGGACTGGTCACCGGCATGGCAATGCTTCTGGGTTTGATCATCGGGAAGTTGGTGCTGCTGCCCTATCTCAGTTCGGGCATGCCCGGCGATCCCAAGGATATCGCGGATACCGTGCTCGGCACCCAGGTCCGCTTTGTAGGTGCCGGCGCGATGGCGGTGGCGGCGATCTGGTCGCTCATCCGCATTTCGGGTTCGATAATCCGAGGTCTCGCGGGTATTGCTGCGACCGCCCGCGCACGCAAAGCGGGTGAGGCGATCAAGCTGACCGAGCGCGACCTGCCCGGCGGGTGGGTGCTTGGCGTTAGCGCTTTGATGTTCCTGCCGATCCTTTGGCTGATTTACAGTTTTGTGCAGGGCGGGCCACTCGCTGGCTCGATCCCTTCGGTGTTTGTGCTGTCGGTGCTGTTTATTGCCATCGTCGGGATATTTACCGCAGTGGTGACCGGCTACATGGCTGGTCTTGTCGGCACGTCGAACAGCCCGGTTTCGGGGGTCGGTATTCTTTCGGTGTTGATCGTCTCGGTGCTAATCGCGGCCATGTTCGGTGGCACCGTCGCCGCAGCGGACCGAGCCCCGTTGATTGCTTTCGCGCTGTTCCTTGTTTCTTTCGTGTTCGGAATTGCGATTGTCGCCAATGACAACTTGCAGGACCTCAAGACCGGGCAGCTCGTTGGATCGACGCCGTGGAAGCAGCAAGTTGCTCTGATCATCGGTGTGCTTGCCGGGTCGCTGGTTTTGCCGCCTGTGCTTCAGCTTCTGGCGACCAGCTTTGGCTTTGCCGGGGCACCGAGCGCGGGCCCCAATGCCCTTGCTGCACCCCAAGCCTCGCTGTTCGCAGCAATCGCGCAAGGGGTGCTGGGCGGTTCGATGCGCTGGGATCTGCTCGCCATCGGCGCGGCCATCGGAGCGGTGGTTGTTGCCATCGACGAAGGCTTGCGCGCTGCGGGCAAGCCACGCCTGCCACCGCTCGCCGTGGCGATGGGTATTTACCTGCCGGTCACGGTGGTACTGCCGACGGTTATTGGCACGGTCATCGGACACTTTTGGAACAAGATGGCGCAGCGCACTTCGCGTCCCGAATTCACCGAACGTCTCGGCGTGCTGCTGGCCACCGGGCTGGTGGTCGGGGATAGCTTATGGGGCCTCGTTTTTGCCGGTGCAGTGGGTGCAGTGGGTAATCCCAACAAGCTTGCGGTGGTCGGGCCCGGTTTTGCGACCTATGCCGAATGGATCGGCCTTGCGGCGCTCGCCGCGATGCTGTGGTTCAGCTACGCGCGGACGCGCCAGCGCGCCTTGGCGGCCTAGCCGTTGTTCACCACGCGGCGCACGCAGCGCAGCGTGGTGTTGGCACCCGCGGCGTCTGTTTTGCGCATGAAACCCGTGGTAATGCGGCGAAAGGTCTCACCTTCCTTGGGCCCGCTCGTGAAAGTCAGCATATCGCCGGTGAGCAGGTAAGTGCCGCGCCCTTGCGCGCTGCGATAGGTGTTGGCGTTGACGACCTCGAAATCCTCGCCCGCCACGTGCAGCCCCACCGCGCCGCCGGCATCGCCGGGCAGTTCACAGTGCCAGGCCCCGGGATCGAGGTGGCCGATCGGGCCGCCGGGGACCGCCAGCGCGGGGCCAGCGGCAGTCAGCAGGGCAACGACAAGGGTGGGGGCAAGTATGGATTTCATCGGGGGGGCCTTTCGGTCATGCTCGATTAGCAGGAACTGAACCAGCCTGCCACTGCCCGCAGACCTTGCGCGCACCTTGCCCTTGGGCGCCGTGCACGCTAAGGGCGCGTCCTTCCGGTGTGAAGCCGGAGCTCTTTCTCAGCTTGAAGGCACGTGCAATGGCCAAGATCAGCGGCGTGGACATTCGTCCCGGCAACATTCTCGAATACGAAAAGGGCATCTGGAAAGTCGCCAAGACCCAGCATACCCAGCCGGGCAAGGGCGGCGCCTTCATGCAGGTCGAAATGAAGAACCTGATCGACGGCCGCAAGACCAACGTTCGCTTCCGCAGCCAGGATACGATCGAGAAGGTCCGGCTCGATACCAAGGATTTCCAGTACCTCTACGCCGATGGCGACGCGTTGGTGTTTATGGACAAGGACAATTACGAGCAGATCAACCTCGCCAAGGACCTGCTGGGTGATGCCGCAGACTTCCTGCAGGACGGGATGGATGTCGTGCTCGAACTGTGGGACGAGCGCCCCGTCAGCGTCGAACTCCCGGCCCAGATCGAAGCTATGATTGTTGAAGCCGATGCCGTGGTGAAAGGGCAGACCGCCTCGTCCAGCTTCAAGCCTGCGGTGCTCGACAACGGCGTGCGCGTGATGGTCCCACCGCATATTGCCAGCGGCACCCGGATTATCGTCGACGTGTACGACCGCACGTATGTCGGCAAGGCTGATTAGGCTCAGTCATGGCAGTTATCTCCGCGATCATCCGTGTTATGGAAAAGGCCGCGCGCAAGGCCGGTCAGCGCCTGCGCCGCGACTTTGGTGAGGTCGAGCACCTCCAGGTCAGCCGCAAGGGGCCGGCCGACTTCGTCTCGAAGGCCGACCAGCGCGCCGAACGCACGCTTTATGACGAGCTGCTGCTGGCGCGCCCCGAATGGGGCTTCGTGCTCGAAGAAGGCGGCGTGATCGAGGGCAGCCCGACCAGCCCGCGCTGGATCATCGATCCGCTCGACGGGACCAGCAACTTCTTGCACGGTATCCCGCACTTCGCGATCTCGATCGCCGCGCAGGAGCCGAAACTTGACGGCAGCGGTTGGGGCGATGTGGTTGCGGCTCTGGTTTACCAGCCGCTCACCGACGAAAGCTACTGGGCCGAACGCAGCCGCGGGGCCTGGTTGCAGGATCGCCGTTTGCGCGTTTCCTCCCGGCGGCACCTGGATGAGAGCCTGATCGCCACCGGCATCCCCTTCGCGGGCCGCGGCGATGCGCCTGAATGGACGCGGATTTATAACACGCTCGCGCCGCAAGTCGCCGGCATCCGCCGCTTTGGCGCGGCCTCGCTCGATCTCGCCTGGGTTGCCTCGGGCCGCTTCGACGGGTTCTGGGAAAGCGACCTGTCGTCGTGGGACACGGCCGCAGGATGCTTGTTGGTGCGCGAGGCCGGTGGCTTCGTAACCGACTGGCGCGGTAACTCGCAGCCGATCTGCGACAAGCAGGTCCTCGCCGGTAACGATGTAGTGCACTCGCGCATGCACAAGGCGATTGCGAGTGTCCTGAAGGCTGGTTAAGGCGCGCAGGCATAGGTAAGCCCCTGTGGCGGAATGGTAGACGCGAACGACTCAAAATCGTTTGTTGAGAGACGTGCCCGTTCGAGTCGGGCCAGGGGCACCACCACTGATTTTAGCAAGGCGGATTTGTGCTGCGGGCACGTTGCCGTGATCAGGGCGCAGACACGCGCGTTATTGGAGCGCGAGTGCTTCTGACCATCAGTCGCCGCCGCCCGGTCCGCCTGAGCGGCGCGCCGAACTCGCGGTAATGTTCGCAATGTCTTGCGCGGTTGGCGCAGGCGGGGCGGTGGGGTGAGTTTGCGCCGGTTCCTTCTCGCTCCCGGGAAGCTGCGGCGGTTTTGACGGATCAAGCGGGTTGACGTTCAACTGAGAATTGGGTTTGCGCAGGGCCGGTTGCGTTGGAATTGCAGTGGGCTGCTGCGGCGCAGGCGGAGCATAGCGCCCGCCACCACCGCCACCGCCGCCGAGATTCCCGCCATCATCGTTCCCGAGGCTCGCTGCGCCGAGGTTGTTGGCGATCTTGAGTGTGATCGCGACTTTTTTGGTGCCGAGCTTCTCGGCTTCGGTCTCGGCGAGCTGGTACTTGGCTTCGACCGCGCTCACCTGAGCTTGCGCGCCCTATTCCTCACCGCTCGCGAAAATAGCCGGCAGCGCTGTCAGGACGACCGTCGCTGCTGCAAAATGCTTGAGCAGACTTGCTGAAAGCGCAGACTTTGTGTTTCGGCGAGCCATGGCTGCTGTCATAGCCGGCGAAGGTTAACCGCCGCGCTGCAGCCTATGGTTACAAATGGATTGACGGCCGCCGGAGCGAAAGGGGCGCTCCGACGGCCGTCGTTTCTCCTCCCCAGGAGATAATGGCGGCGAGCTAAGCCGCAAACTGATTCATCGTATTGTCTTTGCCGCCAGCCTTGAGTGCGGCTTCACCGGCAAAGTATTCTTTGTGATCGTCGCCGATGTCGGACCCCGACATGTTCTGATGCTTGACGCAGGCGATACCCTGGCGGATTTCCTGGCGCTGGACGTTTTTGACGTAGCCCAGCATGCCTTGGTCGCCGAAGTATTCGCGCGCCAGGTTGTCGGTGCTGAGCGCCGCAGTGTGGTACGTCGGCAGCGTGATCAGGTGGTGGAAGATCCCGGCGCGGGCTGCGGCTTCGCGCTGGAAGGTGCGGATCCGCTCGTCGGCTTCGACGGCGAGCTCCGTACCGTCGTAGTCGACGCTCATCAGCTTGGCGCGGTCATAAGCGGAGAGGTCCTTGCCGTCCGCGGTCCAGGCATCGAACACCTGTTGGCGGAAATTGAGGGTCCAGTTGAAGCTGGGCGAATTGTTGTAGACCAGCTTGGCATTGGGCACGACCTTACGGATGCGATCGACCATGCCGGCAATCTGTGAGATATGCGGCTTCTCGGTCTCGATCCACAGCAGGTCGGCACCGTTCTGCAGCGAATTGATGCAGTCAAGCACGCAGCGATCTTCGCCGGTGCCGGGGCGGAACTGGTAGAGGTTCGAGGGCAGACGCTTGGGCCGCAGCAGCTTGCCATCGCGCGTGATCAGCACGTCGCCGTGGCCGACTTCGGTCACTTCTTCGCAATCGAGGAAGCTGTTGTACTGGTCGCCGATGTCGCCGGCTTCGCGTGTGTAGGCGATCTGCTTGGTCAGGCCCGCGCCGAGCGAGTCGGTGCGCGCGACGATGATCCCGTTCTCGACGCCCATTTCCATGAAGGCGTAGCGGATCGCGCGGATCTTCGCGAGGAAGTCGTCATGCGGCACGGTGACCTTGCCGTCCTGGTGGCCGCACTGCTTTTCGTCAGAGACCTGATTTTCGATCTGGAGCGCGCAGGCACCGGCCTCAATCATCTTTTTCGCCAACAGATAGGTCGCCTCGGCATTGCCGAAGCCGGCGTCGATATCGGCGATGATCGGCACGACATGGGTCTCGTAATTGTCGATTGCCGACTGGATCTGGTGCGCC
>JAYUCG010000009.1:0-7823 GCA_043740455.1 Novosphingobium sp. | reverse complement strand
CCGACAGCTTTGTCGCGTGGAAACGCGCGCTGGGCATGCCGAGCCTCGCCTCGGCGGCGATCGATCACATGGATTCGGGCCAGTTGATTCTCGAAGCCGCCGCCAATGGCCTCGGCGTCGCGATCATGCACGATGATCATTTCCGCCGCAGTCAGGATAACCGGCTGGCCAAGCTGTTCGATATCGAGGTCGAGAGTCCCTATTCGTACTGGTTCATCTGCCGCCCTCACGCGCTGGAAATCCGCGCGGTCAGGATCTTCCATGACTGGATCGCGAGCGCCGGACTGTAATCAGGCGGCGAGCGCCAATTGCAAGGTCGAGGCGGGACGGGTTTCCTACATGGCCGAGATTCTATAGCGCAGATTTTGGACGGGCGATTTAGCCACGTTGGATAGTGCCGCGCGTGCCATGGTTTCCACTAAAACACTGATATAAATACAGTTTTTGGAGAACTGACCGAAATTGTACCGGTTTTTAGGGCTTCCCTAGCCCATCTCAACCGCACCTATGCCGGTTTGAACACTGTCTCGGTCCTGTTGTGCATCAGTGCTGGCGCAGAGCAGCGCGATTGGGCAGCATCGCCGAATGAAACGCCGATTCGTTCTTGCCGCCCTGCCCGCCACCCTACTCGCGCTGACCGGCGCGACCAAGGCGAAGAAAGCCCCGCCCCCGCCGCCGTTGGGCGATACCGTGCTGGTCGAAATGATCACCGAGCAAGGCACGATTCTGATCGAACTCGATCACAAACACGCGCCGATCACGACCGAAAACTTCATGCGCTATGTCGATAGCGGGCGCTACGATGGGATGACCTTTTACCGCGCGATGCACCTTAACTGGGGGACCGAGCCCAACGGGGTGCTGCAAGGCGGGCTCAACCAGTTTCCGGCGCGGCTGATGAAGCCGATTGCGCATGAGCCGACCACGGTCACCGGCCTCACTCACAAGGCCGGGACGCTGTCGATGGCGCGACTGGCGCCGGGCACGGCCAACGCCGATTTCTCGATCCTGCTGTCGGACCTGACCTCGTTCGATGCCAATCCGGCCTCGCCCGATCCCGATGCGCGTGCGGGCTATGCCGCGTTCGGGCACGTCGTCAGCGGGATGGATGTGGTGCGCAGGATTTACGATGCGCCGCGCTCCGCCACCAAGGGCGAAGGGTACATGAAGGGCCAGATGCTCGAGCCGCCGGTCAAGGTGCTCAAGGTGCGGCGGGCGCCGCCGGTTCAGCCGGCAACGCCCACCCCATAATCAGCCTTCGCTGACAACTGCCTTGTTGATCACGCCCGGCTCGCGCGGCGGTTCGCCCTTGGGCAGATTGTCGACATTGTCCATGCCTTCGACCACCTGGCCCCACACGGTGTACTGACGGTCAAGGAAGCTTGCATCATCGAACACGATGAAGAACTGGCTGTTGGCGCTGTGCGGCGCATTGGTCCGCGCCATCGAGCAGACCCCGCGGACGTGCGGTTCGCTGTTGAATTCGGCCTGCAGGTCGGGCTTCTTGGAACCGCCCATGCCGGTGCCGTCGGGGCAGCCGCCTTGCGCCATGAAGCCCGCGATCACGCGGTGGAACTTCACCCCGTCATAAAAGCCTTCGCCGGCCAGCTCCTTGATGCGTGCGACGTGGCCGGGGGCCAGGTCGGGGCGCAGCTTGATCTTGACGTCGCCGCCGGTGCTGAGGGTGAGGGTGAGGTATTCGTCGGCCATATCGCTAACTCCTTCGCGAATTTGCGAGTCGATATAGGGTGCGCCGGGACAAAGTCACGCCCCGGCGCGCGCACCCGGTTGCTTTTGCATTTTACCGGCCTAGACCGGCGCCCATGACTCCCGACGATCTCGTTTCCCTGCACAGCGACGCGGCCGAAGATGCCGCCGCCGAAGTGCGCGTGGATGAGCGGCTCGACGAAGAAAACACCCTCACGAAAAAATTCGTGCGGCGCGTGCGCGATGCGCTGGAAGCGGGCGAAACCGGTCAGGTTTATGATCTGGTCGAACCGCTCCATCCGGCCGACGTCGCCGACCTGTTCGAACTGATCGAGGCCGATGAGCGTCCGCCGCTGGCCAAGGCGATCAGCGACCTGATGAGCGGCGAGGTCTTTGCCGAACTCAACGATCACGTCCGCGAACTGCTGGTTGAATCGCTCCCCGCCGGCGCAGTGGCGGACATCGCCGAACAGCTCGACACCGACGACGCGGTAGCGATGCTCGAAGACCTCGACGAGGACGACCAGCAGGCCGTCCTCGCCGAAATGGAGCCGGAAGATCGCGCCGCGATCGAGACCGCGCTGTCCTATCCGGAAGAGTCCGCCGGACGTTTGATGAGCCGCGATTTCGTCGCGGTGCCCGAGCACATGACGGTCGGCGATCTGATCGACTTCCTCCGCGAAGGCCACGATCTCGCCAACGAATTCTGGGAAATTTTCATCGTTGATGCGCGGCATCACCCGGTCGGGACCTGCGCGCTGTCATGGATCCTGCGCGCCCCGCGCAGGATCGCGCTGACCGACGTGATGGCCCGCGAACAGACCCTGATCCCGGTGACGATGGATCAGGAAGAGGTCGCGCTGCGGTTCCAGAAGTACGCGCTGATCTCGGCCGCGGTGGTCGATGAGGACGGGCGACTGGTCGGTCAGGTCACGGTCGATGACGTGGTCCACATCATCCAGGAAGAAGCCGGCGAGGACGCGCTGCTGCTGTCCGGCGCGGGCGACGGCGATATCAATGAGCCGATCAAGTACACCATCCGCACCCGGCTGACCTGGCTGGTGGTCAACCTTGGCACCGCAGTCATTGCTTCCAGCGTGGTCGGGCTGTTTCAGGGCGCGATCGCCAGGTTCGCGCTGCTGGCGGTTCTGATGCCGATCGTTTCGGGAATGGGCGGCAACGCCGGGACCCAGACGCTGGCGGTGGTGGTGCGCGCGCTCGCCACCAACCAGATCACCAGTTCGAACACCTGGCGGATGATCATCCGCGAATTTTCGATCGCCTGCGCCAACGGGCTGTCGCTCGGGATTCTCATTGGCTCCGGTGTCGGCCTCATTTTCGCCAACCCGCTGCTGGGCATGGTGATTGCCGCGGCGATGCTGATCAACAATCTTGTCGCGGGGCTCGCGGGCATCCTCGTGCCGGTGACGCTCGACAAGCTCAAGATCGATCCAGCGGTGTCTTCGGCGGTGTTCGTGACGATGGCGACCGACGTGATGGGCTTCTTCTCGTTCCTTGGCCTCGCCGTAATCACCGGGCTCGCCTGATGCCGCTTCACCTGACCAAGGTCGCCTATGGCGCGCAGAGCCTGGAGGAACTGCACACCTGGTTCCAGAACCGCGGCGACATCGCGAAGCTGACCACCCGCTACCTGCCCAAACGCGCAGCGGAGATCGAACAGGGCGGATCGCTGTTCTGGATCTACAAGCACCAGTTGGTCGCGCGGAGCGAAGTCCTGCGGTTCGAAGAGGCCGAGGGCGGCAAGACCAACATCGTCATTTCGGCCAAGCTGATCGACATCTATCCGCAGCCCAAGCGGGCGCATCAGGGCTGGCGTTACCTTGAGGACAAGGACGCGCCGCGCGATCTGGCCGAAGGCGAGACCGCGGGCGATGTCATCCCAGGCAAGCTGGCGAGCGACCTGGCGCGGCTGGGGCTGGTCTGATTGGCTGGATAGTCGGGCTTTCCCGCGCTACAGAACTGCTGCGTTTGATCGTACCGTGCCCCGTGGCATGGGGCTAGGCTGACGCCGGGAGATCGCTTTCATGCCGTATGCCGAAAGTTTCGATGCCCTGCACGCCTTGGCCGGGCTTCTCGTCGGCTTTCTGGTTGGCTTGACCGGCGTCGGCGGCGGATCTTTAATGACCCCCCTGCTCGTGTTGGTGTTCGGCGTTTCGCCGCAAACCGCGGTGGGCACGGACTTGCTCTACGCCGCCATCACCAAGTCGGTCGGCAGCGCGATCCACGGCTGGAAGGACACGGTCGACTGGAAGGTGATGCGCCGCCTCGCCACCGGCAGCCTGCCTGCCGCCGTGGTGACCCTGGTGGCGCTCAACAGCTTCATCCATCTTGGCAAACCGGCCAACCACGTGATCATGGTGGTGCTGGGTGTCATGCTGCTGCTGACCGCGACCGGCATCCTGTTCCAGCGCCGCCTGATGGCATATGGGGCAACTCACCATCCGGTTTCATCGGATCTGGCGCTGGTTCCCACCGTAGTGCTTGGCGCGGTGTTGGGCGTGCTGGTTTCGATCAGCTCGATCGGCGCCGGGGCGATTGGCATGACCGTGCTGCTGATGCTTTACCGCCGCCTGCCGGTGGCGCGGCTAGTCGGCACGGACATCGCCCACGCCGTGCCGCTCGCCTTCGTTGCGGGGTTTGGCCACTGGTTCATCGGTGACGTCAACGGCACGCTGCTGTTCAACCTGCTGATCGGATCCATTCCCGGGGTGATCGCCGGCAGCCTGCTCGCCAGCCGCGCGCCCGATAACCTGCTGCGCCCGGCGCTGGCCGGGGTGCTGGTGCTGTCCGGCTTCAAACTGCTGACGAGCTAAAGCCCTTTCACCGCCACGCGGCGCAGGGCGTTGACGTAAACCTCGGGTTCCTGCGCGCCGGGGATCATGTATTTGCCCTGCACTATCATCGCCGGCACGCCCGAGATATTCATCTCAAAAGCCTGCGCTTCTTCCTGGCGGACGATCGCGCCGAGCGTCTCGTCACTAAGCGCGGCGCGCGCACCTTCCGCGTCGAGCCCTTGCGCGGCCGCGAGTTCGACCAGCACATCGGGATCGGCCACGTTGCGGCGCTGCTGGAAATGGGCGTCGAACAACGACAGCTTAAGCCGGTTCTGGACTTCGGGCCCAGCCTCGATCAGCGCCCACTTGAGCAATTTGTGCGCGGCAAAGGTGTTGCGCAGCATTGCCGCCGGTTCGGGTGCAGGACCCCGATAGCCAAAGTCATAGCCCGCCCGCTTACCTGCGGCAGCCATCTGTTCCCGCCCCGCCGCGGCCTGTTCAAGGGTGCGGCCGTACTTGCGGGCAATATGCGCCACGCTCTCCTCGCCTTCGGGCGGCATATCAGGATTGAGTTCAAACGGCAGCCAGTGGATCTCGGCTTCGATTTCGCCCTTCAACTCGGCCAGACCCTTCTGCAGCTGCGAATAGCCGACGATGCACCACGGGCACATGACATCCGAATAGATGTCGATGGTCATTTTCTTGGGCTGGGTCATTGTTCGAGCCACCATTTCAAAAGGTGATGCGCCACCGCGAAGGGTGGCGGGGCGATGAACCGCGCGGCTTCGTCCCCGGCCATCGCCTGGATCACTTCGTTGCGGGTGAACCAGTCGGCCTCGTCGAGTTCGGTCATGTCGATGGTGATCGCGGGATCGTCGGTGTGCGAATGGCAGGCGATCATCAAGCTGGAGGGGAACGGCCACGGCTGGCTGGCGACGTAGCTCACATCGCGCACGAGCAGGCCCGCCTCCTCGTGGATTTCGCGCGCCACCGCTTCCTCGATCGTTTCGCCCGGTTCGACGAAGCCGGCCAGCGCGGAAAATCGCCGCGGCGGAAAGCGCGGCTGGCGGCCAAGCAGCACCCGGCCCTCGTGCTCGACCAGCATGATCGTGACCGGATCGACCCGCGGATAGTGTTCGGCTTTGCAATCCTGGCTGGTGCAATTGCGCTGCCACCCGCCCTTGGCGAGCATGGTCCCCGCCCCGCAGCGCGCGCAAAACCGGTGCCGCGCGTGCCAATCGACCAGCGCACGGGCGCCGCCGTAAGTCGCCAGTTCATGCGCATCGAGCGCCGCCATCGCCGCCCACAGCCGCGGATTGGCCGGGGCGACGCTGCCCGCAAGATTGTGCGTGACTTCAGCGAAGCAGGCCTTCTCGCCCGCGAGGCCCAGGAACACCAGCTCGCTATCGGCTGCAGCATCGCTGAGTGTGCCCCAGGTCAGCTGACCGTCCGGATCGATCACCGGGTCGAGCCCGTCGAGCCGCAGCAGCCGCGAGCGCCAGTCCATCAGGGCTTCGAGCGCGGCCGGATCGGAGCGGATGTGATCGGCGCGGTCGAGCCCGGCGCCGGAGAAGGCAATGGTTCCCGCGGTCATGCCTTGCGCGCCTGCATCGCGGTCAAGTCAGCGCCAATCGCCTTGGGGAATTCCTTGAGGATCGGCAGCTTGCTCGACGGGATATATTGCACGAACAGGCCGGTCCGCAGGCCCAGCTTCATTTGTGCAAAGCCGACTGTCCCGGCGGCACCCGACCAACCGAACAGGCCTTCGTCCTTGCCAGTCCCAACCACCCCGCCGGCGCCGAACTGCTGCCCCTCAACGTAACTGCCGGTAAGGTCAGCATGGTCGGGCAGCAGGTTGGAGGTCGCGCGGGCAACCGCGGCCTCGCTCATCACCCGGTTCGAGCCGCTTTTGCCGCGATTGACCAGCATCGCCAGGAACCGGTCGTAGTCGGCCGGAGAGGTGACCAGCCCCGATCCGCCGAACGCGAATGCCGGCGCGGTTTCATAAACCGAGGTGCCGGGGCGGTCGATCGCGACCGGACGGCCGAGGAAGAAGCCGTAATTGGTGGTGAGATGCCCGGACGCACTCGCCGGAACCTGGAAATAGCTGCTGCTCATTCCGCAAGGAGCAAGAATCCGCTCGGTCAGGAACGCTTCGAAACTGGTCCCGGCAGCCCGGCCGATCACCAGCCCGAGCACGTCGAGGCTGATCGAATAAGACCATTTGGTTCCGGGTTCGGCGACCAGCGGCACCGAAGCGGTGCGGCGGAGAAATTCGTCAGGGCCAGGGTTGGGCGGACCATCGTTGACCCCCTTGATCTTGCGCCGTGAAATCGCGCCGGGGTTGACCCCGAGCAAGCGTAACGCCTCACTGACTTTCTCCCGCCCAACTACCGGATAGCCCAGCCCGCTGGTATGCGTGAGCAGGTGACGGATCGTGATCAAGGTTGTCGCGGGGCGCGATTCGAGGCTCTTCTTCGGATCGATCGCCACCTGCATCTTTGCGAATTCCGGCGCAAAGTCGGCGAGCGGCTGGTCGAGCCCCAGTTTGCCCTCATCGACCAGGATCATTGCCGCCATCCCGGTCAGCGGTTTGGTCATCGAATAGGCGCGGAACAGGCTTTCGGGACCATCGAGGTCGGGATCGTCGAAGCCTTCCTTGCCGCGCGCAATGTACTCGGGCGGCGCATCGCGCCAGCCCAGCGCCGCGATCATGCCCGAAACCTTCTTGGCCTTGACGTAGTGATCGAGCATCGCGGTAACTGCGGGCCATTGTGCTTCGATCCCGGCCGCTTCGGCGGCGCGGGCCAGCTGCGCGCCGAGCGGGAGACCGGCAATCATCCCGGCCCCGCTCATCAGGGCGCTGGCCCTCAGCATGTCGCGGCGTGAAAAATCGAGCTTAGTCACCAATCGTTCTCCCCGTGGCGGCGCCGGCCGTTACCAGCCGCGCCGCCTTGGCAAACAGCGTGGGCAAACCAGCCTCATTCAGCCGACCTAACGCCCACCATTCGCCGTGTTCCGGATCAAGCCTAGAGCAATCGGCTCCTGAATAAACCATCAATTGCAAATCGAGATCGAAATGGGTGAAGCCGTGGCGGACGCTGCCCGCCGGGGTCCAATCGCCGTCAAGCGGGGCCTGCGCGTCGCCGTCGCCGCGCGCTGACCAGCCATCGTCCGGGAGTGCCCGCATCCCGCCCAGCATGCCCTTGCCGGCGCGGCGAATGAGCCAGACCTGACCGCCGCGTTCAATCCAGAAGGCTTGCCCAGTGCGCTGCGGCTTGGCTGCCTTGGCAGGCTTGACCGGGAACTGCTCGGGACCAA
>JAYUCG010000008.1:0-52281 GCA_043740455.1 Novosphingobium sp. | reverse complement strand
ATTGGTCCGTCCGCTGCGTTTGTCGGCAATACCGGCAGCGCGCGCGATCAAGCTTTTCAACCAAGGCGACATCGATCTGGTCCTTGGCGGCGGATTTGCGGATTTCCCCCGACTGGATGTAGCCGGGATCGGGCGGGGTTCGATCAGGCTTGACCCCATAGCCGGGCTGTTCGGCCTAGCCGTGGTCCATGGCGACGGCTTCCTCGCCAAGCCCGAAAATCGCGAAGTGATCGCCATGGCGCTCGATCGCGACGCGCTGATCGGTGCCTTCAACATCGGCGGCTGGACCGCCACCACCAGGATCCTCAATCCCGGGCTTGAAGGTGACAACGGGACAGTGGGCGAGCGCTGGGCTGGGCGCAGCATCGAGGAACGCCGCAGTCAAGCCGCGGCACGGGTCGCGCAATGGAAGGCCGCGCATGGGCCGGTGACCTTGCGCATCGCGCTACCCGCCGGGCCGGGCGCGGATTTGCTGTTCGAGCGGCTCGGCGCCGATCTCAAGGCCGCCGGGCTCGATGTGCAGCGCGTTGCTGCGGCGGCCGATGCCGATCTCCGCTTGGTTGACCGCATGGCACGCTATGATCGGCCGGGCTGGTTCTTCAACCAGCTCAGCTGCGCCAACGCCCACGCGCTGTGCAGCGTGGCGGCGGACAAGCTGGTGGCGCAGGCCCAGGCCGAGCCGGTGATGGCGAAGCGTTTCGAGGTTTATGCGCAGGCTGAAGCCCAGCTCACCACCGAAAACACCTATATCCCGTTCGGCGCGCCGATCCGCTGGTCGTTGGTGAGCACGAGCAGCGGCTTCGCCCCGAACCGATGGGGGCTGCATCCCTTGATGCCGCTGGCCTTCATTCCCAAATAGAGTGGCGCGGGCGACTTGCCCCGCGCCGGGGTGCCGCACCAATGCCAGTCAGACCGCAGCCGATCACCGAGCAGTTGCCGCTAGGGTCCGACCCGCAATCGGTGCGCCTGCGCATCGAGGCGATGGAGAAATTGCTTGAAGGCCTGTTCGAGGTGCCCGGCATGGGTGGCCGCCGGATCGGACTGGATGCCATTGTCGGCCTCGTCCCGGTCGCGGGTGACCTGATCACTGCGGCCATGGGGCTTTATATGGTATGGGAGGCACGCAATCTGGGCATGCCGCGCTGGCAACTTTGGCGCATGGCCGGCAATGTCGGGATCGACAGCCTGGTGGGCGCGGTGCCGATTGCTGGCGACCTGTTCGACTTCGCCTTTCGTTCGAACACCCGCAACCTCAAGATCATTCGCAAGCATTTCGACAAGCACCACCCGCAAACCCAGGTGATCGAGGGATGAAGCGGCGCAGGCCGAATTCCTTCGTGATCGCGTTCGGGATGTTCATCGCTTCGATCCTCGATCCGAAGACCAAAGTGCAAACCGAGATGTTCGATTTCAAGGACGGCCGCGACCGCACCGAACCCGGGCGCGAAAACCAGTAAAAGCTGGCTACCTAAACGACTCGCGCAATTCTGCCGTTTACGAGAAATTAACCTTTCATCTTCATTGGTCATATGGTTAATGACGAGCAATGACCCCTACCAAAGGGTTATCGTTCGAAACGGGGCAGGAGGGGACTACCCATGCGCGTGTTGCTGATCGAGGACGAGCCGACCACGGCCCGGGCTATCGAACTGATGCTGACTACCGAAGGCTTCAACGTCTATTCGACCGATCTGGGCGAAGAAGGCTTGGATCTGGGCAAGCTGTATGATTACGATATCATCCTGCTCGACCTGAACCTGCCCGACATGCATGGGTATGACGTGCTCAAAAAGCTCCGCGTCGCCAAGGTGCAGACCCCGGTGCTGATCCTTTCGGGCATTTCAGAAATGGATTCGAAGGTTCGCAGCTTCGGCTTCGGCGCTGACGATTACGTGACCAAGCCGTTCCACCGTGAAGAGCTGGTCGCCCGCATCCACGCCGTGGTGCGCCGTTCGAAGGGTCACTCGCAGTCGGTCATCCGCACCGGCAAGCTGGCGGTCAATCTCGATGCCAAGACGGTCGAAGTCGATAGTGCCCGCGTGCACCTGACCGGCAAGGAATATGCGATGCTCGAGCTGCTTTCGCTGCGCAAGGGCACCACTCTGACCAAGGAAATGTTCCTCAACCACCTTTATGGCGGGATGGACGAGCCCGAACTCAAGATCATCGACGTGTTCATCTGCAAGCTGCGCAAGAAGCTCGCGCATGCCTGCAATGGTGAAAACTACATCGAAACCGTCTGGGGCCGCGGCTATGTGCTGCGCGATCCGGGCGAAGAAGCGCAGGCCGCTTGATCGTCTCCGCTTGAGTCTGACTACCTGAAATTGTCACAGAGACGGCCCGCCTCTTTCGGCGGGCCGTTTTGGTTTGTATGGGCGCGTCATGACTGCGCACAAACTTGGCGATCCGATCACGCTCAACCGGCTCTACGGCCGCTCGAAAGGCAAGCCCCTTCGCGCTGGGCAGCAGGGGCTGGTCGACAGCCTGTTGCCGCGCATTGCCATGCCCGATGAAGGACCGATCACTTCGCAAGTGCTGTTCGGCGATGAGCGCGCGCTGCACTTCGAGATCGGCTTTGGCGGCGGTGAGCACATGGCGGCGCGGGCCGACATGCTGCCAGATCACGGCTTTATCGGCGCTGAGCCGTTCCTCAATGGCGTGGCGCAGGTGCTGGTCCATATCGATGGAGATGGCGGAGCGCACCCGCCGCTGGGGAATGTGCGGATCCATCACGGCGATGCACTGGAAGTCCTGCAGCGGATCCCGGATGGTTCGCTGAGTTTCCTCTACCTGCTCCATCCCGATCCTTGGCCCAAGGCGCGCCACGCCAAGCGGCGGATGATGAACGATGGCCCGGTCGATCTGTTCGCGGCCAAGCTTCGGCCCGACGGCGAGCTGCGCTTCGGCACTGATCACGCGGTTTACCTGCGCCACGCGCTGATGGTGATGCGGCGGCATACCGATCAGTTCGAATGGCTGTGCGACGATCCCGCGCAGTTCCAGAACCGCCCGGCCGGCTGGCCTGAGACCCGCTACGAGGTCAAGGCGCGGACGGTATATGATCACGAGGTGTGGTACTTTCGCTATCGGAGAATGCCATGAAGATGTTGGGCCTGATCGGCGGGATGAGCTGGGAAAGCTCGGCGCAGTATTACCGGCTGATCAACGAAGGGGTGCGCGCCGCGGGCGGACCGACGGCATCGGCACGGCTGCTGCTGTGGTCGTTCGATTTTGCTGAGATCGAGGCGCTCCAACGCGCTGGCGATTGGCCGGCACAGACCGTGCTGATGATCGATGCGGCGCAGCGGCTGGCCGCAGCGGGGGCAGATCAACTGCTGATCTGCACCAATACCATGCACCTGATGGCGGACGAGGTCGAAGCCGCTGCCGGGGTGCCACTGCTGCATATCGCCGATCCAGCCGGCGCGGCAACCCGCGCGGCTGGCATTACGAAAGTCGGGCTGCTCGGCACGGCCTTCACCATGGAGCAGGCTTTCTACCGTGACCGACTGGCGCAGCGCCACGGGCTTGAGGTGCTGGTTCCGGATGAAGCCGACCGCGCGCTGGTTCATCGCGTCATCTACGACGAGCTGATCGCGGGGGTGGTTAGCGAGCCATCCCGCGCAGCATACCGGGCGGTGATCGCGCGGCTGGTTGATCGCGGTGCCGAGGCCGTGATCCTTGGCTGTACCGAGATCATGTTGCTGATCGGCCCCGAAGACAGCGCGGTGCCGCTGTTTGACACCACTGCGCTCCATGCCGCTGCGGCAGTCAATGCACTGCTCGAGAACGACTGAGGCCGGGAACCTTGTTCGCCCCAGCCGGTTGATCCGGCAAGGAGTGCAAGGGATGAGCGTGATCGCCTATACATTGCTGCTGTTCGGCTGCGCGGACGACGGGACCGCATGCGAACGCATTGCCGCACCCGAACAGACCTATGCCGTCCCGGCCCAGTGCGAAGCGCAGGTTGAGACGGCGCTTGGCAGCGATACCGCGCTTCGCGCTGACTACCCGGTGGTCGAGGCGCGCTGCGTCAAAGTGTCGCACAAGGTGCTCGCCAAGGTGCAAGGACCGCGTACCGTTGCTGTCCGCTAATCGCTCCAGCTAATATCCAAAGCGATTCAGCAGGCGCATGCTTCCGATTTGCCTTGCGCGCGAATTTCTTTGTCGCGGGTCATGGCAGCGGGCGTTAGTTGCTGAACCAACGCAGTGGCGGAGGTTCTGGCGTGCTTGAGATTTCTCATTTCAACCTGGAAGCGCTGCTGCCCTTTGTCGGGGTGGGCTTTGCCGCTCAGCTGGTCGATGGCGCGCTGGGCATGGCTTTCGGAGTCATCTCGAACACGCTTCTGGTCGCGGTCTTGGGCGTGCCGCCAGCGCTTGCCTCGCAGCGTGTGCACATCGTCGAATGCTTCACCACGGCAGTGTCGGGGATCAGCCATCTGCTCCATGGCAACATCGACAAACGGCTGTTCTTCCGGCTGCTGATCCCCGGGCTGATCGGCGGGGTGCTGGGGGCTTACGTGCTCACCTCGATCGATGCCGCCGTGGTCAAGCCCTACGTGCTCATCTACCTCACGGCGATCGGCATCTACATTCTGGCGCGCGGGCTGCTCTATCCGCCCAAGCTGCGCGAGGCGCGCCTGATTGCCCCGCTCGGGCTGTTCGGCGGCTTCCTCGACGCTGTCGGCGGTGGCGGCTGGGGGCCGGTGGTGACCTCGAACCTGCTGATCCAGGGAGCCGATCCGCGCAAGGTCGTCGGCACGGTCAATTCAGTTGAATTCTTCCTGACCCTGGCAGTTTCGCTTGCCTTCATCTGGAATATCGGCGTGGCCGACGTGGCTGGCGCGACTCTGGGCCTGCTGATCGGCGGCTTGCTCGCGGCACCGATCGGAGCCTGGGCCGCCAAGCACTTCAATCCCAAGGCGATGCTCGTGCTGGTCGGGATCGTGCTGACGCTGACCAGCCTTTACGGCGCCTATCACGCCTGGAGCTAGCCGATCGCCGCCGCGATCGCGAGCGTCCGCCGCGCTTGCTCCAGATGCAGCAATTCGACCATCCGCCCGTCAAGACGGATCGCGCCCTTGCCGGCATTGTCCGGGTCTTCGAAGGCCGCGACCACGCTGCGGGCCGCTTCGATTTCCCCTGCGCTTGGCGAAAAGACTTCGTTGCACGGTTCGATTTGGTCGGGGTGGATCAGCGACTTGCCATCGAAGCCGAACTCCAGGCCTTGCACAGCCTCGCGCCTCAGCACTTCAGGATCGCGAAATTCGTTGCAGACACCGTCGATCACGATAAGGCCATGCGCGCGTGCAGCGCAGACTGCCGCGCTCATGATCGGCAGGAACGGCGCCCGCCCGGGCCTGATCTGCGCGCGCATGTCCTTGGCCAAATCGTTGGTGCCAAGCACAAAGGCCGCGAGCCGGGTCGTGGCTTTTAGCGCGGCGAGTACCGGCAGCTCGGGCACGACCGCGCAGGTCTCGATCATCGTCCAGAGCCGGGTCGCGGCCGGAGCGGAGGCCAGCGCCGCGTCATAGGCGCGCAGGCCAAGGCAATCGCTGACCTTCGGCACCAGCACCGCATCTGGCCCTGCCGCGGCAACCGCAGCCAGGTCCGCCGCGCCCCACGGGGTGTCGAGACCGTTGACCCGGATCACCAGTTCGCGCCGGCCCCAGCCGCCATCGCTGACTGCGCGCACCGCCGCTTCGCGCGCTTCTGCCTTGGCCTCGGGCGCGACTGCGTCCTCAAGGTCGAGGATCACCACGTCGGCACCCAGCGTGCGGGCTTTGGCCAGCGCCTTGGGGTTCGAGGCAGGCAGGAACAGCGCGCTGCGGCGCGGGCGCAGGCCCATCCCGTTCAGCCCGCCACACCCGCCGCCGCGAGCACGGCCAATGTCAGGACATCGGGCGCAATCGCGGTCATCGGCGCAATCTGGACCGGCTTTTCCATGCCCAGCAGCATCGGCCCGATCGTGGCGTTGCCGGCCAGTTCGCGCAGCAGCTTTGCCGAGATATTGGCCGATTGCAGCCCCGGCATGACCAGCACATTAGCCGGGGCAGAAAGCCGGCTGAACGGATAGTTCTTCATCACCGCCGGGTTGAGCGCGGCATCGGGGGCGAGCTCGCCCTCGTATTCGAACCCGGGCTGTTCGGCATCGAGCAGCGCGACCGCATCACGAATGTTTTCAAGGTAGCGCCCCGGCGGGTTGCCGAAGGTCGAATAAGACAGGAAGGCCACGCGCGGCTCATGCCCCAGCCGCCGCGCCACCGCAGCGGTTTCCTTGGCGATTACGGCCAGATCGGTCGCGCTCGGCCGTTCGTTGACCGTCGTATCGGCCAGGAAGACCGTATAGTTCTTGCCGATCATCAAGTGGATGCCGAAGGGCAGGCGTCCGTCCTGAGGATCGAGCACGTGCCGCACTTCGCGCATCGTCTGCGCAAAGGTCCGGGTAGTGCCGGTGACCATCGCGTCGCCGATGCCCATCTTGAGCAAGAGCGAGGCAAAGACGTTGCGGTCCTGGTTGACCATCCGCTTGACGTCGCGCTCCATGAACCCGCGCCGCTTGAGCCGCTCGTACAGCAGTTCGACCATCGCCGGCACATAGATGCTGACCGCCGAATTCTCGATCTGGTAGCTTTCGGGATGTTCAACGCCCAGCTCGGTAAGCTTGGCGCGGACCGCGTCGGTGCGGCCAACCAGCACCGGTTCGCCATAGCCGAAATCGCGGTACTGGATCGCCGCGCGCAGCACGATCTCGTTCTCCGCCTCGGCGAAGATCATCCGTTTGGGATTGGCCTTCACCCGGTCGTAAACCTCGGTCAGCACCGAGGTGGTCGGGTTGAGCCTGGCTTTTAGCTCGGTGCGGTAGAGATCGAAATCCTCGATCGGCTTTTGCGCCACACCCGAATCCATTGCTGCCTTGGCGACGGCCGAAGAGACCACTTCCATAAGGCGCGGGTCGAACGGGGCGGGGATGATGTAATCGGGCCCGAAGTGGTACTTCTGGCCATAGGCTGCGGCCACTTCCTCAGGCACCTGTTCGCGCGCCAGCTGGGCGATGGCATGGGCAGCGGCGATCTTCATTTCTTCGTTGATCGCGGTCGCCCGCACGTCGAGCGCGCCGCGAAAAATGAAGGGGAAGCCCAGCACATTGTTGACCTGGTTGGGATAGTCCGAGCGGCCGGTGGCGACGATCGCATCGGGGCGCACCGCTTTGGCATCGGGCGGGGTAATCTCAGGATCGGGGTTGGCCATCGCGAAGATGATCGGCTGGGCGGCCATGTCCTTGACCATGTCCTGGGTGATTGCCCCGGCGGCTGACAGGCCGAGCACGATATCGGCCCCGTGCATCGCTTCCTTGAGCGTGCGCTTTTCAGTGACAACGGCGTGGGCGGACTTGAACTGGTCAACACCCTCGCGGCCAACGTAGATAACGCCCTTGGTATCGCACACCATGACATTCTCGTGGCGCACGCCCATCGATTTGATCAGCGCGGTGCAAGCCAGCGCGGAGGCGCCGGCCCCGTTTACCACCACCTTGACGTCCTTGAATTCACGACCAGTCAGGAAGCAGGCGTTGACGAGGCCCGCAGCCGCGATGATCGCGGTGCCGTGCTGGTCATCGTGCATCACTGGAATCTTCATCCGGTCGCGCAGAGCCTGCTCGATCACGAAGCATTCGGGGGCTTTGATATCCTCAAGGTTGATCCCGCCAAAGCTCGGTTCCATCATCGCGATGGCTTCGATCAGCGCATCGGGATCTTCGCTGTCGAGTTCGATATCAATCGAATCGACGTCGGCAAAGCGCTTGAACAGCACTGCCTTGCCTTCCATCACCGGCTTTGAGGCCAACGCGCCCAGGTTGCCCATGCCGAGGATCGCGGTACCATTCGAGATGACGGCGACAAGGTTGCCCTTGGCGGTATATTCGTATGCGTCTGCGGGATTGTCGTAGATCGCCTGGACCGGCACGGCGACGCCGGGCGAATAGGCAAGCGAAAGGTCGCGCTGGGTCGCCATCGGCTTCGAGGCGATGATCTCGATTTTACCGGGGCGGATGGTCTTGTGGTAGAACAGCGCCTCGCGCTCGGTGAAGCGGAGGTTGGCTTCTTCCCTGGGGGTATCGTCTGACACTGGTATCTCCCGCAATGGCCTTTGCCCTAACGGAAGGCGGCGCGACACGATAGGGGAAAGCTGCGCGGTAATCCGTCGCAAATGCAGCCTATCCGCGCTAGGCTAGCAACATGCACGCCCCTTCCGGCAATCCAGCCGTCACCCCGATGATGACGCAGTACCTCGCGCTTAAGGCCGAGTCGCCCGATTGCTTGCTGTTCTACCGCATGGGCGATTTCTTCGAGCTGTTCTTCGACGACGCCCGCGCTGCAGCGCAGATCCTCGATATCGCGCTGACCAGCCGCAGCGAGCATCTCGGCGTGCCGATCCCGATGTGCGGCGTACCGGTGCATTCGGCCGAAGGGTACCTGGCACGGCTGATCAAGGCGGGCTGCCGGGTCGCAATCGCCGAGCAGACCGAAAGCCCGGATGAAGCGAAAAGGCGCGGCGGATCGAAGGCCTTGGTCTCTCGCGATATCGTCCGTTTTGTCACTGCGGGCACGCTGACCGAGGAGGCGCTGCTCGAACCGCGCCGCGCAAACCTGCTCGCTGCGGTGTGCGAGATGCGCGGGACCTGCGGGATTGCCGCTTGCGACATATCGACCGGACGCTTGGAACTGGAAGAATGTTCTCTCGAGCAGCTCGGAGCCGCACTGGCGCGACTTGGGGCGAGCGAGGTAGTGGTCAGCGACGGCTTGGCCGATGCGCCCGCCGGGGCGATACCCCGTGCCGCGCGTGAGTTTGCCAGCGAGGAGGGCGAACGCCGCCTCAAGGCGCTGTACGAGGTCGCTACGCTGGATGCCTATGGCACCTTTTCACGGCCGATGCTGGCCGCCACTGCAGGGCTGATCGCCTATCTCGATCACGTCGGACGCGGCACCTTGCCGCTGTTGCTGCCGCCGGTGGCGCGTAGCGGCGAGGCGCACTTGGCGATGGACGAGGCGACCCGCGCCAGCCTTGAAATCATGGCGTCCAGTCAGGGCGGGCGACGCGGCAGCCTGATCGAGGCGGTCGATCGCTGCGTAACCGGGGCAGGCGCGCGCCAACTGGCGGATGATTTGTCCGCACCGCTCACCGATATGGCCGAGATCGAGGCGCGGCTTGCCATGGTGCAGTGGCTGCATGACGATCCGCTGCTGCGCGGCGACCTGCGGACCGTCCTGCGGGCGCTGCCTGACCTGTCCCGCGCGCTCGGCCGTATCGTCGCCGGACGCGGCAGCCCGCGCGATCTCGGACAATTGCGCGACGGGCTTGGCGAAGCCCGGCGCGTCCACGATCACTTGAAGGAACGTTCCGATCGGCCCGCACTACTCGATGCCTTGTTACCTAGCCTGACCGGACACGCAGCGCTCACCGACCATTTTTCGCGCGCGTTGGTCCCCGCTCCCCCAAGCGAGCGCAGCCAAGGCGGTTTCATCGCCGCCGGATACGACCATGCGCTCGATGAACTGCGCGAAATCTCGGGCAATGCCCGCCGCGCGATTGCCGCGCTTGAAGCCAGGTACCGGACTGGGACCGGCATCGCGACGCTCAAGGTCAAGCACAACGGGGTGCTTGGCTATTTCATCGAGGTCCCGGCGCGGCAGGCCGATGCGCTGATGGTCCCGGACAGCGGCTTCACCCACCGCCAGACCATGGCCGGAGCAGTGCGCTTCAACTCGCTCGCACTGCATGAAGAAGCGAGCCGGATCGCGCAGGCGAGCGGCCATGCGCTGGCCGCCGAGGAAGCCCATTTCGAGGAGCTGTGCGAGCGCGCGGTCACAGCACGCCATGCCATTGCCCGGACCGCCGAGGCACTGGCGCGGATCGACGTTGCCGCAGGGCAGGCCGAACGCGCGGCCGAAGGCGGCTGGTGCCGCCCGCAAATCGTGGCGGCCCCGGTGATCGAGGTCAGCGGCGGGCGTCACCCGGTGGTCGAAGCCGCGCTGGGTGGCCGCGGCGGACGCTTTGTCACCAACGATTGCAGCTTGTCCGAAACCGACCGACTGTGGCTGATCGGCGGCCCCAACATGGGCGGCAAGAGCACCTTCCTGCGCCAGAACGCGCTGATCGTGCTGCTCGCGCAAGCGGGCAGTTTCGTCCCTGCCACAGCGGCCCGGATCGGGCTGGTCGACCGCCTGTTCAGCCGGGTCGGCGCATCAGACAACCTTGCGCGTGGACGTTCGACTTTCATGGTCGAGATGGTCGAAACGGCCTCGATCCTGGCCCAGGCTACCAGCCGCAGCTTCGTCATTCTCGACGAGGTCGGGCGCGGCACCTCGACTTACGATGGTCTGGCGCTCGCCTGGGCGGTAGCCGAGGCGGTGCATTCGACGAACCGTTGCCGCTGCCTGTTCGCAACCCACTACCACGAACTCGCGCGGCTGGCCGAAAGCTGCGAGGCCGTGTCGCTGCATCATGTCCGCGCGCGCGAATGGCAGGGCGATCTCGTCTTGCTCCATGAATTAGCGGAAGGTCCGGCGGATCGCAGCTATGGCCTGGCCGTGGCCAAGCTTGCCGGCGTGCCCGCGCCGGTCATCGCGCGGGCTCGTTCGGTGCTTGAACGTTTGGAAAAGGGCCGCGCGGAAACCGGCGGGATTGCCGCAGGACTCGGCGACCTGCCGCTGTTTGCCGCGGCGGCTGACCAGCAGGTGGAGGTGGTCGTCACATTGCGCGAACGGCTGTCCGAGCTCGATGTCGATGCGCTGACCCCGCGCGAAGCGCTTGACCTGCTTTACCAACTTCAGCGCGAGGCGGCTAAGCTTCCTTAACTTTGCCGGGTTATGCTTGGCGCATGTTCGGTTTTGGCACCAAGATGTCGCAGGTTTTCTCCAGCCGCTGGAAAGCGGTGACCTGGGGGCTTGGTATCATGCTCACTGCCTATTGCACGGTGCCCTCAGCCGAACAGACCCAAAAACAAGAAGCCCAGACGGCGCAGGCCAGCGCCGCCAACAAGTCGCCCTGGGCGAAGAACTGATCAGCCCAGCTGTTCGAGTGCTGCGGCGATAATGGCTGGCTTTGACCAGTGCTGCACAGCGCGCTCTGCCGCCGCCTTGCCGAACCTGTCGCGCTGCACCGGCCCACCCGATCATCCCGCCTTCGTGCTCCATCGCGCGCGTAACCTCGGCTTCGCCATGCACGTCGCGCCGTCCGCGTAGCCGCTGGAACAGCCGCGCCGGGCCGGACTTGATGGCGGCTGCGGCCAGCCCCGCGCTGCGCCGAGTGTCAAGATCCTACAGGAGCAGGTCGGGCGCCGCCGCGACCAGTTCGGCTGGCGGCGGCGGACCGCTATCGGCCGCAAAGTCGATACCGGCGCCGGGACGATAGCTGGCGACCAGTTCGAGCACCAGCCGCGCACCGCTGCGCCAGCCTTCGCTGGTGGCGCGCAGCCAGAACGCCGGCCAATCCACTGGCGCAGCGCGCAGCAGGTAATCGATGTCGGGCAGCAGCAATGGCCCGCAGTCAAGCCAGTGACTGTAGACCGCATGGACAATCAGGTGCGCGAGCGTCTCTTCTGGAGCGAGACAGGCAATCCCGTTTTCGTCGCGCACGGTCCTTGCGGTTCCGGGCACCTGCTGCACCGGGCTGGCATGATCGAGCCTACCGTCCGGCTCCGATAGCCGGTGGTGCAATTCCACCACCGTCCCGTGCGGTGCGATCAGCGGGGGCAAATGCTTGTCGAGCCGCACCGCCTGCTCAAGCGACATCTCGGCTGGCCCATAGTCCCGATAACCTGCGGCCTTCAGCGCAGAATAAGCGGCAAGCACCTGATCCTGCGGCACCAGCAGGTCGATATCGCGCATCGGTCGCAGCGCCGGGGCAGGGTAAGCGTGGGCACCGAGCCAGGCCCCCTTGAGCGCGATCGGCGCGGCGCCCGCCGCTTCGAGCAACCTCGCACATTCGCGCAGCTCATGCCGGGTCAGCATCGCTTGCAGGGTAGCGAGCCGGTGCGCCTCGTGCCAGTCCGCGCGCACCGGTGTCGGAATTCGCGCATCGCTGGGGTGCTGGAAGTGGAGCAGCGGCTTCAGCCGGTGCTGCGCGGCAAGTGCGTTCAGCGCCGACTAATCGGCGGTGCCGAGTCTTTCGAGGCCCGGAACTTCGCCCGTCCCGACCATGGCCAGCAGGATGCGCCGCAGGGCACGGATTTCCACGGCGCGAGCGGGTTTAGTTGGTGCGCTTGGGCACGGAGAAGGTCCCGGTGATGCGCCCGCCGCGCGGCGCACTGCCTGACGAGCCAAGCGCCGAGGATCCGCCGCCGACATTGCCGTCGACGCTGGATAGCCCGGTGTCGAGATCGATCACCAGCCGCCCGCCGCTGAGCCGGTCCGCACCGCGGCGCAGGGTCACGCCGCCGGCCATGGTGATGATCCGCCGGTCAAAATCGTAGATTGCCACATCGCCGCTTGCGCTCTGGTCGCCGCGGGTGACGGTGACCCCGCCGGTCGCGTCGAGCCGGTGAATCTTGAAGCCGCCGCCGCTCGAAAAGGCGATGGTGGTGCGCGCCGCGCGCAGGGTCAGGCCAGCCTGGGTGATTACTACATTGCCGGCCAGCGTCGCGCGGTCCTGCTTGCCCAGAAGCTCGCCGTGATCGGCTGCGACCTGAACCGGGGCGTTGCTGTCCTGCCCCGCAAAAACCTGAGCCTGCGACGGAGCAAGCGCGAGCAAGGCGGCGCTGCCAATCGCAAAACCTGCCAGCAGTGAGCGCAGCGCGGTGCGCTTCAGGCCGAGGAAGGGAACCGAACTATCGCTCATCGCGGCATCCTGAGTTGCTGGAGTTGCATGTTCATCCGCACGTTGCCGTCCAGCGTGACGATCCGCTGGTCAAGGTCGGCACTTACCCGGTCCGCCCGGAAAGTGCCAGCCGGAACCGCTCCGCTGACCCCGCCGCTGCCGCCGACCTTGCGGCCCTTGAGGTCGATCGCGACGTTGTCGGTCGTCATGCGATATCCATCGGCGGCGGTGAAGATCACTGGCCCTGCGACAGTTACGGTTTCGTCGCGGTAGTTGTAGGCGCCGTTCTCTGCGGTGAGTTCTGCCGGTCCATCGCTCAGCCGCAGCCGTGCGGCGAGCATGTCCATCTTGACCACCGGATCTTTGATCGAGACCTGCACGGCGTTACCCGCAGTGAGGGTGAACGGGCGGCCATCGTTATCGATCCCGCGGTACATCGCATTGGCGACGCGGACCCGTTCGGTGGTCAGCGCCACCTTGTTGCGATCAAGCAGGAAGCTGATCTCGCGCCGCGCAAACAGCGGCCCGATGATCATCGCGGCGAGCACTACGCCGACCGCGCCGGGCAGCCACACCGCGAGCAGCTTGATCTTGCGGTCGTGCCACCCGCCGGGCGCCGCCCAGTGCTGGCGCTTGTCGCGGACCCGGTCGGCTGCAAGGCTCATGATTCGTGGCTGAAAATGTCTTTGTCGGCCCAGCCCATCAGATCGAGCCGCGCGCGGTGCGGCAGGTAGGCGAAGGCGGCTTCGGCGGCGGCAGTGCGGTGTTCGCGCGCCAACCGCTCGGTCAGGATCGCGTACATCGCATGCAGATAGCGCACGTCGGACGCGGCATATTCGCGCTGCGCCTCGCTCAGCTCCGGCCCGCCCCAATCGCTCGACTGCTGCTGCTTGGACAGCTCCTTGCCGAGCAATTCGCGGACCAGGTCCTTGAGGCCATGCCGGTCGGTGTATGTCCGCACCAGCTTGCTGGCGATCTTGGTGCAGAACACGGGGCCAGCCTCGACCCCCAGGTAATGCTCGATCGCGGCAAGGTCGAACCGGGCGAAATGGTACAGTTTGATCCGCGCCGGATCGGCCAGCACCGCCTTCAGGTTGGGCGCGTCATAGCTGGAGCCGGGGCCGAAGCGGACGAGGTGCTCATCGCCCCGCCCGTCGGACAGCTGGACCAGGCACAGCCGGTCACGCAGCGTGATCAGCCCCATGGTTTCGGTATCGACCGCGATGGGCCCTTCGCCCATCACGCCCTCGGGCAGATCTTCTTCGTGCAGATGGACAGTCATATCTCTGGGTGCTTAGGCTCACTTACGCGGGGTGGGAAGCCCCGGAAATGTCGGAGAAAGAACTTGGGTTCAGGCGATGCGGTTCCGGACAGTTGGCGCGCCGTGCTGGAGCCAGTGCTGGCCAGCCCGAAGTCGCGCGCGCTGGGCACCTTCCTGACCGCGGAAGAGGCTGCCGGCAAGGCGATCTACCCACCGCGCGGATTGCGGCTGGCGGCGCTCGAACTAACCCCGCTCGATAGCGTCAAGGTGGTGATCCTCGGGCAGGACCCGTACCATGGGTTTGGACAGGCGCACGGCCTGTCATTCTCGGTGCAGCCGGGGGTCAGGGTTCCGCCGAGCCTGGTCAACATCTACAAGGAACTTGAGCGCGAACTCGGCTTGCCGCGCGCCGCGCATGGCAACCTGTCGAGCTGGGCCAAGCAGGGCGTGCTGCTGCTCAACAATTCGCTGACGGTCGAGGACGGCAAGCCCGCCTCGCATCAGGGCAACGGGTGGGAGGAAGTGACCGACGCGATTGTCGCCGCAGTCGCCGCCAAGGCAGACCCTTGCGTATTCATGCTGTGGGGTAGTCACGCCCGCAAGAAGGCGGCAAGCGTGCCGGGGCTGATGGACAGCCACCACCTGATCCTCACCGCCCCGCACCCCAGCCCGCTCTCGGCGCACACCGGCTGGTTCGGCAGCGGGCATTTCGGTAAGGCCAATGCATTTCTTGAAGCGCAGGGGCGCGGTTCAGTGAACTGGGCGCTTAGTTGAACGACTGGACACTGTGGACAAGGTCCAAAGGGAAAAACGGAAGTGTTGCCTTGCGGTCGAAAGTGTCACCTTTGGCTCGGTTGTGCCCGGCCTTTGGTGATCGAGAATATAATTGATTCGAAGAGCGTCGCGCTGTTTCGCAAATTTCGGACGTGTAGGAAAATCGAATGGCGGTTATAGACGGGCGGTGTTTGAACTCTGGCAGAATCGTGAATTGCGAGCGAAGATCGAAGGATTGGCGTCCGGTTGTGCGATTGCCACCTTCGTCACCTTTTTCATTGCCGTGCAGATTTGGACTGGTGCCGCACCCAGCGAGCCAAACGAGGCGCTAGGTGCCATATTGAGCACAATGAACACGGCTCGATTACCTATTTTACAGCGTTCCAGTCGACGAGCGCTGCATTGATGTTTTGGATCAGCTTCGCCGCAATCGCCATCGCTATCTTCACAAGGCCCAAGCGCGGAATAAAGGTACGAAGACTTGCTGCCTTACCCTTGGGAGCGGGCTGGACGAACGACGATAACAAAGGCCATTCTCGATCGTGGGGAATCAGGGCGGCATTAGTTGCGGCTCCCATCTTGTGGATTTTAGGCCAGCCACTAGTCAGATGGCTAAATCATCGCGGGTTCGTTTTCAATTTTTGAGCGTCCGCCTACCACCCATCGCTGCCGTCATTTCTGAATTCAATCGCCTCAGTAACGCATCCGCCAGCTTCCGTCCAAACTGCGGGCCCTGCTCTGGATAGAGGTAAGGCTCGATCAACTCCGCCTCGATCACCGCCAGCTCGCCGCTCTCCAGCCTGACCATGTCGATCCGGGCGTAAGACGGCGGCTGCGCGAAGGGGAGCATTGCCATCACCGCTTCGGCCGCCGCGCGGTCGGCGGGGGCGGGGTCGAGCGGGACTTCGCTGCCGCCGTAGAGCGACTGGACGCGGTAATCGCCCGCCGCGGCGCGCTTGATCAATGCGTGGCTGAGCGCGCCGCCGATGAAGATGAAACTGAGCTCGCCCTCGCGCTGGATCGCGGGGAGGAACGGCTGGATCATCGCCGGCTGATCCATCCGCCAGGCATCGATGCTCACGTCGCCGCGGCGGAAGCTGTCCTGCCCGATCGCGCCCGCGCCGACGCGGCGCTTAACCACCACACGATCGCTGCCGAAGTGGTCGAAGGCGGCGCGGATGTCGGCGGGTGTCGGTGCCTCGGGCCACAAGGTCGGGATCGAAGGCGCCCCGCGCGCGGCCAGTTCCTTGAGGTACAGCTTGTCGGCGTTCCAGCGGATCACCTCCGCCGGGTTCGCGACCACCACCCCTGCCGCTTCGAGCGCATCAAGCCGGGCCAGAAATTCATCCTTGGCCTCAGTATAGTCCCACGGCGTGCCGATATAGGCGAGGTCGAACTTGGCCAGCACGTCCAGCGGCGCGCGCCAGACGATATCAGTTAGCTCCGCGCGGCCCGCGAGCCCATCGCGCAATGCGGCGAGCAGCAAGTCATGCTCGAACGCATCAGGGCGGCGCGTGGGCGATCCGGGCAGCGTGTCGGGGCAGGCAAGGAAGGCGATCTTGGGCATTCGCTGGCCATAGCGAGACGGATGGGATGTTGGAAGTTTGGTTCACACGAAGGACACGAAGAGGGATCGCCAAGCGCCGCAGGCAGGTTCTAATCCATCGATTGCGTTCAGCGGATGGTTGAATTTGAAAAGCGGCTTTGCCGCCATCGCAACATCTTCGTGCTCTTCGTGTCTTCGTGTGAACAAATTATACCGAAGCAATTGCCTTCAGCGCGGCAGTTCGCTGACCCCCATTAGCATTTCGTCGACCGAGCGGGCGGCCTGGCGGCCTTCGCGGATTGCCCAGACAACCAGGCTCTGCCCTCGCCGCATGTCGCCGCAGGCGAAGATCTGCGGGTCGCTGGTGCGATACTCGTACACGTTGGCGGCCACGTTGCCGCGCGCGTCGAGGGCAACCCCGGCCTGATCGAGCAAGCCTTGCTGCAGCGGCCCGAGGAAGCCCATGGCGAGGAAGATGAGGTCGGCGCGCAGCGTGAATTCGTTGCCCGGCACTTCCTGCATCTGGCCGTTCTGCCATTCCACGCGGACGCAATCGAGTCCGGTGACCTTGCCGTCGTGGCCCGCAACCCGCTTGGTCAGGATCGCCCAGTCGCGGTCCACGCCCTCTTCGTGGCTGCTCGAAGTGCGCAGTTTCATCGGCCAGTTGGGCCAGGTCAGCGCCTTGTCTTCCTTTTCCGGCGGACGCGGCATAATCTCGATCTGGGTGACCGAGGCGGCGCCCTGACGGTTCGAGGTGCCGACGCAGTCGCTGCCGGTATCGCCGCCGCCGATCACGACAACATGCTTGCCGGTGGCAGTGATCGATCCGCGCGGTGCGGCGCGGGTTTCTTCGTCGCCCGCATTGCGCTTGTTTTGCTGGGTGAGGAATTCCATCGCGAGCCGCACGCCCGATAGCTCGGCGCCGGGGATTTCAAGCCGGCGCGGTTCCTCGGCGCCGCCCGACAGGACGATGGCGTCGAAGTTCTCCTTGAGCGATGCAACCGATATGGTTACACCAACTTCCATCGAAGTGCGGAATTGAACGCCTTCGGCCTCCATCTGCACCGCGCGGCGGTTGATCAGGTGCTTTTCTAGCTTGAAATCCGGAATGCCGTAGCGGAGCAGTCCGCCCAGCCGGTCGTTCTTCTCGAACACGGTGACCGAATGGCCCGCGCGCGCCAGTTGCTGGGCGGCGGCAAGGCCCGCGGGGCCCGAACCGACCACCGCAACGGTCTTGCCGGTGCGGCGCGCCGGTGCCTGCGGCGTGATCCAGCCCTCTTCCCAGCCCTTGTCGACGATCGCATTCTCGATCGATTTGATCGTGACCGGCTGGTCGATGATGTTGAGCGTGCAGCTCGCCTCGCACGGGGCGGGGCAGATCCGGCCAGTGAATTCGGGGAAGTTGTTGGTCGAGTGGAGGACCTCAAGTGCGTTCTTCCAGTCACCCTCATAGACCAGATGGTTCCAGTCCGGGATGATGTTGTTCACCGGGCAGCCGTTGTGGCAGTACGGGATGCCGCAATCCATGCAGCGGCTGGCCTGCGCGCGCAGCGCCGGCGCGTCGTGCGGGATCACGAATTCGCGGTAATGCGAAAGGCGCTCCTTGGGATCAGCGTATTTGCGATCCTGCCGGTCGAGTTCGAGAAATCCAGTTTCCTTGCCCATCGTCCTGACCCTTATTCCGCTGCCACGGTGGCGGCTTCGAGGCGTTCGGCCTCAAGTGCACGCAGCGCCTTGGCGTAATCCTTTGGCATGACCTTGACGAACTGGCCGAGCGCAGCCGCCCAGTCATCGAGCAGCGCGCGCGCGCGCTTGCTGCCGGTGTGGAGGTGATGCCGCTCAAGCAGCACGCGCAGCCGCTCGGCATCGTGGCGGAGCATGTCGCCCATCCCGGCGTTCGCGACACCCTGCGTGCGCTGTTGCGGCCGGCCGGTGCCGTCTTCCTCGTCGCGCGTGCTGTTGATCGGTAGCAGGTCGACTTGCGCCTGATTGCACAGCACGGCGAACTGGCCTTCGGGATCGTGGACGTAAGCCACCCCGCCCGACATGCCCGCGGCGAAGTTGCGCCCGGTCTTGCCGAGCACCACGACCACCCCGCCGGTCATATATTCGCAGCCGTGATCGCCGCAGCCTTCGACCACCGCGACCGCGCCCGAATTGCGCACCGCAAAGCGTTCGCCGGCGACCCCGTTAAAGAACGCCTCGCCCGCAATCGCGCCATAGAGCACGGTGTTGCCGACGATGATGTTCGATCCGGCCTCACGGTCGACATGGCCCGGCTGGCGCACGATCACGCGGCCTCCGGAGAGGCCCTTGCCGACATAGTCGTTGGCATCGCCGGTCAGGTCGAGCGTGATGCCGTGAGCGAGCCACGCGCCGAAGCTTTGCCCGGCGACCCCGGTGAGTTTCAGCTTGATCGTGTTTTCGGGCAAGCCCGCGTGGCCATAGCGCCGCGCCACTTCGCCCGAGAGCATCGCGCCCAGCGTGCGGTTAACGTTGATCACCTTGCGCTCGATCACTACCGGCTGCTGGCGCTCCAGCGCATCGGCGGCGGCGGCGATCAGCTCGTTGTCGAGCGCCTTGTCCAGCCCGTGGTCCTGGGTAAGCGAATGCCCCAGCGAGGGGCTATCTGCCAGCGGTACCTGGTGGAGGATGCGGCCCAAATTGATCCCGCGCGCTTTCCAGTGATCGACCGCTTCGCGCATGTCGAGGCGGTCAACCCGCCCGGTCATTTCGGCCAGCGTGCGGAAGCCCATTTCGGCCATGATCCCGCGCAGTTCCTCGGCGACGAAGAAGAAGTAGTTGATCACGTGTTCGGGCTGGCCGGTGAAGCGCGCGCGCAGCACCGGGTCTTGCGTCGCCACGCCGACCGGGCAGGTGTTGAGGTGGCACTTGCGCATCATGATGCAGCCCGCCGCGATCAAGGGCGCGGTGGCAAAGCCGAACTCGTCTGCGCCGAGCAGCGCGGCAATCGCCACATCGCGCCCGGTGCGCAGGCCGCCGTCCGCCTGCACGCAAACCCGGCTGCGCAGGTTGTTCAGCAACAAGGTCTGCTGGGTTTCGGCAAGCCCGATTTCCCATGGGCTACCCGCGTGCGTCAGGCTGGTCAGCGGCGATGCGCCGGTGCCGCCTTCGTAGCCCGAGATCGTGATGTGATCGGCCTTGCACTTCGAGACCCCGGCGGCGACCGTGCCGACCCCGACTTCGGAGACCAGTTTGACCGAAATCCGCGCGGTCTGATTGACGTTCTTGAGATCGTGGATCAACTGCGCGAGGTCTTCGATCGAATAGATATCGTGATGCGGCGGCGGTGAGATCAGCCCGACCCCGGGGGTCGAATGGCGGACCGCGCCGATCGTCTTGTCGACCTTGTAGCCGGGCAGCTGCCCGCCCTCGCCGGGCTTTGCGCCTTGCGCCATCTTGATCTGCACATCGTCGGCATTGACGAGGTATTCGGTGGTCACGCCAAAGCGCCCGCTGGCGACCTGCTTGATCGAACTCCGCATCGAATCGCCGTTGGGCAAGGCCTTGAACCGCGATGGGTCCTCGCCGCCTTCGCCGGTGTTCGATTTGCCGCCGATCCGATTCATCGCGAGCGCCAAAGTGGTATGCGCCTCCCACGAGATCGAGCCATAGCTCATCGCGCCGGTGGCGAAGCGCTTGACGATCTCGCTGGCGGGCTCAACTTCGGATAGGTCAAGCGGAGCCGCCGCCGGCTTCAGTTCCATCAGACCGCGAATGGTCAGCATCCGGCTCGATTGGTCGTTGATCGTGCGGGCGAATTCGGCGTATTTTTCCGGCACGTTGCCGCGCACCGCGTGCTGCAGGCTGGCGACGTTCTCGGCGGTCCAGGCGTGGTCCTCGCCGCGCAAGCGCAGGCCGTACATTCCGCCCACATCAAGCATGCCCCGATAGATCGGGTTATCGCCGTATGCCGCCTGATGCCGGCGCACGGTTTCCTCAGCGACTTCGGCCAGGCCAATCCCCTCGATGGTCGTCGCGGTGCCGGTGAAGTACCTGTCGATGAAGGTGCTCGACAGCCCGACCGCGTCGAAGATCTGCGCGCCACAATATGATTGGTAAGTCGAAATGCCCATTTTGGACATGACCTTGAGCACGCCCTTGCCCACCGCCTTGATGTAGTTCTTCTGCACCGTCTTGGGATCGTGCGGCATGTCCTTACGGCAGCGCAGGTCCTCAAGCGTCTCGAACGCGACGTACGGATTGATCGCCTCGGCGCCGTAGCCCGCGAGCACGCAGAAGTGGTGCACTTCGCGCGCCTCGCCGGTTTCCACGACCAGCCCGGTCTGCATCCGCAGGCCCTGGCGGACGAGGTGATGATGCACCGCCGCAGTCGCCAGCAGCGCGGGCATCGCGATGCGGTCCGGCCCCTGCGCGCGGTCGGACAGGATCAGGATGTTCTTGTCCTGCAGCACCGCCTCGGTCGCCGCCCAGCACATTTCCTTGAGCGCCATTTCGAGGCCTGCAGCCCCGCTCGCAGCGGGCCAGGTGCAGTCGATCGTCTCGGTGCGGAACGCGCCGTCCAATGCGGCTTCGACCGAACGGATCTTGGCGACGTCCGCGTTGGTCAGGATCGGCTGGTCAACCTCGAGCCGCTTGTGCGTGCCCGCTTCCATGCCGAGCAGGTTGGGGCGCGGGCCGATCATCGAAACGAGGCTCATCACCAGCTCCTCGCGGATCGGATCGATCGGCGGATTGGTGACCTGCGCGAAGTTTTGCTTGAAATAGTCGTAGAGCAGGCGCGAGCGGCTTGAGAGCACCGCGATCGGCGTGTCGGTTCCCATCGAGCCCAAGGGGTCGTCACCGCTGCGCGCCATCGGTTCAAGGAACCGCGAGAGGTCTTCCTGCGTATAGCCGAACGCTTGCTGGCGATCGAGCAGGCTGGTGGTCTCGTCAGGGATCTCGGCCAGCTCGGGCTCAACCACTTCGAGATCCTTGAGCTTGTATTGCGCCGCGCGAAGCCATTCCTCGTAAGGTTCGGCGCTCGACAGCTGGGCCTTGAGCTCCTCGTCCTCGATGATCCGGCCGAGTTCAAGGTCGATCAGCAGCATGCGCCCGGGCTGGAGCCGCCACTTGCGAACGATATTGTCTTCCTTGATCGGCAGCACGCCGCTTTCTGAGGCCATGATCACCAGATCGTCATCGGTGACGCAGAACCGCGCGGGACGGAGCCCGTTGCGATCGAGGGTCGCGCCGATCTGGCGGCCATCGGTAAACGCGACCGCGGCGGGGCCATCCCACGGTTCCATCAAGGCTGCGTGGTATTCGTAGAAGGCGCGGCGTTTGGCATCCATCAGCGGATTGCCGGCCCAGGCCTCGGGGATCAGCATCATTACCGCGTGGGCCATGCTGTAGCCGCCCGCGATCAGCAGTTCGAGCGCATTGTCGAGGCAGGCGGTGTCGGATTGGCCGTGCGGAATGATCGGCCACATCTTGTCGAGATCGGGACCGAGCAGTTCGCTTTCCATCGTCCGGCGGCGCGCAGCCATCCAGTTGACGTTGCCGCGCACCGTGTTGATCTCGCCGTTGTGGGCGATCAGGCGATAGGGGTGCGCCAGCTTCCAGCTCGGGAAGGTGTTGGTCGAAAAGCGCTGGTGGACCAGGCCAAGCGCCGAAACGCAGGCCGGATCGGCCAGATCGCGGTAGAAGTGGCCGACTTGCGTTGCCAGCAGCAGCCCCTTGTAGACCACTGTGCGGCTCGAAAAGCTCGGCATGTAGAGCTCGGTCAGGCCCGGCAGCCCGTGCTTCTCAGCCAGCGCGGAAAGCGGGTTCTGGGTCTGCTTGCGGATCGCCAGGATCTTGCGCTCGAACGCGTCCTGATCGGCGCAGTTGTCACCGCGCGCGATGAAACACTGGCGGATCACTGGCATCTGCTCAAGCACGGTCTTGCCCAGCCCATCTGCGTTCACCGGCACATCGCGCCAGCCGATCAGCCGCTGGCCTTCCTTGGCGATGAATTTCTCGAACGTGCCGATTACGAATTCACGCGCGGCATCATCTTTGGGCAGGAAGCACATCGCCACTGCATATTCGCCGGCCGGCGGCAGGCGCATACCTTCCGCCTCGGCCCAGCCGCGATAAAGCGCATCGGGGATCTGGATCAGGATGCCTGCGCCGTCACCCAGCAGCGGGTCCGCGCCAACTGCGCCGCGATGATCGAGGTTGTGGAGGATCTGCAGCGCCTGGCTGATGATCGCGTGGCTTTTGACGCCCTTGATGTGAGCGACAAAGCCCACGCCGCACGAATCGTGCTCGTTGCCGGGATCGTAAAGCCCTTGGGGCGCGGGGTAAGCCATCGTCCTCACTCATCCAATTGGGCGCAGTTCCGGGATCGATTCGTGGCGCAGAGGCACGAACCAGCGGAATTGCGGCAATTTTCCACTACACCTCCTGCCGCATCATGCGGCATTTGTTGCGTGGAAAATTCCAATGACGACAGGAAGCTGTTTTTGCAACTGCGAAAAGGGCGACCCATGGCCGCGCTGCGCCAAGCTGCCCGGTGAATAGCAATTCAAGCTGGAACCGGGCTGGCTGCGCCCCGGCGATACGGCGGACCGATCAGGCTGCGCCGCTCATCCGCTGCAGACTGCTGAGCGCGGCCCGTAGCGCCTGTCCAGCTTCTTCGGCCGGGATCAACGAAGGATTCATGCCAGTAGCAACCGGCTGTCCCTGGCCGGCCGAGCCCGGCGCATCGAAGCGGCGGAAACCGCCCTCTTCGCCCCCGGCCAATTCGGCCGCAGGAGAAGCCAGCGGAACCATCTGGCCGGTCTGGCCCGGGAAGATTACCACCGGTTCGATTTCGGCATCGGCGGCCCGTTCGGGTTCTTCGATCCGGACGTGCGCCTGGCGGACCGGGGCAACGCCAAGAAGTGACGCGTAAGGGTTGTCCTCTTCGTCGTCGGCCGGCGTTGCTTCGGTCGCGGCTTCGCTATCGGTTAAGCCCACAGGCGAAGCAACTTCGGCCTGTGCAGCCGGGGCGGTGAAAGGAGCCGGCTCCTGCAGCGCGGCAGGCACGGCGATGTGCCGCGGCGGGAGCAGGCTGGAATCGAGCCCGGCGCCGTCTTCAAGGAACGCATCAAGCGCAAGCGGACGCATTGACGCAGGCATTTCCAGCGGCGCTTGCGGCGCGGCGACCGGGCTTGCCGCAGCAAGCTCGGCAAAACGGGCATGCGCGGGTTCGGCAGGCGCGCTTTGGAACTCCGGCGACGCGGCGAAAGCAGCTGGCAAAACCGGTAGCTCAGGCATGGGCGGCACAGCAAGCAGCGGTTCGGGGGCAGCTTCAGAAGGCGCAACCTGAGCGGGCGCAGTCTGGGCACGCTCGCGGCGGCGGCGCATCGAAACGGCCAGCCGCGCGGCAAGGTCGGTCATACCCTGGCTTGACGGACTCGGCCGCGGCTCGGCCGATTCTAGATCGGGCTCGGCAGCGGCTGGTTCCGTCTGGGATACGGCGGCGGCCTCATCCGAACGGCCGGACAACGGGCTTGGCTCCGGTGTGTCGAACACCGAAGTCTGGAACCCGGCGGCCTTGACGAAGTCCTGGGGCACATGATCGTCTTCGGCCTGGACCCCGAAGATCTGGCGCGGAGCGAATTTGGGTGCTGGCGGCGGTGCCATCCCGAACACCTGACGCCCATCGAGGTGTGCGGCCTCGGGGGTGATCGGGTTTGGTTCGACCGCGACTGCAACCGGGGCCGGGCGTGTCCAGTCGAGCGCAGGCGCGGCAACGGCGGGTTGCTGGCTAAAGTCCGGTGAAGGTTCGGCAGGCTGATCGACCGGCAAAGCCAGCGAGGCAAGGTCGAGCGAAGCTTCGCCGCCCAGTTCCTCATGCGCCGAGATCGGGCGGCGCGCCGGAGCATCCGGGTGCGTGTCACGGTGCCGCAGCCGGGGCGATTCGTCGGAGAGATCTTTTGCGCCGCGCTTGCGTTCGCGTAGTTCGGGTTTGGGCCGGGCCAGACGGCGGGCCAGGCTGATCCCCAGCACCGCGCCAAGCGCAGCCATGATCAGCGCCAGAAGGATGCGTGCGGTGACGCCGAGCGGCGGGGCGGCGGCGGGAATGATAAGGTCGATGTGGCTCTTGAGGACCAGGTCCTCGAGCAGCGAAGGTCGGACCGCAAGGCTGCCGAGGCCGAACAGCGCGCCGAACCACAGGGCGACAACCGCCGGGAACAACGGGTTGGCACTGATCGGCTTGGCCTTGACCGGCTTGTGCTGGTGCTTGCTCACGTTTCGCAGAACCCCTGTAAACTCACATCGCGAGGCGCGCCGGTAGCTGTCAGGCGGCTGCGGAGACGCGGTTTCGCGATTTCGGGGCTAACAGGACTTGGTAAACAACGTGATAACGATGAACGTTCTTGGCCCAGTCATGATTGGTTCTGACTTGCGCCAGGCCGGCTTCGCGATAGGCGGGCCATGACGTGCGATCGGCCAGCAGACCGGCCAGCGCGGCGGCGCAATCGGCCGGGCTGTCGGGCGCGAACAGCACGCCGGTTTTGCCGTGGGTAATCAGTTCACGGTGCCCGCCGACGTCGGACGCGGCAACCAGCTTGCGCTGGGCCATGGCTTCAAGCGGCTTCAACGGCGTGACTAGGTCGGTCAAGCGGCTGCGCTTGCGCGGATAGGCCATCACATCCATCAGAGCGTAGTAACGCTCGACCTCGCTGTGCGGCACGCGTCCGACGAAGCGGATGGCCGCCGCCGCCGAGCTGGCCGCAGCCTGCGCACGCAGCGCGGCTTCCATTGGACCGCCGCCGACCAGCAGCAGCCGCGCATCGGGAACCTGCTCGATCAGTGCGGGCATGGCCGCAATCAGATCGTCGATCCCCTCGTAATCATAGAAGCTGCCGATGAAACCGATTACGGGGCCGCTGCCCAGGCCCAGTTCGCGGGCCAGCGCCGGATCGGCGAACGGGACTTCACCGAACAGCGCGAGGTCCACCCCATTGGGGCTGAGCGTGATTTTGGCCGGATCGACGCCGCGCCTCACCAGATCGTCTTTCAGCCCCTGGCAGATCGTCACCACTGCATCGGCAGTTGCGACCAGGTTGTTTTCAAGTGCGCGGGTCAGCCGGTATTTGAGGTTACCCTCGCTGCCAGTTCCGTTCGAAACTGCCGCGTCTTCCCAGAACGCGCGGATTTCATAGACCAGGGGCAGCCCGAGCCGCTTGGCCGCCAGCGCCGCCGCCTTGCCGCATAGCGCTGGGGAATGGGCATGGAGCACGTCGGGCCGCCAGTCCTGCGCCAAAGCGACGATGGCATCGGCGAGCAGCTGGATTTCGCGCCACTCGCGATAGGCTGGCGGACCTCCTGCGGTGCCGCGGGTGCGGTGGAAGGTTATGCCGTCCACTTCCTCGGTATCGGGACCCTCGGCCACATGGCGCAGCCCGGTAATGCCGCGCACCTCGATCCCCGAAGCCTGCTGGGCCTTCAGGATCGCACGGGTGCGGAAGGTGTAGCCGCTGTGCAGCGGTAGCGAATGGTCAAGGACGTGCAAAATCCGAGTCATAGACCGTTCTACTAGGACTAGACTGCTTAACGGCGCGTCAACTCGGCTGCGCTAAGGCGGGCCGCAATGATCGACTTTTTCGCCCTGGCGCTGACGCATGGCCTGCTCGCACTCGCGTGCCTGCGCATCCTGCTGCGCGGCGACCTCGACGAGGAAGCAGCGCCGCTGGAACCGGCCGCGCCTGAACCGCCGGCCAAGCCGCTGCCAGGGCTGCGCACCCGTGCTTGACCTGGCGATCACCGGCTTCACGCTCGCGCTGCTGGCGGCGGGCTTCCGGCGCCCGTTCGTCTGGGTGCTGGCCTATCTTTATATCGACATCCTGAGCCCACAGAAGATTTCGTACCACTTGCTCGCCTCGCTGCCGATCTCGCTGATCGCTTTCGTGCTGGCGTTCGGTGGCTGGGCTTTGGTCGACGAGAAGATCGACAGCCGCTTCACCCTGCGCCAGGGCCTGATCGCGGTGCTGCTGGTCTATTGCGGGATGACCACGCTGAGCGCCGATTTCCCGGTCGAGGCTGCGGCCAAGTGGTCGTGGGTTTGGAAGGCGCTGGTCTTCGCGGTGTTCCTGCCGCTGACTTTGCGCACGCGCCTGCGGATTGAGGCAGCGGCGCTGGTCATGGTGCTGAGCGTCGGCGCGATCATCATCGATGGCGGGATCAAAACCGTCGGCGGCGGCGGCGGGTACGGCGAACTCCACCTGTTCATCAACGACAACACCGGGCTTTACGAAGGCTCGATCATCTCGACCGTCGCGATCGCGGTGATCCCGCTGATCCTGTGGCTGATGAACCACGGCACGATCTTTCCGCCCGATTGGCGGGCCAAACTGTTCGGGCTGGCGCTGATGTTCTCTTGCGCGCTGATGCCGGTCGGCACCCAGGCGCGCACCGGGCTGCTGTGCCTGGCGCTGCTCACGGTGCTGGCGCTGCGCAATGTGAAGCGCCGGGTGCTGTACATCGGGATTATGGCGGTGCTGGCGCTGACTGCGTTTCCCTTGCTGCCGGCCAGTTACACCCAGCGAATGAGCACGATCCAGAACCATGAGGCCGACGAGAGCGCGGCGACGCGCGTTGCAGTCTGGGGCTGGACGCTCGACTATGTGAAGGACCACCCGCTCGGCGGAGGGTTCGAGGCCTATCGCAGCAACCATGTCCACGTCCAGCTCAAGGGCCGGAGCGCCGATGGGAACAATGTCTCGGTCGAAACCCGCGATGCCTACGACAAGGCCCGCGCCTACCATTCGAGCTATTTCGAAATGCTGGGCGAACAAGGCTGGCTGGGGCTGTTCCTGTGGCTGTGGCTGATGCTGTCGGGGCTGTGGCAGATGGAACGGATTCGCCACCGCTGGAAAAAGCGTATGGGCGCGGGCGAGACCTGGCAGGCGCCGCTGGCTAATGCGCTGCAGCAATCGCTGATCGTCTACATGGCCGGATCGCTGTTCGTCGGGATCGCCTTCCAGCCGTTCTGCTACATGCTGATCGGCCTCCAGTGCGGGCTGTGGAGCTACCTCAAGCGAATCGAAGGTGCCGTGCCTCGTTCCGCGCGGGTCCAACGCAGTCTCGCGGTCCCGGATGCCGTAGCGGCACGCTAGCGCGCATTGCAACGCCGCCCGGCTTGGGCCATGACAGCGCCTTTCCCGGCTGCTGAGGAGAGGCCCCATGACCCCGCAAGAACTTGCCGCCAAGACTGGCGAAGTGATCGGCGTTTCCGACTGGTTCGACGTGACCCAGGAACGCATCAACAAATTCGCCGAAGCAACCGGCGATTTCCAGTTCATCCACATCGATGAGGAAAAGGCCAAGCTGACCCCGTTCGGCGGGACCATCGCGCACGGTTTCCTTACCCTGTCGTTGTTGCCGGTGCTCGGCGCGATGACTGAAGGTGCGCGGGTCGATGGCGTGAAGATGGGCGTCAACTATGGCGGCAACAAAACCCGCTTCATCAGCCCAGTCCGTTCGGGCAAGCGCGTGCGCAGCCACACCAAGCTGCTCGAACTGGTCGAAAAGCGCCCCGGACAGTGGCAGCAGACCAACGAAGTGACCATCGAGATCGAAGGCGAGGACAAGCCCGCGCTGATCTGCGAATGGATCACGCTGTTTTTCGTGTGACCTATAGCCCCTCCCCGGTGGGGAGGGGTTGGGGTGGGGGTTCCACGCTAGCGTTTGGACCCACCCCGCTGCGACTAGGCAGCACGCTGCCAAGTCTCGCTGCCCCTCCCGGACCGGGAGGGGTGAACCGGATTTGACCAAAGGAATTCATCATGCGTGACGCAGTCATCGTTTCTACCGCCCGTACTCCGCTGACCAAGGCCGGGCGCGGTGCGTTCAACAACACCACTGGGGCGACGCTTGGCGCCTATTCGATCCGCGCGGCGGTCGAACGCGCCGGGCTCGCTGGCGGCGAAGTTGACGACGTCGTGATGGGCTGTGCCGCCCAGCAGGGTTCGACTGGCGGCAACGTCGCGCGCCTCGCCGCGCTGCGCGCCGGCCTCCCCGTCACTGTCCCGGCGATGACGATCGACCGCCAGTGCTCGTCCGGCCTGATGACCATCGCCACGGCGGCCAAGCAGATCATCGTCGACAACATGGACATTTGCATCGGCGGCGGGCTGGAAAGCATTTCCAAGGTGGTGGGCAGCGGCAAGATGTACGTCGAGCCCGACCGCGCCCTGCTCGAAATGCACCCCAATATCTACATGCCGATGATCGGCACCGCCGAAGTCGTCGCCAAGCGTTATGGCATCAGCCGCGAAGCGCAGGATCTCTATTCGCTCCAGTCGCAGCAGCGCACCGCCGCCGCGCAGGCTGCGGGGAAGTTCGATGATGAAATCGTGCCCTGCGCCGCGACCATGGCGATTGTCGACAAGGAGACCAAGGAGGTTTCCTACAAGGAGGTCACCGCCACCAAGGACGATTGCAACCGCCCCGACACCACGCTCGAAGGGCTTGCCAGCCTCAAGCCGGTGATGGGTGAAGGCCACACGGTCACCGCAGGCAACGCCAGCCAGCTGTCGGACGGTTCGTCGGCCTGCGTCCTGATGGAAGCCAAGGTCGCCGAAAAGCGCGGCCTGACCCCGCTGGGCCGCTATGTCGGCATGGCCGTGGCCGGGACCGAGCCTGACGAAATGGGCATCGGGCCGGTGTTTGCGATCCCCAAGCTGCTTGAGCGCTTCAGCCTCAAGATGGATGATATCGGGCTGTGGGAACTGAACGAGGCCTTCGCGGTGCAGGTGCTTTACTGCCGCGACAAGCTGGGCATCCCTGACGAGCTGCTCAACGTCAACGGCGGCTCGATCTCGATCGGCCACCCGTTCGGCATGACCGGTGCGCGCTGCACCGGCCACGCGCTGATCGAAGGCAAGCGCCGCGGAGCGCGGTACGTGGTCGTCACCATGTGCATCGGCGGCGGACAGGGCGCGGCAGGGCTGTTCGAAGTCTTGTAAGTGCGCCTGTCCGCACCGCGGATCGCGCCGATCGATCTTGACCAGCTGAGCGATGAGCAGCGCGCGGCCCTGGAACCGTTTCTGGTCCAGGCCGGGTGCTCAACATCTTCCGCACCATGGCGCAGCTGCCACGTGCGCTGACCGCGTTCCTCGGCTGGGGCGGCTATATCCTGTCGCGACGCAACAGCTTGCCGCCACGGACACGCGAGCTGGCGATCCTGCGCGTCGGTTACCTGTGTGGCGCGGGCTATGAATGGACCCAGCATGTGCCGATCGGCATCGACGCCGGGTTGACCGGCGAAGAGGTCGAACGGATCAAGGCCGGCGCGACCGCGCCCGACTGGTCGCCACTTGACCGCGCGATCCTTCGCGCCAGCGACGAGCTGGTGCGCGATCACTTCATCACCGCGGGCACCTGGCAGGACCTGGCCGAGCTTGGCGATGTGGGCCGCACCGACCTCGTCTTCACGGTCGGACAGTACACGCAGGTGTCGATGATCCTCAATTCGCTCGGGGTCCAACTCGATCCGGGGCAGACGCTCGATCCGGCGCTGGACCGGCGCTGAGGGCAGCTTGCTATCGCGCTAGATCGCGCCCATCCTTGAACCCGACGGATCGCGAAGGGGACTGCGGCCGATGACCGGACATCTTGGCATTACCGAAATTCTTGGCGTTGCTGCCAGTGTCAGCTTGCTGTCGGGCTGGCGGCTTTATCTTTGCGTGCTGGCAACGGGCCTCGCTATGTATTTCGGCGTGTTGCCGCTGCCCGAGCACTTGGCAGCGCTGCGGGTTTTGGCCAGTCCGTGGGTGATGGGCGTGGCCGGAGCGGCGGCGTTCATGGAGTTCTTTGCCGACAAGGTGCCGTGGCTCGACAGCCTGTGGGACACGGTCCACACGCTGATCCGCCCGGTCGGCGGCGCGCTGCTCTCGCTGGCGATTGTCGATCCGTCCGATCCGGCGGCGCAGGCGATTGCCTTCATCCTTGGCGGCGGGGCTTCGCTGCTGGCGCATAGCGGCAAGGCCGGGGCGCGGGCAGTGGTCAACACCAGCCCCGAACCGTTCAGCAACGTGATTGTTTCAACTGCCGAAGATGCCGCGACCACGGGGCTGCTGTATCTCGCCTATGCCCATCCGGCACTGGCCGGGGGGGTCGCTGCGATCCTGGTGGTCCTGGCGATTATGCTGCTGGTCCTGACGCGGCGGGTGCTGAAAGCGCTGTGGGCGCGCTCCCAGCCCTGGACCGTACCGCGTCCCGCGCCGGGCGAAACGCTGCCGCCGGATTAGGCGGTCAAGCAACAACCTTGAGCTGCGCTCGGTCGAACTTTCCGATCCAGTCCTCGACCATCGGTGCGATCTGGTCGCGCCAGCGGCTGCCGTTGAAGATCCCGTAATGCCCGACTTCGGGCGCAAGGAAATACTGCTTCCGCGAGGCGGCGAGACCGGTGGTCAGCTTGAGCGCGGCCTTGGTCTGGCCGATGCCAGAGATATCGTCGCGCTCTCCCTCGATCGCCAAGATCGCAGTGTCGCGAATCTTGGTCAGGTCGACCAGCTTGCCGCGGTGCTCGAATGTATTGTTCGGCAAGGCGTGGGTCTGGAACACGCACTCGACCGTTTGCAGATAGTAGGCCGCGTTGAGATCGCAGACCGCGCGGTATTCGTCGTAGAACGCCTTGCTCGCGTCCGCACTTTCGCTGTCGCCGTCAACCAGGTGTTTGAACATGTGGTAGTGGCTCTGCATGTGATTGCCCAGATTCATGCTCATGAACCCGGCCAATTGCAGGAAGCCGGGATAAACGCGGCGACCAGCGCCCGGATATTGCAACGGCACGGTGGCGATCACGGTGTGGCGGAACCATTCGATCGGGCGCTGCATGGCCAGATCATTGACGCTGGTCGGGGCTTCGCGGGTATCGATCGGGCCGCCCATCATGGTCAGCGTGGCGGGGCGGCACGGATGCTTGTCGGCAGCCATGATCGCGGTAACGGCGAGCGCAGGCACGGATGGCTGGCACACCGCGAGCATATGCGCGCCGGGACCGATGTGTTCGAGATAGGCAGTCAGGTAGTCGATATAGTCGTCGAGATCGAATTCGCCGGCGCCCAGCGGGACCATCTTGGCGTCGGCCCAGTCGGTGACATAGACCTCGCAGTTCTCGATCATCCGCGCCACGGTGCCGCGCAGCAAGGTGGCAAAGTGCCCGCTCATCGGGGCGACGATCAGCAGCCGCGACGCGTCCTTGGGCAGGCCATCGTGGGTAAAGCGCAGCAGATTGCCGAACGGGCGGTGCAGCACGATCGCCTCGGTCACCGGATAGTCGGTGCCGTCAACGGTAACGCTTTCAATGTCGAAGGCCGGCTTGCCATACGGCGCGCTGGCATGGGCAAACACTTCGAGCGCAGAAGCCATGACTGGGCCCGTTCCGGTATAACCGAACGGCAGCGCCGGATTGTTGAGCCACTCGGCCCCGACCGAAGCCCAGGTGCTGGCCATGTTCATCCACGAGCGCTGCATTTCGTAAGCGGTATAAAGCACTGGCACGATACTCCTGCGCCGGTCTTGGCTGGCCGGTTCACCCTCAAGGTGGCCCGCAACAGCCGATTGTGCAATGCACAAAATGACGCAGTGCAACATCGGTGCGCGATTGCCACTTATCCGCTTACGCCGCGTTTCAGGTGTGCTAGGGGCACGCCATGACTTCTGCCGCCCTAGGTGAACCCGTCGAAACTGCCCTGCAGCCGGCGCCCGAACCCCTCTCCGAAGCGACCGCCAAACAGGCCCGTAGCCTTGGCCCACTGCGGATGATCTGGCGCGAAACCGCCAAGTATCCCCGCCAGATTGCCTTTGCATTGGTCGCGCTGCTGATCACCGCCTCGGCAACCCTGGCGATCCCGGCGGGCTTCCACCTGATCATCGACAAGGGCTTTGCCAAAGGCGGCGACACCGCGGAAATCGCGCGCTGGTTCCGCTATCTGCTGGGCATCGTGGCATTGCTGGGTCTGGGTACGGCGGTACGTTTCTATTATGTGTCATGGCTGGGCGAGCGGGTTGTGGCCGATATCCGTTATGCCGTCCAAAGCAACCTGATGCGGCTGTCGCCGGCGTTTTTCGAAGAAAACAGCCCGAGCGAGATCAGTTCGCGGATGACCTCGGACACCACGCTGATCGAACAAGTGGTGGGCACGACTGTTTCAGTCGCGCTGCGCAATCTGATCATGGGGACCGGCGGGATCATCCGCCTGTTCATCCTTGCGCCCAAACTGACCGGCGGACTGCTGCTGGGGATTTCACTGGTTGTGCTGCCGTTGACGTTCTTCGGGCGGCGGCTGCGCAACGTGTCGCGCACCAGCCAGGACCGGGTGGCCGACATTGGCAGCCTAGTTTCCGAAGTGCTCGGCGGGATGCGCGTGGTCCAGGCCTTCAATCAGGAGAGCCGCGAGCTTGGCCGCTTCAGCGCGGCGGTGGAAGCAACCTTCGCCACCGCGCGGCGGCGAATCCTGCTCCGTGCGATAATGACTGCCACCGCCATTGTCGCGATCTTCGGCTCGATCGTGATGCTGGTCTGGGAAGGCGCGCTGCAAGTCGCGCAGGGTTCGATCACTGGCGGCACGATCTTCGAGATGGTCGTGACCAGCGGGATCGTCGCCGGTTCGTTCGGCGCGCTGACCGAAGTTTACGGTGATCTGCTGCGCGGCGCTGGTGCGGCGGGGCGGCTCAACGAACTGCTCGGCGAAAAGCCCTCAATCGCCGCTCCCGCTCGGCCGCTCGCCTTGCCCAGCCCGGCGCGCGGCAAGCTGGCGTTCGAGGGCGTGACCTTCCGCTACCCGACCCGGCTCGACGTCGCCGCATTGGCCGATTTTACGCTGACCGTCGAACCCGGTGAGACGATCGCCATTGTCGGACCTTCAGGCGCGGGCAAATCGACGCTGTTCCAGCTGGCCGAGCGGTTCTACGATCCGCAGGCCGGGACGATCAAACTCGATGGGGTTCCGCTGACCGCGGTCGATCCCGCCGAGGTGCGCCGCCGCATGGCGCTGGTCCCGCAAGAGGGCCAGCTGTTCGCCGCCTCGGCGCGCGATAACCTGCGCTACGGCAACTGGGGCGCGAGCGACGAAGCGATCTGGGAAGCGGCGCGTGCCGCCAATGCCGAGACGTTTCTGCGCGCGCTGCCCGACGGGCTCGATACGTTCCTTGGCGAAGGCGGGGCGCGGCTTTCGGGCGGACAGCGCCAGCGGGTCGCAATCGCCCGCGCGGTGCTGCGCGAGGCTCCGATCCTGTTGCTCGACGAGGCGACCTCGGCGCTCGACGCTGAAAGCGAACGGCTGGTCCAGGACGCGCTCGACAAGCTGATGCAGGGCCGGACCACGCTGGTCATCGCGCACCGCCTCGCCACCGTGCGCGCAGCCGACCGGATCGTGGTGCTGGATGGCGGGCTGATGACCGAAAGCGGCACGCACAGCCAGCTGATCAAGCGCGGCGGCCTTTACGCGCGGCTCGCCTCGCTGCAATTCGATGACAAGAAACTGGCGGCTGCGGGGATAGACTGATGGACCTGATGCTCACCTCCGTCCTACTCGGCATTGTCGAGGGGCTGACCGAATTTATCCCGGTCTCCTCGACCGGGCACCTGATCCTGGCGACCGAGATTTTCGGCTACGATGCCAAGACCTGGGCGGTGTTCAACGTCGTCATCCAGTTGGGCGCGATCCTGGCGGTGGTGGTGCAATATTGGCGAACCTTCTGGGCGGTCGGCATGGGCCTGCTGCGGCGCGAACCGCTGGCGTTCCGCTTCGTGATCAATATGCTGGTCGCGTTCATTCCGGCGGCGGTGCTCGGGCTCCTGCTCAAGCACCAGATCGACGCGATGCTGGGCAGCCCGACCATCGTCGCCTGGGCGCTGATCGGCGGCGGCTTTGCGATCCTTGCGGTTGAACGCTGGTCGAAGCAGGGCGAATATCAGGGACTGGGCCAGCTGCCGGTGCGCCAGGCGTTCGGGGTCGGGCTGCTCCAGTGCCTTGCGATGATCCCGGGTGTCAGCCGCTCAGGCGCCACGATCATGGGCGCACTGGCGATGGGCATCGAACGCCGCACTGCAGCCGAATTCAGCTTTTTCCTCGCCATTCCGACCATGCTCGGCGCCTCAACGCTCGAGCTGTGGCAGAACCGCGCCGAGCTGGCAGCGGGGACTGGGCCGGTCGGGTGGAGCCACATTGCGGTTGGTTTCGTGGTCTCGTTCGTGGTCGCCCTTGCAGTGATCAAGGCCTTCGTCGCCTACGTCAGCCGTTCGGGCTTCACGCCCTTTGCGCTGTACCGGATCGCCGCTGGTGCTGCGGCCCTGTTCTTCCTCGCGCACTGATCCCGCGCGGAACCATTTTCCCGGTAAAGCATTTTACCGTCAGCCGAACCACTGCGGAGCGGTGTCAATTGCCGCACCAATTGCGTGCGCCATCAATGACGGGGAATACCTTATGAAATCCATTCTCAAGACCGCCCTTCTCGCTTCGACCCTCGCGCTGGGTCTCGCCGCTTGCGACAGCAAGAAGGAAAATGCTGTCGAAGCCAGTGCCAACGCCGTGGAAGCCTCGGGTGACGCGACGGCGGCCGGCATAGATGCCTCGGCTGCTGCCGCTGATGCTTCGGGCGCTCCCGAAGCTAAGGTCGATGCGATCAAGAACAAGGCCGACAAGACGCGCGATGCCGCTGATGCGAAATCCGACGCGATGAAGAAGAACGCCGACAAGAAGATGTGATTCGCGGAAGAACTCGCGAAATCAGGCCATCAACAGCTGGGCCGGCGGGTTCGATCGAACCCGCCGGCCTTTTGGTTTGTTTGGGCGCGCTATTTGCATCCGCAAATAGCTTGTTGCCCGGAAAACCCGGACGGGTTTTCGGCGTCGGCCAGTCAGACTGACAGCGCTCCGCTACCGCGCCCGCCGCGCAGGGCATACTCCTGCGTGCCCCGGTGCAACACGTCATCGATATCGATCACCGCGGTGTTGGCGTAAGTGAACCCCGGGCTGAGCGAGCGGTAGAGCCGGTCGAAATCTCGATCGACGGTGTCGTGATAAAGCTGCTGGAAGCTCTCAATCACGAAATAGGTCGGCTGCAGGTCGTCGATCACATAGTCGGTGCGCATCACCCGGTCGACGTTGAGCATGATCCGGTTGGGGCTTTCCGCTTCGAGGCTGTAAACCGCCTCGGCCGGGCCGGACAGGATGCCAGCGCCATAGACCCGCAGGCCGTCCTTTTCCTGGATCAGCCCGAACTCAACCGTGTACCAGTACAGCGCGCCCAACGACTTGAGCCGGTTGTGACGCATCGCCTTCCACCCGGCGCGGCCATATTCCTGCATGTAATCGGCATAGACCGGGTCGGCCAGCATCGGCACGTGGCCGAATACGTCATGGAACACGTCGGGCTCGCGAATGTAGTCGAATTCCTCGCGGTTGCGGATGAAGTTGCCTGCGGGAAAACGCCGGTTGGCCAGGTGCCAGAAGAACACGTGATCGGGGATCAGCATCGGCACTGGGACAATGCTCCACCCGGTCAGCGCGCTCAGTTCTTCGGACAGCCGCCCGAATTCGGGCACGCCGCCGGGGCCCAGATCAAGACGTTCGAGGCCCGCGAGAAAAGCGCTGGCAGCGCGGCCGGGCAGGATTTCCATCTGCCGGGCGTAGAGTTCGTCCCAGACCCGGTTTTCGTCCGCCGAATAGGTGCGCTGCGCGGGCTCAAGCCAGTCTTCACCGATATCTGCCGGCCGCAGCAGCGGCGCCGCGAACACACCGTGACCGATGTCGGGCAGGCGCGCAAAGTCAGTTTCGGCAAGGGCGGCGGTGTAGGACATGGTTTCACCTGCAACCATATCATTGCGGGACAACTGCGGCAATGGGGCGGCATTGGCGCTGCTTGCACCCAGCCGCAGCCGCGCGCACAACGGGCGCATGAAACAGCTCAAGAAGAAGAAATATGAGGAGCTCTACGAACCGCTCGAGGCGGACCTCGTGGCGATGGCGCGCTGGGCGCTCAAGACCGGCGCGCGGGTCGTGGTTCTGTTCGAAGGGCGCGATACTGCAGGCAAGGGCGGTTCGATCCAAGCGGTCGCTGGCCCGCTCAACCCGCGCCAGTGCAAGGTAGTGGCGCTGCCGAAGCCAACTGAGGCGGAAAAGAACCAGTGGTATTTCCAGCGCTACATCGCGCACTTGCCCGCCGCTGGCGAGATCGTGCTGTTCGATCGCAGCTGGTACAATCGCGCCGGGGTGGAAAAGGTCATGGGCTATGCCACCGACAAGCAGGTTGATGCATTCCTCAAGGCGGTTCCGGCGTTCGAAAAGCTGCTGGTCGATGATGGGATTTTGCTGTTCAAATACTGGCTGTGTACCGATCAGGCCGAGCAGGAGGAGCGCTTCAAGGAGCGGCTCGAAGATCCCCTAAAGCGCTGGAAGCTGTCACCGATCGATACCGCAGCCCGCGAGAAATACGACGACTACACCAAGGCGCGCGAAGCCATGCTCGCTGTGACGCACACCAAGGCGGCACCGTGGACGCTGGTCGATTTCAACGATCAGCGGCGCGGCCGGCTGACCTTGGTCCGCAACCTGCTCGATCGCCTGCCCGACACCCGCTTGCCCGATGAGTCGTTCGAGTTCCCGCCGCTGGAGCATGAGCCCTCGAAGGAAAGTTACGCCGCCTTGAAGCCCATTGCGGATTACGATCCCACCCAGGTGCAAGAGAAGTAGCATCAGGCCGCCCGCAGCCCAGCCTGGCGCTTGACTTTGGCCGCCTTCTGCCGCAAAGGGCCGGTCCTTGAGGGGCGGCAGCGCATGCCGCCTCACCTATTGTTGCGGGTCTCGGCCCGAATCGGAAAGCTACAGGATACGTCATGGCGAAGCCCGCAACCGTCAAGATCCGGCTGGTCTCCACCGCCGAAACCGGTTTCTTCTATGTAACCAAGAAGAACCCGCGCAACACGACCGAGAAGATGGCCTTCCGCAAGTATGACCCGGTGGTGCGCAAGCACGTCGAGTTCAAGGAAGCCAAGATCAAGTAATCTTGGCTGGCGCGGGCCCCGGCCCACTGCACGCCCCGCTGCATGCATTGTCTGGCCCGCTTCCCCAGGGGACGCGGGCCGTTTTGCGTCGGGAACCTTCGCCGGCAAGGTTCATTGCGAGTTCAAGCCCGCCCCGCTAGCAGGACTCCCATGACTATGACCATTACGCCCCGTTCGTTGTTCAGCGCCGCCGCCACGGCCACGCTGGCTGTTGCCGTGCCCGCCGCGCTGGTCGCTCCCGCTACCGCTGTAGCGCAATCGCAGTCCGATCTTACCAGCGCGATCATCGCGCTGCGCGCGATTTCGACGATGCGCGCCGATTTCGTCCAGGCCGATCCGCGGGGCAACCGGATCAAGGGCGTGCTCACCCTGAAGCGCCCCGGGCGGATCCGCTTTCAGTACGAAAAGGGCGTGCCGATGCTGATTGTCTCGGACGGCAGCGCGCTGACCTTCATCGATTACGGCGTGAAGCAGGTCCAGCGCTGGCCGATCAAGAACAGCCCCTTGGGCGCGCTGCTCGATCCCAACCGCGACGTGATGCAGTACGGCAAGCTGGTCCCGTCGAGCAGTTCGCAGGTCGTCAGCGTCGAGGTGCGCGACCGAAAGCATCCCGAATACGGCGTAATCACCATGGTCTTCGTGCGCAAGGCGGGCGCGCCGGGCGGGCTCGAGCTGGCGAGCTGGGCCACGCTCGATGCGCAAAACACCCGGACCATCGTGACGCTGTCGAATCAGCAGTACGGCGCCGCGGTGGCCGACAGCACCTTCCGCTACAACGATCCCAGAGCCCAGACGAAGAAGTAATGCCGTTCATCGACGGCGCGGGGCAACTGGTCGTGGACTGTGCGGGAGATGCGACAATTTGCGACAAGCCTGACGCGATTGTTCATGGCCCCGCAAGCCAAATCGGCCTAAAACGGTTTTCGACAGCGCGGTCTGAGGCGGGTTTCCCCCCTGTTGCCCTTGCCTCCTTACCGGCTGCTCTGTCGAGCGTGACGAACGCACAAAGGAACCCTCGGTCCAATGCCCCCGGACCGAGGGTTTTTTGTTGTCCGGTTGCCGTCTGCGACCTTCGCACCTAAAGCCGCCCTATGGTTTCGATTGCTACCTGGAACATCAATTCGGTGCGCCTGCGGATGGAGCAGGTCGCGCGCTTCCTGACCGAGCAGGCGCCCGATGTGCTGTGCCTGCAAGAGATCAAGACCGTCGAGGAGCTGTTCCCGCACCAGGCCTTCGAAGACCTTGGCTACACCTATCGCGCCGTACACGGGCAGAAGGGCTATCACGGCGTCGCCACCGTCAGCCGGACTCCGCTGCGCGAGTTCGCGCGGCATGATTGGCAGGCCAACGGCGAGGCGCGCCACGTCGGGGTGGAGCTACTTGGTCCTGGGCAGGGGCTGGTGATCGAGAACGTCTATATCCCGGCTGGCGGCGATGTGCCTGATCGCGCGGTCAACACCAAGTTCGGCCAGAAGCTCGATTTCCTCGAGCGGATGACCCGCTGGTCGGATGCGATAGATCGGCCGACGCTGCTACTCGGCGATTTCAACGTGGCCCCGCTCGAAAGCGACGTTTACGATCACAAGGCACTACTCAAGGTCGTCAGCCATACCCCGCACGAGGTCGAGACGCTGCAGCGCCTGACCGACGCGCACGGCTGGGTCGATCTGGGCCGCAAGCATATCCCCGCGCCTGAGCGGAACTGGTCGTGGTGGTCCTATCGCACCTATTGGCAGGGCAAGGACCGCGGACGGCGGCTCGATCACATGTGGGCCTCGCCCGAACTGGCCGCGCAATCGGCCTCGCACCGGGTGGTCGAAGAAACCCGTCAGTGGGAGCAATGTTCGGACCACGTTCCGCTGATCACCGAGTTTGATCTGTGAGCGGTGCCCGCCGAGCAGCGCTGGCCATTGATGCGCTGCGCCACGGCTGGGGAATATCCGTCAGCGGGCTCAACCTGCTCCCCGCCGAAACCGGCTTTGGCCCCGGCATCACCGCGCCGCGCATGCTCATCTCCTGCGCCCGGGCGGCAACGCTCAAGCTTGCCAACCAGCGCGATGCCGCCGCGCCCGAAGCGCCGGTGCTGCTGCGCGGGGCCGAGCTGTTCGATCTTACCGCTGCGCGCGCGCTGGCCGATCCGGCGCTCGATCTCACTTGGCCGCTCAAAGGGCCGTTTCTCGCTGAGGGGATTGCCGACCAGCGGGCGGCCCACGCGGCGATGGAATTGGCCCGCATCGCCGGGATCCTGCCCGCATTCCTGGTCGATCCGGTGCCCACCGGTGAGCTCCAGCCGGTTTCTCCAGACGATCTGGCAGCTTACCAGGACACTGCGCGGCTCAGCATTGCGGCACGCGCCAAGCTGCCGGTGAGTGCATCCGAAACCGGCGAGATCATCGCGTTCCGTTCCGCCGACGACCTGCGCGAACACGCCGCGCTGGTGATCGGGCGGCAAAGTTCGGACCACGCCCCGCTGGTCCGGCTCCATTCCGAATGCCTGACCGGAGACGTTTTCGGTAGCCTCAAGTGCGATTGCGGACCGCAGCTCGACGCGGCGCTAGCGGCGATGGCGGTCGAGGCCGCGCAAGGCGGGTGGGGTGTGCTTCTGTACCTGCGCCAGGAAGGGCGGGGCATCGGTCTCATCAACAAGCTGCGCGCTTATCAGCTGCAGGATCAGGGGTTCGATACGGTCGATGCCAATATCCGGCTCGGCCTGCCGAACGAGGCGCGTGACTTTGCCGTGGCGGCGCGGATGTTGCAGTTGCTGGGGGTGGGGCCGATCCGATTGATGACCAACAACCCGGCCAAGGTCGATGCGCTTGCCGCCGCCGGGGTGACGGTCACCGAGCGGGTGCAGCATCAGCTCCCCGCCAACCAGCACAACGCCCGCTACCTCGATACCAAGCGCGACCGATCAGGGCATTTGCTGGCTTAACGCCGCTCTTTTACCGTCAACCGCGGATCGAGCTTGTTGCGCCCGATCTGGATCGGATCGCCCGACCAATCGGCCACGAACACGCTGGGCCACGGCACATTCGGGGCAAAGCGCGCATCATTGTCCTCGATCACCAGCCCGGCGGAACTGTTGGCCTTGCCCTCGGCAGCGAGCGCGATGAACGCGGAATGGTTTTCCTTGCTCGGCCCCTGGACGAACCAGTTGCCGGCAATGCGCCCGGTCGCGCCGCCGGGCAGGTCGATCATGTAATTGGTCTGGTGGCCGGCCGAATCGTCGAAGCTGCAATCCTCGACATCGATATGGGCAGCGCGGCTCTTGAGGTAATGCCCGCCGCGGCCCGCTTCGAACCGGCTGCGGGTGACCTTGGCCGCGCCGTAATCACCGACATAGACCGAATGCGCGCAGCCGCCCGAGCCTTCGCAGGTGCCGAGCCGGGTGAAGGTCGACTTGTCGATGCTCAGGCTGCCGTCGGGATCGGGTCCGGTCAGAATGCCTTGCTGGCTATCGCGGAACCATGACTGGGTGACGGTGAGGTCGCCGTGCTCGAGCCGGATCCCTGCGCCGTTGAAATCGGGCACGCGCATGTGGGTAAAGACCAAGCCGTCTACGCTGGCCGAAGTGCCGCGCAGGACCAGCGCCGCCTTGCCTTCGCAGGTGACGCCATCGAACACCGCTTGGCCCGCTGCAGTGGCGACATAGGCGATCTGGCCTGCGGTCTGCACCGCGCAATCCTGATGTACGCCGCCCGCTACGCGGATCGTCCCGCGGCCCCCGCCAATGTCGCTGACCGCGTCCTGCAAGTGGCTGAACTGGCGGCCGCTTTCGACCACGGTGTAAGCCGCGCCGCCTTGGGCGCTGCTGGCAGATGCGAAGAGCGCAATCGAGAGCGCGGCGAGCGGAAGGGCGGCAAGTTTGGTCATGACTGCAGATTTAGCACCGGCTGCTTAAGAAGGCTTTGCCCCCGTCGAGGCCGTCCCGCTGAGAGACAAGCTCGCCGCCAATTGTTTCAGGCCTTGCTCGCCCAGCGCCACTTCCAGCCGCCGCGGGTCTTGCTGGCATAGAGCGGCAAGGGCAGGAGCCCGATAACCAGAGCCCAGGCGATCATCGCTGCGGGTTGGCGGACCAGCAGCAAGCTGCCGCCGATGATCGCGGCCACGTGGAGCAATACCATCGCCCAGCCTTGCCATGCGATCGGCAGGCCCGAGCCATAGCCGTAGCGTTTGGGCAGAAACCATGCGCCGTCGTTGATCTGGTCAGTCATTGCTGTCCTCCTTCTTCGGGCGACCGCGCTTGGCGGGTTCGCTCGCTGTAACCTTTATGCCGCGCCGCCCCAGTGCTTCGCGCAGCAGCACTTCGACCTGGGCATTGACCGAGCGGAAATCGCCCGCCGCCGCCCGTTCCAGCGCGGTGTAAAGCGCCGGATCGAGCCGGAGGGGGAACGATTTCTTGCCAGGAGGAGCCACGGCCGTTGCGCTCGAATGCTAGTAAAGGGACCCGGCGTTGACCACCGGCTGGGTATCGCGTTCGCCGCACAGCACCACCATCAGGTTGCTGACCATCGCTGCCTTGCGCTCGTCATCGAGGTGCACGACGTTTTTCTCGCTGAGCATGCCAAGTGCCATCTCGACCATCCCGACTGCGCCTTCGACCAGGGTCTTGCGCGCGGCGACCACGGCTTCGGCCTGCTGGCGGCGGAGCATCGCGCCGGCGATCTCCTGCGCATAGGCGAGGTGGGTAAAGCCGCATTCGTCGACTGAAATCCCGGCCAGCTTAAGCCGCGCGATCAATTCCTTGCGCAGTTCGACTCCGACCTCGTCGTGATTGCCGCGCAGGGTAACCTCTGCGTGGGTGAAATCGTCGTAGGGATAACGCGAGCCGATCGTGCGCACGGCGGCTTCGATCTGGACCATGACGAACGACTTGTAATCGTCGACATCGTACAGCGCCTGCGCGGTATCGACCACGCGCCACACCACTTGCGCGGCCATCTCGATCGGGTTGCCGCGCAGGTCGTTGACCTTGATCCGGTCCGAAATGAGGTTGTTGGCGCGCACTGAGATCTTGGTTTTGCCCATCCATGGCCAGACCCAGCGCAGCCCGGTGCTGCGATCAGAGCCGCGGTACGAACCGAACAGCGTGATCGCCGCCGCCTGGTTGGGCTGGATCATGTAAAAGCCCGAGGCCAGCACCACCAGCGCGACCGCACTGAGCCCAGTGCTGACCACGAAACCGAAGATCTGGCTATCTTCAGGCTGGCTGCCGGCAAAGGCAATGATCCGCCAGATAGTTAGCAAAAGCAGCACCAGAAAGACCCCGAAAATGAGGTAGCCGCTGGTGCTCCAGGCACTGCGTTCCTGGCTGGACGTCATCACGTGATGCGAATCGGACATTTGAATTCCCCTTAAATCTGATATCACATTAATATCAAATTCAGGGGCCGCGTCAATGGCCTTAATGCTGGCGGATTACCGCCAGAAACGCCTCGCCGTGGGCTTCAAGCTTGCGGGTTCCAACGCCGGTGATCTCGCCCAAGGCGCCAAGAGCCGCGGGGCGGAGCGCGGTCATCTCGCGCAGCGTCGAATCGTGGAATACCACGTAAGGCGGCACACCCGCTGTCTGGGCGATCTCGCGGCGCAGTTCGCGCAAGGCATCGAACAGCGGATCGCCAAGCGGGTTGGCCGCGCCGCTGGCGTTTTTGCGGGACCGTTTTTCGGGCTTGGCGGCCAGCGCGATCAGCACCGGAATGTCGCCTTTGAGGATATCGCGCGCATCGCCGCCCAGCGCCAGGCCGCCATGTTCGGTCGGGATCAGCGAGCCGCGCGCCTGCAACGCCCGGGCAAGCGGGCGCAGCAGGTGCACTTCCTCCGCCCCGACGATCCCGAACACGCTGAGCTGGTCGTGTCCGCGCTGGCTGATCCGTTCGTCCCCCTGCCCGGTCAGCACCTTCTCAAGGTGGCCGAAGCCGAATGCCTGGCCGGTGCGGTAAGCGGCTGAAAGCAACTTTTGCGCCAGTTGCGTCGCATCGACGACGCCCGGTGCCTCAAGGCAATTGTCACAGCTGCCGCAGTGTTGGGGCGGGTCTTCCCCGAAATGGCGCAACAGCAGCGCGCGGCGGCACCCGGCGGTTTCGACCAGTAGGGCAAGCGCATCGAGCCGCACGCGTTCGTTGGCGCGGCGGTGTTCCTCAACCTCGGACAGGCGCTGGCGGGCGCGGGCAAAATCGTCCGCCGCCCACAGCATCAGCGCCATCGAAGCATCCCCGTCGCGTCCGGCGCGACCGGTTTCCTGGTAATAGCTCTCGATCGATTTCGGCACCCCGGCATGGACAACGAAGCGGACGTCCGGCTTGTCGATCCCCATGCCGAAGGCGACCGTGGCAACGATCACCATATCCTCGGAGGCGACGAAGGCGGCCTGATTGGCACTGCGGACCTTTGGGTCGAGCCCGGCGTGGTACGGCAACACCGGGCGCCCGGTCGCGGCGGCCAGTTTTTCGGCGATGTCTTCGACCTTGCGGCGGGTTGGTGCGTAGACAATCCCCGGGCCCGGTTGCTGCGCCATTAAGGCAGCGATCTGGCGCACCGGGTTCTCGCGGTGACGAACCACGTAGCGAATATTGGGCCGGTCAAACCCGGCGACGATCAGGCCGTCTTCGGGAATGCCCAACTGCGCAAGGATATCGGCGCGGGTGTGAGAGTCTGCCGTGGCCGTCAACGCCAGGCGCGGCACCACCGGAAACTGATCGAGCAGCGGACGCAGCAGGCGATAATCGGGACGGAAGTCGTGGCCCCATTCAGAGACGCAGTGTGCTTCGTCGATAGCGAACAGGTTGATCTGGGCCTTGCTCAGCAATTTGCGGAAATGCGCCTGGCTGGCGCGTTCGGGCGCGACGTAGAGCAAGTCGAGCTTGCCCGCGCGAAAGGCGTCGATCGTGGCCTCGCGCGCCTCTTCACTATCAGCGCTGGTCAAGCTCGCCGCGCGGATGCCGTTGGCCGCTGCGCTCCGCAGCTGGTCGTGCATCAGCGCGATCAGCGGCGATACGACCACGCAGGTGCCCTCCAGCGCCACGGCCGGAAGCTGGTAAGTCAGCGACTTGCCCGCGCCGGTCGGCATCACCGCCAGGGTCGACTTGCCTGCCAGCACGCGTTCGACCACCTGATCCTGCACGCCGCGAAAGGCGCTGAACCCAAAGGTGGCGTGAAGAGTGTCGAGGATGGTGGGTGAGGTCACGCGCCGGGGCCTAGCCGGGTCGCAAGTTCAGCGAAAGGGAACCTTGGCCGATCTGTCCACAATGGCCTCTTCTGCGGCGGTAAAGGCGCTGCGGCCCGTGGGCGCGTCGTCCGCCACTGCGCTGGTGAAGAAGGCAAGGCCGCGCCCGGTCGCGGGGTCGACCCACAGCCCCGCCTTGAGGCCATAGGCATCGCCCGAATGGCCGAGCCGCACGCGGCCATCGCCGAACAGGTCATCGTGGCACCAGCTGCCGCCCGCGCCGATCGTGTGCACGGCAAGGCCATAACCGCAGAAAAACCCGCTCGCAGTGCCGTCTTCTCCCAGGCCATTGCTGCCATCGAAGCGCCATTCGGGCTCGGTCATTTCGGCAAAAGCCTTATGGCTGACAAACCCTTTGCCGCCGCGCGCGAGCAGTTGGCCGATCTTGGCCAGGCCGCGCATCGAAATCCTGAGGCCGCCCTGAGGGGAAAACAGCGCGCCATTGTCGCCCGGCTTGTAGGCTGACAGGCCGCAGACGCCGTCGGGCCCGGTCACCACCGGGCAGGCCGGGATCAGGCCTTGCAGGTCATCCTTGGCGGCCTCGCCGCTGGTACGGTAGAGCACTACCGCGCGGGCTGCCATAGCCGGCGCGCAGCCCGACCAGTTAAAGCAGGCTTCAAGCTTCAGCGGCTTCAGGACCAGCCGCTGCATGAGCCGGTCGAAGCGTTCGCCGGTGACCCGCTCCATCACGCTCGCCACCACCGGAAAGTTGAGGTTGGTATAGTGAAACCAGCCCGACCCGGGAGCATGAGCGGAATCCCACAGCGCCGGCTCGGCCAGCCGGTGTTCGAGCGTCTCGCCCAGCGGGATGATGTAGCGGTCCTCGCCGTCGAGCAGGCTCGACTGGTGCGAGAGAAGCAGCCGCAGGGTGATCGGCTTATCCGGGAAGGCCGGATTGCGCAGCCGGAAGCCGAGATAGCCCGACACGTCGCGATCGAGATCGAGCTTGCCCGCATCGACCAGTCGCATCACGCCAAGTGCAGTGACCAGCTTGGAAATCGAGGCGATCCGCACCGGATCATCGGCCGTGACCAATCGGTGCGTGCGTCGATCGGCCTCACCTTCGGCCAGCACCGGTTGGATATGCAGGTTATCGAAGGCGACCGCGACACTGGCAGGAGGTTGCGCAGTCGATTGCGCCGACAACGGAGCGGCGACAAGCATCGCCGCTGCTCCGAGCAGGCGTCGGATCACTCGAATACGTCGGACAACTGGCCGCTGGTGCCGCCCTCCTTGGCGAGGCGGCAATCGAGATAGATCGAGGTGATCAGGGCATTGATGAACATGCCGACAAACCAGCCGTAGCCAGCGGTGATGATCATGAACAGCAGTGAGGGCGCCTGCCGGGTCAGCATCTCGGTCGACGTTGCCATGAAGGCCCCGCCGAACACAAGAACCGGCGCGTAGATCACCAGCAAGGCGACCACCAGGGTGCCGAAGATCGGCCAGCGATAGCCCTTGGTCAGCGCGCGGCTGCGGCCGAAGCTGTCGGTCACGCCGCGATTCTCGGCGACCAGCACCGGTAGCGCCGCGCTCCACGCCGTCATCAGCATAATGCCGGGAACGAAGAGTAGGACCCAGCCCAGGCCGACGCCCAGGAACCAGAGGATCAGCAGGCCGAGGCCGGGGAGGAATTTACCGAGGCCGGCCGAGAAACACTCATCGATCGAAGCCGGCGCGCCGCGTTCGACTGCAAGGTAGCCATAAATCGACCCGGTATAGACGACCACGGCAAGGACGAAGGAGATGGCAACGGCCAACCAACAAAGCGGCTGGCCAAACATCACGAGCGGCCCACTTAGTGCCTGACCCGTAGCCAGATTCTCTCGAATTTGCCCGGCGAGCTGGCCTTGCAGGACGAAATTGAGTGCTGTGCTGACGATCTGGACCACCAGCATGAAGATGCCGACCGTGGGCAGTCCATCCCGTACCAGCCCAAAGGCCCGCGACAGTGCTCGTCCGAAACTGTAACCTTCCATCACCCGTCCCCCTTGGTGTTCAAGAACAGCAAGCTAGCGCGATCAAAGTAAAAAGCTAGCCGGGCATTGGGGTTCGGTGACCAGTCTGCAAACGGCGACTAATCGAGGTTGGGCCGCAGCCAGCGCTCTGCCTCGGCGAGTGGAATCCCCCGCCGCACTGCGTACTCTTCCAGCTGGTCGCGGCCGATCCGGGCCACGCCGAAGTACTGGCTTTCGGGGTGGCCGAAATAGAACCCCGAGACCGCCGAAGTTGGCAGCATCGCCTGACTTTCAGTGAGCACGATCCCGGCGTTTTCCTGCGCCTTCAACAGGTCGAACAGGATTGGCTTCAGTGAGTGATCGGGGCACGCGGGATAGCCCGGCGCGGGCCGGATGCCGCGGTATTCTTCCTTGATCAGCGCCTCGTTGGTGAGCTGTTCGCCCGGCGCATAGCCCCACAACGTGGTGCGGACATGCTGGTGCAGCCGTTCGGCAAAAGCTTCCGCAAAGCGGTCGGCCAGCGCTTTCAGCAGGATGTCGCTGTAGTCATCGCGGTCGGCTCGGAAGCGTTCGATATACGGCTCGATGCCGTGGATGCCGACGGCGAAACCGCCAATCCAGTCACCCGCCGGATCGATGAAATCAGCCAGGCACATATTGGCCCGGTCGCGGCTTTTCTTGATCTGCTGGCGCAGGAACGGGATGCGCAGCGGCAGTACTTCGCCTTCGAGGTGCAGCAGGACATCATCGCCTTCACGGGCGCAAGGCCACAGCCCCACCACACCTTTCGCGGTCAGCCACTTCTCGCCGATGATCTGGTCGAGCATCGCATCGGCATCGGCTTTAAGGCTCCGCGCGGTTTCGCCGACCACCTCGTCGGACAGGATGGCGGGGTAGTTGCCGTGCAGTTCCCACGCGCGGAAGAACGGGGTCCAGTCGATGACCTGCCGAAGGTCGGTTAGGTCCCAGTCGGGGAAGATGTGGATGCCGGGTTGCTCGGGCGGGGCCGGCTTGTCGGACATGAACGCATCGTAGAAATTGGCCCGGGCTTCCTCGATCGGGAGCAGCACGCTCTGCGCCTTGCCCTCGCGGGCTTCGCGGACCTTGGTGTACTCGGCGGCGGTCGCGGTCACCAAAGGATCGCGCTGGGTATCGGACAACAGCTGGCTCGCCACCCCGACCGCGCGGCTCGCGTCAAGCACGTGGAGTACCGGGCCATCGTAAGCCGGATCGATCCTCAGCGCGGTGTGGACCTTGCTGGTGGTCGCCCCGCCGATCAGCAGCGGCATGGTGAAGCCGGCGCGCTTCATTTCTTCTGCGACGGTGACCATTTCGTCTAGCGAAGGCGTGATCAGGCCCGATAGCCCGATCATGTCGGCATCTTCGGTCTGCGCGACTTCGAGGATCTTGGGCCACGGCACCATGACGCCAAGGTCGATCACCTCATAGCCGTTACACTGGAGCACCACGCCAACGATGTTCTTGCCGATATCGTGGACGTCGCCCTTGACCGTGGCCATCACGATCTTGCCCTTGGGCCGGGCCCCCAGTTCCTTGGAAGCTTCGATGAACGGGATCAGGTGCGCGACCGCCTTCTTCATCACGCGGGCTGACTTGACCACTTGCGGCAGGAACATCTTGCCCGCACCGAACAGGTCGCCGACGGTGTTCATTCCTTCCATCAAGGGGCCTTCGATCACCTCGATTGGGCGGCCGCCGCGTGCGAAAACTTCCTGCCGGGCCTCCTCGGTATCTTCGACCACGTACATGTCGATACCCTTGACCAGAGCATGCTCCAGCCGCCGGACCACGTCCCAGCCGCGCCATTCCTCGGCCTGCTTTTCGGCTTCGGGCGAAGTGCCGCGAAACTTCTCGGCGAGCGTCACCAGCCGGTCGGTAGCGTCAGCACGGCGATTAAGCACGACGTCTTCGCACAGCTCGCGCAGCTCGGGATCGATCGTGTCGTAGACATCGAGCTGGCCAGCATTGACGATCGCCATGTCCATGCCGGCGGGGATTGCATGGTAGAGGAACACCGAATGCATCGCGCGGCGCACCGGTTCGTTGCCGCGAAACGAGAACGACAGGTTGGAGAGCCCGCCCGAAATATGGACGTGTGGGCAGCGCGCCTTGATCTCCCGCGTGGCCTCAATGAAATCGACCCCGTAATTGTTATGCTCCTCTATCCCCGTCGCCACAGCGAACACGTTGGGATCGAAAATGATGTCCTCGGGCGGAAAGCCGATTCCGGTGAGCAGGTCATAGGCCCGCGCGCAGATCTCGACCTTGCGCTCCTTGGTGTCCGCCTGGCCTTTTTCGTCGAAGGCCATGACCACCACCGCGGCACCATAAGCCATGCATTTGCGCGCATGGTTCAGGAAGGCCTCCTTGCCTTCCTTCATGCTGATTGAATTGACGATCGGCTTGCCCGGCACGCATTTGAGCCCGGCCTCGATCACCTCCCACTTCGAGCTATCAATCATCACCGGCACCCGCGCGATGTCGGGCTCGGCGGCGATCAGCTTGAGGAATGTGGTCATGGCGAAGACCGCGTCAAGCAGCCCTTCATCCATGTTGACGTCGATGATCTGCGCGCCGTTATCGACCTGGTTGCGCGCAACCTCGACCGCTTTGGCATAGTCGCCCGCAAGCACGAGCTTCTTGAACGCGGCCGAGCCAGTGACATTTGTGCGTTCGCCAATGTTGACGAAGCGGGCCGAGGAGGGTGCATTGGCCATCGATCAGGCCGCCATCACGAAGGGCTCGAGACCCGCCAGTCGGGTAACCGGCTCCAGCGTTGGCACTTTGCGCGGAGCAAGGCCGGTGACAGCCCGTGCCATCGCCGCGATGTGCACGGGTGTATTTCCGCAGCAACCGCCCAGAATGTTGACCTGTCCGGCCTCGGCCCATTCGCGGACCAGCGCGGCGGTTTCTTCGGGAAGCTCGTCGTATTCGCCAAGATCGTTGGGCAGCCCGGCGTTGGGATAGGCCATCAGCAGGCAATCGGCGATCCCGCTCAGCAGCCGCACATGCGGGCGCAGCTGGGTCGCGCCGAAGCTGCAATTGAGCCCGACGGTGACCGGACGGGCATGGCGCACCGAATGCCAGAACGCTTCGACCGTGTGGCCCGACAGGTTACGGCCCGAGAGGTCGGTCAATGTCATCGAAAGCATCAGCGGCACGTCGCGGCCGAGTTCAGCCTCGAGCTGTTTGACCCCGTAGATCGCAGCCTTGGCGTTGAGCGTATCGAACACCGTTTCAATCAGGATGTAATCGGCGCCGCCTTCGATCAGCGCGGCGGCCTGTTCGCGGTAGACTTCGGCGACCAGATCGAAATCGACCTCGCGGTAGCCCGGATCATTGACGTCGGGTGACAAGGACAGCGTCTTGTTGGTCGGGCCGAGCGCGCCGACCACGAAGCGCACCACACCGTCCTTGGCGCTGGCCGCGTCGACCGTTTCGCGGATCACTTGGGCTGCTGCCACGTTGATATCGCGGACCAAGTGTTCGGCGCCGTAATCGGCCTGGCTGATGCGGTTGGCGTTGAAGCTGTTGGTCGCCAGCACCCGCGCCCCGGCATCGATATATGACTGGCAGATCGAGGCGATCAGCTTGGGCTGGGTCAGGTTGACGAGGTCGTTGTTGCCCTTCTGGTCGTCGGGCAGCCCGGTATCGCCACGATAGCCCGCTTCGTCCAAACCAGCGGCCTGGATCGCGGTCCCGTAAGGCCCGTCCTTGATCAGGATCGCCTTGGCGGCCTCTTGAAGCAGCAGTTCGCGCGGGGTCATGTCAAAGCCCTCCCAAGTCCATCAATGCCGTCACCCTGAACTTGTTTCAGGGCCCATCGTGCCGCAAATCCGGAGTGAGCATTCGTGATGCTACGTTCCCCAATCGAGGGGCATGCGTGCCACACCGCGCTCCGGACGCGGGGCGAAATGGGCCCTGAAACAAGTTCAGGATGACGGTAGAGGGGAAGGGTCATTGAGCCCTATCCTTCGGGCGCAGACCGAGCAGGTGGCAGATCGCATAGGCCTGCTCGGCGCGGTTGAGAGTGTAGAAATGAAAGTCGCGCACCCCGCCCGCGTAGAGCTGCCGGCACAGATCGACCGCAGCGGTCGCGGCAACCAGCTCGCGCGGGCCGGGGCGATCGTCAAGCCCTTCGAACATGCGCTCCATGGCTTTCGGAATCTGGGTGTTGCCGCTCATCCGGCGGATCGCGGCGAAGCTCGTCACCGGCATGATCCCAGGCACGATCGGCACCGAAATCCCTGCTGCGAGGGCTGCATCGAGGAAGCGGAAATAGGCCTCGGGCGAGAAGAAGAACTGGGTGATCGCACGCGCCGCTCCGGCGTCGAGCTTGCGCTTGAGGTTATCGAGATCGGCTTTGGCACTGGCGGCATCGGGGTGGACCTCGGGATAGGCCGCGACCGAGAGCTCGAAGGGATGCTGGCGGGCGAGGCCTTCGACTAGGTCGGCGGCGCTGGCATAACCGTCGGGATGGGCCACAAATTTGCCGCCTGCTTCGGCCGGCGGATCGCCGCGAAGCGCGACGATGTGGCGCACTCCGGCATCCCAGTACTGCTGCGCGACTTCGGCAATCTCACCCTTGCTGGCCCCGACGCAGGTCAGGTGCGCGGCAGGGACCAGCGAGGTCTCCTTCACTAGCCGTGCCACCGTGGCGTGGGTGCGCTCACGGGTCGATCCGCCTGCGCCGTACGTCACCGAGACGAAGCTGGGGGCGAGCGGGGCGAGCTCAGTGATTGCATCCCACAGCTGCGCTTCCATCTTCTCGGTCTTGGGCGGGAAGAATTCGAATGATACCGAAATGTCACCGGGGAGTGAGGCAAACTGGTTCATACTGCAGCCTTGCTAGCGCGGACCGGGGCCAATGCGTTGCCGCGCTGTCCGGTCCAGATCTTGACGGTGAGCGGGGTGCCGGGAAGCGCGGCGGGCGGCGCGGCGGTGAAGCCCGCTTCGCCCAACAGCGCGAGCATCTGCTCGTCGGAAAAGCCTAGGCGGGCATGGGCGTGCTGGCTGCGCAGTTCCTCGCGGTCATGCGCAGCAAAGTCGACCACCGCGATGGCGCCGCCGAGGCGGGTAACGCGCGCCGCCTCGGCCAGCGCCCGGTCGGGAGCTTGCGCGTAATGCAGCACCTGGTGGAACACCACTGTATCGAACTGCCCATCGGCAAAGGGCAGTGCGGTGAAATCGCCCTGAACCAGTTCGAGCGACCCGGCATCGAGGTGCTGCAACCGCGCGCGAGCGAGGCGGAGCATTTCGGGGCTGTTGTCGAGCGCGGTGACCTGCGCGGCGCGCGGCGCGAGCACTTCGGCGATGCGGCCGGTGCCGGTGCCGACATCGAGCAGCGCGCCCAGGTTTGCACTCCCAAGCGCGAGCTGCAACGCGGCTTCCACCGGCGCATCGGGGCTGTGCAGGCCGCGCAAGTGATCCCATTCGGCGGCGTGGCGCGCGAAATAGCTGGCGGCGCTGGCCTCACGCGCGGCGCGGATCGCGGCGAGGTGGCGGCGGTCTTCGCTGCACCGCGCGGCAAACTGCGCATCGCTCTCTTCGGCTATCGTCAGGAGCTGCGCAGCAGCAGCGCCAAGCGGCGGAGCGCGGCCCGGTCCGATTGCGCTGCGCAGGAACACCCAGCTGCCTTCCTTGCGGCGTTCGGCAAGGCCTGCATCGCAC
>JAYUCG010000007.1:0-12780 GCA_043740455.1 Novosphingobium sp. | reverse complement strand
TTTCGCGCGCCGTTTTAGCTGCTACATGGAAATGCGCAATCCGGCCCATAGCGTGCGCGGGATGCCAAGGTCGATCGAGCCGGCCTGGTTGCGGGTGATCACTTGGGTATCGGTCAGGTTCTCGGCCCGCAGCACCAGTTGGAGGCGATGCCGGAGCGGGACAGAAACGAACGCGTCGAGCGTGGTCGCCGCGGGAAGTACGTCGGTTTGGAGGTCATCTTCATATTGCGCGCCGGTGTGCTTGAGCGTCAGCTCGAACCGCCAGCGCAGGCGCGGCTGCCAGCTCAGCGTGGCGCTGGCGGCAATCTTCGGGGTTTGCGCCGGCCGCTTGCCGTTGAGCCCGATCGAAGCCCCACTGGCTTCCACTTTCGCATCAGTCACCGCGAGCGAGGCATCAAACCCGAACGGGCCGTGCCGTGCTTCAAGCCCCAGCTCCAACCCGCGCGCGTGGACGGCATCGACATTGCGCCGTTCGCGCAGGTTGGTGCTGATCGTGACATTGGCCACGGCATGTTCGACGCGGTTGTTGAAGGCGGTGGCTGACAGGCTGATGCCCGCAAGAGGCTTCCAGTCGAACCCTGCTTCGTATCCGCGCAGTTGTTCATTGATGAGGTTCGCATTGGCCCGGGTGACAACCGGGAAAACCGTGAACGGACGATACAGTTCGTTGAGCGTCGGCAAGCGCAACCCGCTATAGGCCGAACCGCGCAGCGTAAGGCCGCCGCCCAGACCGAGCACCGCTCCGCCGCGCAGCGATGCCTGCCAGCCCGAGCGGTTGGCAAAGGTGTTGCTGATGGTGATCAGGCCAGCGGCATTGGCCTCGACGAAATTGCCCCCGGTGATCGCCCAGCGATCGGCGCGCAGCCCCCCGGTCAGGGTCAGTGCGCCCAGCCGCCAGTCAGTCTCGGCAAAGACGCCAAGGTCGCTGGTCCGCCCGCCAGCGTGGCGGCGCACAGTGACGAGGCCGGTGACGGCCGAATAGGCATCCTCGAACATGGTGCCATCAGCAATGCGCCAATCGGTGCCGAGGCGCAGCACGGCAATACCGCTCACCGGAGGTCGCAATTCGAGCTTGCCGCCCCACCCGGTCGACGGGGTGGCGCGCTGGTCGAGCGTCTTGCGGAAACTGGTCGAGGAGATCACCACGTTCGAAAAATTGCGCGCCTGTAAGTAAGCCAGCGCATCGAACTGCCAGCGCCCCTTGCCGACCACACGCAGGCTGGCCTGCTCGCCGCTGCTGGTCGAATTCGCGCCCTTGAAGCGCAGGGTGCGGGCATCGCCAAAGGCCAGGCCGCTGGCCTGCAGTTCCACACCGGGGGCCAGCGGCGCCACTCCGCGCAGGGCGAGTGACCAGCCGTCATAAGCGGCCCGGGCACTGGCCGGAACGCGCTGAGCGGCTGGCGTGGTCCAGAACCCCTGCCCGCGATCCCACCGCGCGGAAACCACCGCAAAGCCCGAGCCGAGGCGCGGCGCCAGCATGCCCGAAAGTTCGCTTTCGCCGCGATCATCGACCAGCGCCTCACCGCTGAACGAACCGAGCTGATCCGGCCCCGCGCTTTCCAATTCGATCGTGCCGGCGACTGCGCCTGCACCAAAGGCCCCCGCCCCGCCGCCGCGCGTGACCCGCACCCGCGCCAGCCGCTCGGGCGCAAGAGCGGACAATGGAATGTACCCGAAGAACGGATCGGCCATCGGCACCCCATCGAGCAGGACCAGGCTGCGGCTGCTGGCGTTGCCGCCCAGCGCGCGCAGGGTCACCCCCTGCGCCGACGGGTTGGCGCTGCGGCTGTCCGAGCGGCGAAACTGCTGGAACCCCGCGACCGCACCAAGCGCGTCCTCGATCCGGCCCGAGGCACTTGAACTGAGCTGCTCGGCGCCGAGGCCGGTCACATCGTAGGCCGGAGCCGCGGGCGGCGCGGAGAGGCCTGTGCCGGTGACGACAATCTCGGGCTCGTCCTTGGCCGGCGCAGCATTGGCCCAGGCGGTGCCCGGCGCAGTAAGCAGGAGTACGGCAAACAGGTGGCGACGCGGCATGGTTCTGGTTCGATCCTCTAACCGCCAGTACTGTCAGCCGCCGCTGCACGCAACTGCCGTCATGGCATCGATGGCTAAAGAAAAATCAGCGCATCGATGAGGATCATACGACTGTTGATACTTGGTCCGGCTGAGGAAAGTCCCGAACGGCCGTCAAACCGAGGTCAGCCCATTGAGCAGCGTTTCGAGGGAAGTCTGCGCGCCGATCAGATGTGCGGCACGAGGCAGTTTGCGCACGACCAGCCGCTCGTCTCCCAGCGGGAGATATTGCTGCGCCAGCCATTGATCCCCGCCCGCGTCGTAGTCAGCCAGCCAGCACCGGCAAGGTGAGCTGGCGCGCGGCATCAACGCCAACGATTTCGCTTTCGCCGCCATGGGCGGTCAGCGGGTCGAGGTCGATCAGCCGGTCCACTTCAGCTTCACCGCCGGCCCATTGCACCCGGTGTCCGGATACCCGGATCGGCCCGCACGGGGCAATCAGGGCGCCGCCATCGAGACGCCCGTGAAGATCGAGCCAGACCTGCAACGGATCCAGCAGCAGCACTTCATCTTCTTGAAGATCGGTCTCGCCCGAGGCGACGAGGTAATAGGCCGGCCAGCTTGATACCACGAAGGGCTCCACCAGGCTTCGCGCCACGTCGTTGAGCCGGCTCGCCACCACCGGCTCGAGATGGCTCCCGCCCAGTTTGGGGTCGGCCGAAAGGACCAGCAGCGGCTGCAGCGGCCGCTGTGCCAGCAGATGGACGGCGAGCAGTCCGGGCAGGATCCCCTGCCCATGTATTGCAATCGGTTGGGCGGCCATTGGGCATGCCTCCCACAGCAACCGAGCGGTGGCAAGTCTCTCATCGAACACACCTTTCATTGGCATGCGACTCGCTGGGCGACCCAACTGGCGAGTCGCGGGCGAGTCGCGTTGCAGAATCGGCACAGCGATCCGGGTAACCACTCGGGTTAACCAATGACATCAAGCAAAGGGCCCAAAATGGGGCAATCGCGGTGAACTTAAAAAAACCTTTTGTTCATATGCTTGAACGTGATTTTGAAATTTTACGAAAGGGACAAATGGTTAAGATTTCGTGCTCGGACGATTCTGCTTGGCACCCCCCCCCCTGGTTGCGTTAACTTGTGTTGGAAATCAGACCGGTCGGAATTGCAAACATCCGACCAGCTGACTTTCGGGGCCGCATAAAAAGTTGATCGAACAATCGTCCTCCGGACTCTTTCGGCGCGGCGATGTTACGCGGAGTGAATCGAGATGCGAATTCGGCAAGGCATCGGCAAACGTGCAGCCCTGACAGCAGGCCTGCTGGCAGTGGGTCATGCGGTGCCAGCCTACGCGGACACTGCTCCGATCACCGCCTATTATCGCGATCTTGCGCTTACTGGTTACGTCTATCCGGGTCCGGACAAGGCAACGATCCCGATCGATGTCAAGGCATCGGTCGGCGGCACTTGCGGCTTTGCCACCAACGGCGCGCCCACTGCATCTTTCACCGGGCTTCCGATCGAAGCGGGCTGGACCCGCCAGGTTGCCTTCACTGCAGAATGCACCGCCCCGTGGCGGATTGCGGTTTCGTCGCTGAACGGCGCGCTGAAGAACACCGCGACCGTGTCAGTGGGTTACACCAACAAGGCCGCTTACGACGTAGCGCTCAACGTTGCCTCGGACAGCGGGACGGTTACCGGCACTTGCCCGGTGGCGCAGATCGACCAGGCACTGGGTAGCTCGTCCTGCAACTTCAAAGGCACCGCCAGCACCACCAACGGCTTGCAGGTCCCCCGCAGTTTCGACCTTTCCGGGTCGTACATCCAGATGACGGCCCCGGCCTACACCGGCTCGGACGTCCTTTATTCCGGCAACTACAGCGATACGCTGACGGTAACGGTTTCACCTGCGGTCTAGCGGGGAAGTGAATGCCCGCAGCTGGGGTCGGCTTCGGGAGTGTTGAAGTGAGAGCCGGATCGAACCGGCACTGATGAAGGAAGACGAACATGAAGAAGATTGCACTCTTTGCTGCAACTACCGCTGCAGTCCTCGCTACCCCGGCCATGGCGCAGAACGTCACCGGCACGATCACCCTCAACGGCACCGTTGCCGGCAAGTGCAGCGTCACCTCGGCTCCCGCCGGGACGACCTTTGCGCAGACCGTCAACTTCGGCGAGCTGGCCAAGGCCGATGGCACGCTGCGTTCGAACCTTTTGACAGACTTCAGCACCACCCCGGTCCAAGCCACCGTGGTTTGCAACACCGGCACCCCCAAGGTTTCGGTAGATGCCAACCCGATGGTCAACGCGGCATTCACTCCGGTTCCGACCGGCTATGCCAACACCATCAACTACACCGCCAACGTCGCCGTAGCGACCGCGACCCTGGGTACGGTGAACTTCAGCAACGCGACCACTGCGGCCCCCTCCGCGGCTACTGCGGTCGGCGCTGCGCTCGCCAACTCGGCCAACAATGTCGTGATTACGACCACGGGCTTCGCGACGCCGGCTGCCACCGATATCCTCGGCGCCGGTTCGTACACCGGCACGATCACGGTGGTCATCTCGCCGACCTAAGGCAGTTCACGTTAGCGAATACCGACTAGGAGAATACCGATGCACAAACTGATGTTCCTGGCAATTCCGGCGGTCCTTGTGGCCAGCCCGGCCTTTGCCCAGAGCACGTCTGCTACCGGAACCGTCAACATCGACGGTTCAGTGGCTGGTCGCTGCACCTTTACCCTGCCGAGCGTCACGCTTTCGCTGGGCGAGCTCAGTCTCGCCAGCAACGGCAAGCTCGACACGAGCAAGGTCAACGGCAAGACCGCGACGCTGACCGGCTGGTGCAACAACACCGCCGCGACGATGGCGGTGACCACCACCCAGCTGACCACCGGCACTGGGGCCCCGACAGGCTTCGACAACCGCGTGGACTACACAGCGACGGCAGTAGCCAATTCGGCGAGCGCATCGGACTCTAGCCTGACCGCCGGCGCCGGTACGGCTTCGACTGTGGGGCTGTTCACCGGCAACATCGTCGTCACCCTGTCGGGGGCCAGCTCGCCTTCGAACGGTCTGATGGTCGCCGGTGGCTACACCGGCAATGTCGTCGTCACCCTGACGCCGACGACCACCCCGGTCGGTTGATCGATAGCGCAAGCAGAAACAGGTAATCCCATGAAGCAGACCGTCGGCCTTTCAGCCCTGGCACTTTTGCTCTCCGCCGCGCCCGCCGCTGCGCAAAGCAACACCGCCACCGGCACCGTCGCGATCGATGGACAAGTCCGATCGGTCTGCATTCTGGGCGATCCCAACCCTGCGCTGGTCAATCTGGGGCAGATCTCGGCCAGCTCGGGCCCGCGCACCGGCAAGATCGATACGATCGCGCCGCGCACGGTGACCCTGCCGGCCAGCTTCTGCAACTTCGCGGGATCAGTGGTCCGCGTGACCACCACCGCGATGACCTCAAGCGATACGACCTCGCCGCAGCCGGGCTTCACCCGCGCAGTGAACTATACCGCAACGGCCAGCGGCTGGGCCATTGGCACGGCTGCTGCAACGTCGAGTGCGCTGCGCGATGGCACCTCGCCCACCGCGACTGGCACCGGCGCGACGCAGCCGCTGCCCAAGATCGCCGACATCGCGGTGACGCTGTCGAATTTCACTACACCGGGCGACCTGATCCTGGTGGCGGGCAACTATAGCGGAAACGTAGTCGTGACCTTGGGTCCGGCCGCGATCCCTGATTGAGGCAATGGCAATGCGCAAACTCCTCCTTCTCGCTCCGCTGCTGATCGCGGCCCTGCCGGGCGCGGCACTGGCGCAGACCAGCAACACGAGCACCAAGAACGTCGGCGTGATCGGCACGGCTCCGGCCATGTGCTTCGCGGGGACCGTCACCGGCAACGGCAGCTACGATCTCGGCGTCCTGATCGACACCGCCAATGGCCAGCTGCGCACCGATCTTGCAGCACCGGACAAGGTGCTGGTCGGCTCGTTCTGCACCGGGCGCAGCACGATCACCGTCGCAGCGACCCCGCTTGCCGCGCAGAATTCCACCGTGGCTCCGCCGTCCGGCTTCTCGCGTCAGGTCAACTACACCGCCACGGCGACCGGGTGGACCACCACCCCGGCCAGCTACACCACTGGCACGGCAGCCAATTCCGCTTCGACCCAAACGCGCGCCAGCGCCTATACCGGTGACATCACCGTGGCGATCTCGGGTTTTTCGACCAGCGGCGGGCAATCGCTCCGGCTGGTGGCGGATGACAACTATCTCGGTCTGGTGACCGTGACCATTGCGGCGGTGAACTGACATGCGCACGATCTCGCTTTTCATCCTCGCCGCGCTGGCCGGCACGACCCCGGCCCTGGCGGTCGAGGGCCCAGTCAACGAGACCCCGGGCAATGCGAACAGCACCGCAACCCGCTCGCTGCCGGTCACCGGTTCGGTCCCGCGCACTTGCGCGATGGGCGAAGGCAAGATCTCTCCGGGCAGCCTCAACAACATCGCTGGTCTCGACGGCGATACGCTACGGATCATCCAGTTCACCGATCCGGCGACACTGCAGGTCCGCTCGGCCAGCGTGACGATCGGGTTCGATGCAGTTTGCAATTTCCCGCATGAAGTGCGGATCGAATCGGCCAACAACGGGCTGTGGCCGGTTGATCGCCGCGTCGCCGACCGTCCTGAAGGCTTCGCCTATGCGGTTCCTTATACGGCGCGGGTGAACTGGGGTCCGGTTGATGCCCTGTTCAACGCCGATGCCAAGATCCGCACCCAAAGCCAGCAGGTCGTTGCAGTCAGCGATGCGGTGGCCGGTGAATTCCGCTTGCGCTTCCAGATCGAAGACGGCGCCTCGAACGTTGAAAACCGCGCTCCCCTCATCGCCGGCGCCTATGTCGACACGGTGCGCATTTACCTGGAGCCCCGCTGATGCGCGCGCCTGCAACAACCCTGCTTTCCGCAGCACTGGCTCTGACCTTTTCGGCATCGGTCGCCATGGCCCAGGACGTGACGCACGCGACCCAGCGGCTCGAACTGCATGGCGATGCGCCCGCGGGCTGCGTTGCCAATTCGGCCCGCGCCAGCAAGCAGGTCGGCACGGTCTATCAGGACAACGGCCCGACCGGCGGCGTGGTAACCTTCCCGAACCTGGTCGATGAAACAACCGCAGCAGCGCGCGCCAGTTCGATCGAACTCGCCTTGCCGGTGGTCTGCAACACCTCGCACCTGATCACCGTGCGCAGCTACAACGGCGCGCTTGTTCGACAAGGTGCGGGCGGAGCGAATTCGGCCGGTGGCTTCAGCGAATCCCAGACCTATGACGTCGGTTTGCAGTGGCAGCAGCTCACAGCGCAGCTGTCCGCTGGCGCCACCAACGCCTCGATCGCCTATGGCCAGCCGGCCAAGGGTGACCTGATTGTCGACATCGCTGTTCCGCGTGGCACCCAGCCTCTGGTTGCCGGCACTTACACCGATGCCGTCGTGGTCGAGATCCGACCGACCAACTGAATAACCCGCTGCGCGGGAGGAGAAACCTCGTGAAGTTCAACTATAAGCATGCGTTAACCATGTTTTGTGCTGCAGTGGCGCCGTACCAGGCCGCCCATGCAATGACCGTGCAGCCGGTGGTTATCGACCTGCAGACCGCGGGCCGCGCAATGTCGCAGACGATCACCGTCGAAAACACCTTTGCCACGCCGCTGCCGGTCGAACTGACGGTGCAGGAGCTTGAACTCACCGCTGAGGGCGTCAAGCAGACCGGCAAGGACCCGGGCGACCTGCTGGTCTTCCCGCCGCAGACGATCATTGCCCCGGGCCAGACGCAGACCTTCCGGGTACAGTATGTCGGCGATCCGGCGCTCGCCAAGAGCAAGCACTATTACATCACCGTGGCGCAGCTGCCGATCAAGCTGCCCGAAGGCCAGTCGGCGATCCAGATCCTCTACAACTTCCAGGTCCTGATCAGCGTTGCGCCGCAGGGCGTGAAGCCGAAGCTGGTGGTCCAGGGCGGCGAAGTTACCATGGGCAAGGACGGCAAGCCTTACGCAGCCATCACGATGACCAACGAATCGCGCGCACATGGCTACCTTTCGAACGGCCGCCTTCACGTGATCGAAAAGGACAAGTCGGGCGCGCAAATCTTCAGCAAGACCCTGTCAGGCGCAGAAATCCAGCAGACCATGGGTTTCGGGCTGATTGGCGGCGGCCAGACCCGGCGCGTGACCGTGCCGCTCGTGCTGCCCAGTGCAGACGGCACAGTGGAGGCGAGCTTCGTGCTCGACAACTGATAAATGACACACGGGGGCAAACACTTCAGTTTGATGCTCGGGGCCAGCCTTGCCGCGCTGGCTGCCCCGGCATGGGCCGGCACCGTTGACGGCGCAGCGAGCGACCAGGCACCGCAAGCCGCGCCGGCCACCGCGGAGCGGCTCAACACGACCGGGCGAACCATTATCCTGACGGTTCCGGCCAAGGACGGTCCGGCCTATCTGGGCGACGTCCCCCTGACCCTCGGCGCGGACGATTCGCTGAGCTTCCCGACCGACCGCACGCTGCAGATCCTCGAGCCGGTGCTGGCACCGGACGTGTTGACCGCGCTGCGATCGAACTTGGCCGGCAAGGCAACGGTCGGCCCGCAGGACTTTTCAAGCGTCGGCATCCGGGTCAGCTATGATCCGCAAACGCTGGAACTGCGGTTCGACATACCGGTTGAAAAGCGCTCGTCGCGCAGCGTTTCGGTTTCGGCGCTTGACCAGCAGTCGATCGGCACCTTCGTGCGCCCGGCCGATTTCAGCGCTTACCTCAACGTGCGCGGCTCGGTCGACCTGTACGAGGACGGGCCGCAGAACGGCTTTGCCTCGCCTGTCTTCCTGCTCAACGGCGCAGTCCGCATGGGCGGTCCGGTCATTGAATCCGATGCGATCTGGACACCCGGCAGCAACGGTGCCGATTTCCAGCGGCTCGGCACCCGGCTCGTCTATGACGACACCAAGGACCTGATCCGCTTCACCGCGGGCGATCTCGATACCCAGGCGCGGGGCTTCCAGTCGGCGCCGGATATCGCAGGCATCTCGATCTTTCGCTCCTATTCGGTGCTCAACCCTCAGCAGATCATCCGTCCGCGCGGCGACCGCACCTTCACGCTGAGCCGTCAATCGACGGTGGAAGTGCTGGTCAACGGTCAGCAGGTCCGCCGCCTGCAGCTCGGCCCAGGCAACTACAACCTGCGCGATTTTCCCTTCGCGCAGGGCGGCAACGACATCCGCCTCAACGTCCTCGACGATACCGGGCGGACCGAGGTGCTGCGCTTCAATCTGTTCCTCGATCAGACCCAGCTGGCCAAGGGCCTCAGCGAATTCGGGCTCTACGCCGGGGTCAAGGCGCCGCTCGGGGTGGATGGACCGGTCTATTCGAACGACTGGGCGGTTTCCGGGTTCTATCGCCGCGGGATCAGCGATCAGGTTACGCTTGGCGCGAACTTCCAGGCTGATGACAAGATCCAGATGGGCGGCGTCGAAGCCGTGTTCGGCACCGCGTTCGGTACGCTCGGCACCCAGGCCGCGTTCAGCCATACGGTTGGATACGGCGGCGGGTTCGCGCTGCAAGGCACCTTCCAGCGCCTGATCCAGCACGCCGACGGCACTTCGGACAGCTTCAACCTGTTTGCGGAAACCCGCAGCCGCCGGTTTGCGCCGGTAACCTTCCTGCTCGCCGATAACCAGTACAAGTACGAACTGGGAGGCGGGTATACCCACGCCTTCAATTCCAACTTCTACGCGGGCGTAAACGCGCGGTTTTCCAAGGGCCGCGGCATCAACCGCGATGTCCATAATTACAGCCTGAGCGGCGGCTGGCGCATTTCGCCAGTGGCCAGCCTGACCGCCGAAGCGCGCTATACCGAAGACGCCGGCGGCCATCAGTTCAGCGGCTTCCTGACGCTGACCGTCCGGGTCGGGCGGAACACCAGCGTGCGCGGCGAGTATGACACGCGCGACAACCGCGCGCGGCTGTCGTATCAGACCCTGCACGGCACCGGGGTGGGCAGCTACAACTTCACCGCCGATCTCGAACGGTCCGATTTCGGTTCCGACGCGGCGATCAACGCCAGCTACTTCGGCAACCGGGCCGAGCTGGGGCTCAGCCACTTCGGCACCTTCACCAACGATTTCAGCGACAGCATCAGCCAGCGCACCAATTTCCGCATTGGCACCTCGATCGCAGTGGCTGGCGGCGAAGTTTCGATTGGCCGGCCGATTTACGACAGCTTCGCGATCGTCAAACCGCACCAAAGCCTCAAGGTGGATAGCGTCCTCGTCGATCCATCAACCTGGGGCTACACTGCCAGCACCGGCATGCTCGGGGTGGCGACCATGCCCAGCCTGTCGTCCTATTCGGACCGCACGGTTACCGTGGATGTCGAAGGCGCCAAGGCCGGGGTCGATATCGGCCAAGGGTCGTTCAAGCTGTTCCCGCCCTATCGCAGCGGCTACGTGCTCGAAGTCGGTTCGGATTATCACTTCACCGCGCTTGGCACGATGCTCGATGTCGATGGCCAGCCGGTTTCACTTGTCTCGGGCAAGGCTGTCGAACTTGCCCATCCGGAACGTCCGGCGGTCACGGTCTTTACCAACCGCCAAGGCCGCTTCGGGGCCACCGGTCTCGCTCCGGGACAGTGGCGGCTTGAAATGCTCGACACGAAGAATTCGGTTTATGTTATAACTGTTCCGAAAGATGCCGACGGCGTTGTACGCCTAGGCGACATTACGCCGGTGAAGGAACGTTGAAGATGTCCAAGCTCACCATAGTCAAATCGCTCACGATCATGCTGAGCGCCGTATTCGCTTCGCTTGCCGGAACTGCGCAGGCAGCACAGTCGACTTGTGGCGTGACTGGAAGTGCCACTGCAGCACCTGCAGTGTATGATCCGTTCAATCCGTCCGGACTGGCCACGACCAACATCACCATGAACCTGACACGCGTCAATACCTCTGGCGGCGGCGATACACGTCTGGTGAATATTTATCTTAAGGCAAACGCGCTAACAGGTTCCAAGGCTGATGGAACATCTATCGTTCCCTTGTCAGTCACTGGCAGTGCCCTAATCGCCGGGACCGGATCAAATATCTTCTTCAACTATGCAGCCTCTCCGCCCATCATTGCTCCGACTTCGACTTTGCCATCGGGTAACCCGAGCTTCCTCCACATCAATTTTACGGGGAATAACGCGGGCTCGGATACTGTGCAGGTAAACTTTCAAGTCAGCCTCCCGGCAAATCTTGATCTGAACGCCGTGCAGAGCTTGGCTTTCGACGCCTTTTTCGTCTGCAACATTCAGGGCGGGGGCCCACCTCAACCTGATCAGGTCGGCACCTTTCCAAATGCCATTGTCTTCCCGGTTACCGTGCTGAGCGCGCTGCGCACCTACTATGCCGGCACCGCGCTGGACTTCGGCGAAATCGGCAACATCACCAACGCGTCGCTGACCGGCACGCCGCAGCGGACCAACCCGGCAAACCACGTCTTCGTGCAAAGCTCGGGCGCCTATTCGGTGACCTTGGCGTCTCAGAATGCTTTCAAACTCAAGAAGCCGGGGGCTGCGACCGCGCAGGATGAAATCAAGTACAGCTTGCATTTCCTTGGGTTTGATCGTGACAACACGACCACCCCGACCCCTGGCGCGATCGCGATTTCTCGAAGCTGCCAGCGCGCCACCCTGTCTACGGTGGGCAACTCGCTTCCATTGGTCGCCACTCTGCAAGAAGGTGGGTCGGGCAAGAATCCTTCGCCCACCTACAGTGATATCCTGACGGTGACCGTCACTCCGCTGATTTACTCCGATCCCGGAACCTCTGCCTGCGCCACGCTTTAGCGGCGATTGGCAAGACAAACGGCCCGCTACCTTACCGGGGCGGGGGCCGTCTGCTTTTGCGCTTTCCCCGTCCGGAGAAGGGCCTGTTCAGCGCGGTTCGATGCGGAAGCTGATGTTGCCGGTCTGACCATCCTGCGGCATTTCGAGCGCCAAGTTGTGATCGGCCATCTTCGCGCTGTCTGATTGGCTGACCACGGTCGAGCCTGCATCGGAAAGCGGCACCGCAACGCCATCGACCAACAGCTTTGCTGAAGCGAGCTGCGGCGAATAGTCGGCCACCACTTGGTAGCCGCGCGGGCTGTTGCAGAATTCCTTGAGCATGCCGAGCGAGGTCGTGCCGGCCACTGCAGGCGCGGTGGTGGCATCGACATTGGCGCGGCAGATCACCGGGACATAGCCAACAAGGCTGATGGTGAACTGGGCCCCGCCGGCTTCGACCGACGGTGCAAATGCCCCTGCGGGCAGTGCGGAAGCGCACAGCGCAGCGACCGCAACAACTGGTTTGATAAGCTTCATTAGTCCGGCCTCCCGAATTTCGTCGGGTTGCTAAATGACACGCTAACCTCAATACGCCGTCACCCGAGAAGGTTAATCAATCCTTAGGAAAAACGCCCAAATGAGGGCCTTATGATCGTGCAGCGATGCAGTTTGCTTGCTCCAAATTCGTGCAAATGGAATACTAAAAGACTAAGGGTCGAGTCGTGCCAACCGAAGCTGCCGTGGAAAACCGGACTCAACGCGGAGGGCGCCTGCGTGTCCCGCGCCCCGTGTTCCAGATGTCTTATATCAACCTGCATTGATCATGACCTACGTGCCCATTGGCGGCGTCCGATAGTCATGATGTGCCAGGGTTGATCGATGAGCTTGTTCCATGCCTCACAACAGT
>JAYUCG010000006.1:0-4060 GCA_043740455.1 Novosphingobium sp. | reverse complement strand
GCGATGCGACGGGCTCACCTGCTGATGACGCCCGCGGCGCACCTGCTGCACCACACAACGCTGCAATGCGATTTCGCGACAAATTGCGGCTGGTCAAACCCGCTGATCAACCGGGTGTTCAACGCGTTGCGCGCGCGCGGTTATCTTGACGACAGGGGCCTTGTGCCCGGCGCCTGAAGCGCTGCGGCCTGCATTGCTGCAGAGCCTGGGGCTGCGGGGCCGGACGCCGCCAGGTCTGCCGCGCGCTGCCCGGCGTCGTTGACCGCAAGCATCCGATCGATGCTGCTGTCGATCAGGATCTGGATCGCGGATTCGCTGGCAAGACCGCCACGCACCAGGCACTGCGCGTGGAGAAGCCGCTTGAACGCCTGGTACAAATCCCGGTCGGGCTGGCCCGGGTTCTGCCAGAACTGGTCGAGCAGCCCCTGGTACGTGGCACCCGGAACATCATAGACCGCATCGCCCAGCACGATCACCGGGGTGCCGACTTCCAGCGCCAGCGTCCCCGAGGTGGAATTCACGCACACCATGCCTTGTGCCGCGCGCGCCATGTCGGACAATTCGCCGCCATCGATATGCACCACCCGGCCCGCCAGCCCCAGCTTCCGCGCGCGGCGGTGGATGAAGCTGCGCCAGTTCATCAGCGTGCTGTCGAGCGGGTGCTCCTTGACCAGCAGGATGCAGTCGGCCGGCGCACGGCGCGCGAAGCTGTCGAGCACGTAGTCGGTCGCCATCGTCATGGTCGCAAAGGGCGAATGGGCGCGGATCTGGTAATCGCCCGAAAGCTGGAGCGGAAACAGGAAGAAGCGCTTGCCCGCGATCGCATGCAGCACCTCTTCGGCCTGCCGCGCACGGCGCTGTGCGCGGGCAAAGCGCGCCGCCCAACCGATGCCCCACAACAGGATCGAGCCCGGGCGGTGGGTCTTGTAGAACGGGAACCGCCAGCGGCCGGTGAACACGTTGTGGAAATGCCAGTAACTATCGCGCGCCCGACGGCTGAACTGCGCGGTGATCGGCGGCAGTTGCGGCACCGGCGGCAGCCAGCGCGCGGCGGCCAGGATCACTTCCGGATCGCGTTCGAGCGACGAATGGCCATTCACGCCATCGCGCTCCAGCGTCATCCAGTCGGGCCGGATATAGCCTTCCTCGAACACATGGACGTGCACCCCGCGCAATTGCGCGAGCCGCAGCGCCACCCGGTGGACCGGCCGGCAATCGCCGAACAGCACGACGTCGGTAATGCGCTGATCCTGGAGGAACCGGTCGAAGAACAGCGGCCAGTTTTTGGTGCGCCCGCGGTATTCGACCGGGCCGTCACGCCAGTCATAGCGATCGCCGCCCGACAGGTTGATGCGGGACACTTCCGCGCCGCGCTCGGCCAGTTCGGCTCCGAGCAGCCGAAAAAACGGGCCCGGCGGTCCCTGAAGAAACAGGAAACGACGGCTGGCGGCGGAATGGATGGTCATCACGTCACCCATAGCCCGAACCCCTGCATGATCCACCCCGCCCGCTCACTGCCGGCGCCACTGGAAGCGTCACTGGCGGCACCACTGGCAGCGTCACTGGCGGCACCACTGGCGGCGTCACTGGCGGCGCCAACCTGAACGATCGAATAACAGGCGCAAGCGCCCCTGCCATTCGCGTGTAACGATCAACGGCGAGGAAACCTTCGCGAGATTGCTCGAAATCCGGTCGATCAGCAATTCAGGCGTACACGGAAGGCGTGTCACCGGATCAACATAACGCGGATAGAGGATCAATGTTCCGGCCACCAGTTCGTCCAAAGTTCGGCAGCGCCCCCGTCGGGGAGGCAAGGGCTTGAGATCGCGCGTCAATCCCCACCCGGCATAAAAGGGCGTGCCGTGCGTGGTCACGGCCTTGCTGCGCAGCAGCGCCTCGAATCCCGCCAGCGAAGTGATGACGTGCAGCGCATCCACGCTGTCGATCAGCGCGGTGATCGGTGCGTCGCGGTCGATCGCGTCGGCATGGCGCAAGACCTGAGAATCGGAAATCCGCCCCTTGCGATGTCCGGCCTCGACGTCGGGGTGCGGCTTGTACACGATCCACGCATCGGGCTCGAGCTTGCGCGTCGCTTCGAGCAGCGCCAGATTGGTCATGCCCGCGCCGCCGGTCAGGATCGAACGGTCGTCCTCGACCTGGCCCGTGACCAGGACGCGCCGGCGCGCATCGCGTGGGCGCAACTGTGCGGGCACAGCGCGACCGTACTTGCTGATCCCCTCGGCCACGGTGCGTGCGCGCAAGTCGGCCGCGCGGGCCAGCAATTCGGGCGGCATCTCGGCCTCGGCCAGGATCGCTTCGAGATCGCTCGGGCCGGAGGGGTCGAAATAGATCCCGCAGCCATCGACGATAACCGACAGCGGCGGCACGCAATTGGCGCCCAGGCCGACCGATCGGATCATGCCGTCCTCGATCTCGCCGGGCACGATCCCGCGCACATCGAGCGCAGCAAGCAACCCCGTGGGCGCGCGCGATCTCCAGGCGATCGCGGCGTCGCCAGCGGTGAGCAGCGCCGCCTGGCTGGCGCGGGCGTGGCGCACCGGGCCCGACCCGTCCCACAGCAGCGGATCGACCGTCACGCGCTTCCACCGCGCCACGCCGAACACCGCGCGGATCGAACGGTTCGCATCGATCAGCGCCCGCCAATCGGCCAGCAGCGCAATCGCGTCGGCCGGCGCCAGTGGCCCGCCATCGAAGGGATCGACCATCGCCGAACCCGCCAGCGCGGTGCCGAACGTTCCTGTGAAGTCCTGATCGGCGATTGCCATGGCGGACCGTCCCGGCCCGAACAACCGCACATTCTTGGTGAGGATCTGCGCGACCAGCGCGAGTTCGTGTCCCGCGCCGGCCCAGATCTCGCGGGCGTGTTCGGCGAGATGCCAGGGGTCGCAGTCGGCTCGGACTGCCGCGACGTGACCATGGCCCTGCCTGGCGGACCCCACGATGATCGCCTCACCCGCGCGGCCCGCGTCTCGCGCTGCGGCTAGCATTGCAAGTGCTTGCACAGGCGATTCGGGCACCAGCAGCAAGTCGCGCGCCGGTTCAAGCACTGGCCGGGCCCCCCAGAAGCATCCGCCGACGCGGGCTTCGCGCAGTTGCACCGTCAGCGCCGCGAGTTCGGCCGGATCGATCCGCCACGAAGCCGCGCCGCGTAACGGACGGCTGCGCGGGAACGGCGGAACGCGCAAGAATGGCACCGCAGTCATCGGGCCGACGTCATCGGGCCGACGGGGGTCTGATCCCTGGCTTCACCGCGCGATCGACCGCGCGGACTTGCTCCAGAAAGCCGCGCAAGGCCGCCAGCGGTAGCGCCGAGGGGCCATCGCACAGGGCATTGGCGGGATCGGGATGCGCTTCGAGGAACAGCCCGGCGATGCCGACGGCCACCCCCGCGCGCGCCAGCGCCGCCGCCTGATCACCCCGGCCATCGGCGCTGTCAGGCCGGCCGCCGGGGCGCTGGAGCGCGTGCGTGACGTCGAACACCACCGGCGCCATGGCGCGCATCAGGTCCATCCCCAGCATGTCGACGACCAGGTTGTTATAGCCAAAGCTGGTCCCGCGCTCGCACAGCAGCACCCGGGTGTTGCCCGCCTCGGCGCACTTGGTGAGGATGTGGCGCATCTCCAACGGGCTGAGAAATTGCGGCTTCTTGACGTTGATGACTTTGCCGGTGCGCGCGATCGCCACCACCAGGTCGGTCTGCCGCGCCAGGAACGCGGGCAATTGCAGCACGTCGGCGACCTCCGCCACCGGCCCGGCCTGCGCCGGTTCGTGGACATCGGTGAGGATCGGCACGCCGTGCAGCGCCTTGATCTCGGCCAGCAGTTCCAGCCCGCGCGACAGCCCCGGCCCGCGAAACGAATGGATCGACGATCGGTTGGCTTTGTCGAAGCTCGCCTTGAAAACGAACGGTATTCCCAGGTCGCGCGTCACTTCGACGAACTGCGCCGCAACGTCGAGCAGCAGCCCGCGATCCTCGATCACGTTCATCCCGCCGATCAGGACGAGCGGCGACGTGTTGGCGAAGGCGATCGTGTCCGAA
>JAYUCG010000005.1:0-10586 GCA_043740455.1 Novosphingobium sp. | reverse complement strand
GAGCAGACTTCGCCGAAGTCGGTGGCACAGCGCCGGGGCAAGAAGGTCGCCGACCTGCTGGGTCGCGGCGGCGCAAGCGTTGCGGAGGCTGAGGCCGCCGCTGACGCGATTACGGAGTAAGATCATGGCGAAAGAAGCCAAGAAGACCATTCGCATCAAGCAGATCGGTTCGCCGATCCGCCGTCCGGCCAGCCAGAAGGCGATCCTGATCGGCCTCGGTCTCGGCAAGATGAATCGCGTGGTTGAATTGCAGGATACTGCCGAAGTGCGTGGCGCGATTGCCAAACTGCCGCACATGGTAGCCGTGGTCGACTGACCATCCATTGCAGCCCGGCCTGGTCCGGACTGTTCATTGCAGCGCGACTAAAAGCGAAAGCGAGTGCAACATGAAACTTACCGAAATTCGTGACAACCTGGGTGCCCGCAAGTCCCGCATGCGCGTTGGACGCGGCATCGGCTCGGGCAAGGGCAAGACCGCTGGCCGCGGCCAGAAGGGTGCTAAGGCACGTTCGGGCGTCAGCATCAACGGCTTCGAAGGCGGCCAGATGCCGCTTCACATGCGGATCCCGAAGCGCGGCTTCAACAACAAGTTCGCCAAGGATTTTGCCGAAGTGAACCTGGGCCTGATCCAGAAGGCGCTCGACGCCGGCAAACTCGATGCCAAGGCCGTGATCGATCACGCAGCGCTCAAGGCTGCTGGTCTCGCGCGCGGCGGCAAGGACGGCGTGCGTCTGCTCGGCAAGGGTGAACTGACGACAAAGGTCAAGTTCCTGGTGGACGGTGTTTCGGCCGGCGCCAAGGCTGCGGTCGAAAAGACCGGCGGCTCGGTCGATCTGCCCGAGGCGGCTCCCAGCGAGCATGAAAAGAAGACTGCGCGCCGCGAAGTCAACAAGACTGCCAAGGCCGCCAAGGTCGTAAAGTAACGCTATTGCGTACATCTCCGCCCCGGCTCCGGCCCGGGCGGGGAATGTGCGTTTGGGGGGTTCGACTTCGCCGCTTCGTCCCTATATGGGGAAACGGGAGCGGTCCGGGGCGGACCGACAGCAAGGCATTTCATTCCGATGGCATCACGCGCGGACAACATCGCGAGCAATCTCAGTCTCGCCAATTTCTCCAAGGCGACCGAGCTGAAGAAGCGGATCTGGTTCACCATCGGTGCGCTGATCGTCTTTCGCTTCCTGAGCTTCGTCCCGCTGCCCGGCATCGACCCGTTGAAGCTGCGGGCGTTCATGGAGAAGAGTTCGGGCGGCATCCTCGATTTCTTCAACATGTTTTCGGGCGGCGCGCTGGCCAATTACAGCCTCATCTCGCTCGGTGTAATGCCGTACATTACCGCCTCGATCGTGGTGCAGCTCGCTTCGTCGTTGCATCCCTCGCTCGCCAGCCTGAAGAAGGAAGGCGAAAGCGGTCGGCGCAAGCTTAACCAGTACAGCCGCTATGGCGCGGTGCTGCTCAGCCTCCTGCAGGGTTATGCCGCGCTGCGTAACGCCGATGTCCAGGGCTTCGCGATCGATCCGGGTTTGCTGTTTTACGGCGCCGGCCTGATCTCGCTGGTCGGCGGGACGATGTTCCTGCTTTGGCTGGGCGAACAGATCACCAGCCGCGGGATCGGCAACGGTACCTCGCTGATCATCATGGCCGGGATCGTCGCGCAGATGCCGGTATTCTTCTCCAACATGTTCAGCCAGTACAGCACTGGCGGCATCGGCGGCATTACCGTGGCCATCATGATTGGCATGGTCATCGCGATGATCCTGTTCATCTGCTTCATGGAACGCGCCACGCGGCGGCTGTTGATCCAGTATCCCAAGCGCGCCAGCCAGAACGGCATGATGCAGGCAGATCGCAGCCACTTGCCGTTGAAGATCAACACTGCGGGCGTCATTCCGCCGATCTTCGCCAGTTCGCTGCTGCTGCTCCCGCTGACCATCAGCCAGTTTGCTAGCAGCTCAATGACCACGGACTCGACGCTTGGCGCCTTCATCATCGGACTCAACCAGTACCTCGGCCATGGCAAGCCGGTTTACATGATCCTTTATGCGCTGCTGATCGTGTTCTTCTGCTTCTTCTACACCGCGGTTGTATTCAACCCGGAAGAAACGTCGGAAAACCTCAAGCGCAACGGCGGCTTCATCCCCGGCATCCGTCCGGGCAAGAACACCGCGACCTATCTCGATTATGTGCTGACCCGCATCACGGTAATCGGCGCCGCTTACATCACCATCGTCTGCGTCATCCCCGAAGTGGTGATGGAACAGACCGGGCTGCGTTTTTTCTTCGCCGGCGGCACCAGCTGGCTGATCGTGGTCAACGTGACGGTCGATACGATCACACAGATCCAGTCGCACCTGCTGGCGCACCAGTATGGTGATCTGATTAAGAAGGCCAAGCTGAAGGGCCGCATGCGCTAAGCGCAATCTCGGGGGACGGTAAGTGGACATCATCCTGCTTGGACCGCCCGGGGCGGGCAAAGGCACCCAGGCGCAGCGGCTTGTCGCTGCGCACGGCATGAAGCAGCTTTCGACGGGCGACATGCTGCGCGCTGCAGTCAAGGCCGGAACGCCAGTCGGTGTTGCGGCCAAGGCTGTGATGGACCGGGGTGAGCTAGTTTCGGACGAGATCGTCTCCGCGCTGATCGGTGAAGAACTCGATGCACTGGCTCCGGGTCAGGGCGCAATCTTTGACGGCTACCCGCGCACTGCGGGGCAAGCCCAAGCGCTCGACGGTATCTTGGCCAATCGCCAGCGCAAACTTGCGCATGTGATCGAGCTTGAAGTGAACGAGGACGCGCTGGTTGAGCGCATTTGCGGGCGCTATACCTGTGCCAATTGCGGCAAGGGTTACCACGACAAGTTCGAGCAACCGAGAGTGCCCGGTACCTGCGACAGGTGCGGTGGCCACGAATTCAAACGCCGACCCGACGACAACGAAGATACCGTGCGGACCCGCATGGCCGAATACCGCGCCAAGACCGCGCCGATCCTGCCGATCTACGAATCGCGCGGGATTGTCGCCCGGGTCGACGGTATGGCTGACATCGAACATGTGACAGCGGCGCTCGAAGCGATTATTGCTTCCTGATCGATCGGGTCACGCACACCCGGCAAGCCATCCCCGGGGGACCAATGATCCGCACAACTGCCCTGTTCGCCGCGCTGCTGCTGGCCGCACCCGCCATGCGTGCGCAGGCCGAAGTCGTGGCCCAGTCAGATGCCGGTTTCGTGATCAAGCAATCGGTCGAGGTTTCAGCTGACCAGCAAGCGGTCTGGAAGGCGCTGATTGCCCCGGCCAAATGGTGGTCGAGCGAGCATACCTGGTCGCATGATGCCGCAAACCTCTATCTCGACGCGCAGGCCACCGGCTGCTTTTGCGAAAAGCTGCCAAGGCCCGCCAATGCCCCGGTCGATCAGCGCATCGGCAGCGCCGAACATATGCATGTGATCTTTGCCGATCCGCAGCGTGGCTTGCTGCGTATGTCGGGCGCGCTGGGTCCGCTGCAGGGTGAAGCACTGAATGGCACGCTGACGATCGAATTGAAGAAGACCGAAACCGGCACCCGAATCGAAATGGAATATGTCGTCGGCGGCTACATGCGGATGAAGTCCGAGGAGATCGCGCCCGCCGTAGACGGGGTTCTCAGCCAGCAACTCGCCGGACTTGCCAAGCTGTTCGAAGCGGCCGCGCCAGCAGCTTCGGCCACGTCGGGCTGAGCGCTCAACGCGGCGGGCCGCCTTTGACATTTGGGCGGGGAAGGGTAGTCTTACCCAGCAAGAGCAGCGTGCCAGGATCGATGCGAAGCACCTCTTTGGCTTGCGCTTGGCGAAGCGTTGACATGATCCGCGAATCGCCCTATGCGTTCCGTTCAACCGAATGACGGGGTAAGTCCGGAAGGCGTAGGCCGTAGTGCTCGCCAGCCGGGCTTTTTGCCGTTTTTCGCGGGTTGAGGCGTTGAGATAGGGTTTGCGGCTTGCCGTTTTCGCCTGTGGAGCATGGAGAATTAAGTGGCTCGTATTGCCGGGGTAAACATCCCCACCAACAAGCGCGTAGTTATCGCGCTGACTTACATTCATGGTATCGGTCCGTTTAAGGCTAAGCAGATTGCCGCCAAGGTGGGAATCGACCCTGCCCGGCGCGTATCTGACCTGTCCGATCAAGAAGTTCTGCACATTCGCGAAACGATCGATGCAGAGCATATGGTCGAAGGCGATCTGCGGCGTGACACGTCGATGAACATCAAGCGTTTGATGGATTTGGCCTGCTATCGCGGGTTGCGTCACCGTAAGGGCCTGCCGGTCCGCGGTCAGCGCACGCACACCAACGCCCGCACCCGCAAGGGCAAGGCCAAGCCGATCGCCGGCAAGAAGAAGTAATCCTTCGACAGGCTCAGGACGAGCGGGCCCACCGGCCCGTGAGGTCCACCGCCGTCCCTTTGCTTATTTGACAGGATAGATACCATGGCACGCGAACCCCAGCGCATTAAGAAGCGGGAGCGGAAGAATATCTCGAGCGGCATCGCTCATGTGAATGCCAGCTTCAACAATACCATGATCACCATCACCGATGCGCAGGGCAATGCGATCAGCTGGTCCAGCGCAGGCACGATGGGGTTCAAGGGCAGCCGCAAATCGACGCCGTATGCAGCGCAGGTTGCTGCTGACGACGCCGGCAAGAAGGCCGCCGAACACGGCGTGCGTACGCTCGAAGTCGAAGTGAAGGGGCCAGGCTCGGGCCGCGAAAGCGCGCTGCGGGCACTCGCCGCGGTCGGCTTCACGATCACTTCGATCCGCGACGTCACCCCGATCCCGCACAACGGGGTCCGGCCGTCGAAGCGCCGCCGCGTCTGATCACCCGTTCGCGGCGGGGTAGCTCGCCGCAATTCGGATCGGCCGCCGGTTTTTGTGAACAGAAACCACGGCCGTTCCCGCCAGAACAAACCCCAAGGGGAAGTCCATGACCGTCAATATCAAAAACTGGCAGGAACTTAAGAAGCCCAACAGCCTTGAAGTGAAGGCCGGCAACGATGCCAAGCGCCGCGCGACCTTCGTCGCCGAGCCGCTTGAGCGGGGCTTTGGCCTCACACTCGGCAACGCGCTGCGCCGGGTACTCCTGTCTTCGCTTCAGGGCGCTTCGATCACTTCGATCAAGATGGAAAACGTGCTGCACGAATTCAGCTCGCTTGCGGGCGTGCGTGAAGACGTGACCGACATCGTGCTCAACGTGAAGCAGATAGCACTGCGCATGCAGGGCGAGGGCCCCAAGCGCCTGCAGCTTTCGGTGACCGGCCCGGGCGAAGTCACCGCCGGCGATATCGCCGTTTCGGGCGACATCGAGGTGATGAACAAGGATCTCGTGATTTGCCACCTCGACGAAGGTGCGATCCTCAACATGGAACTGACCGCCGATAGCGGCAAGGGCTACGTTCCTGCCGTCGGCAATCGTCCGATCGACGCACCGATCGGCCTGATCCCGGTCGACAGCCTCTATTCGCCGGTCCGCCAGGTCAGCTACAAGGTCGATAATGCCCGCATCGGGCAGGAACTCGATTACGACAAGCTTAGCCTGACGATCGAAACCGACGGCACGATAAGCCCCGAAGACGCCGTGGCCTATGCCGCGCGGATCCTGCAGGACCAGCTCTCGCTGTTCGTGCACTTCGAAGATGCGATGCCGGTGGGTGGTTCGCCGATGATCGGCATGGCTGCTGCACCAGCCGAAGAAGGCGATACCAACCAGCTCAACCGCTACCTGCTCAAGAAGGTCGACGAGCTGGAACTGTCGGTACGCAGCGCCAACTGCCTCAAGAACGACAACATCATTTATATCGGCGATCTGGTCCAGAAGACCGAAGCCGAGATGCTGCGTACGCCGAACTTCGGCCGCAAGTCGCTCAACGAGATCAAGGAAGTGCTGAGCTCGATGGGTTTGCGCCTCGGCATGGACATCCCCGGCTGGCCGCCTGAGAACATCGAAGAGATGGCCAAGAAGCTTGAGCAGGAACTGCTGGGTTAATCACGGAACGGCGCCGCCGCTTCGGCGCCTGGTACGGGCTACCTGATACGGGCCCCTAACGAACGAAGGATACGTAACATGCGTCACAAAATGGGCGGGCGTAAGCTCAACCGCACTTCCTCGCACCGCAAGGCGCTCTTGCGCAATATGGCGGCCGCGCTGGTCAAGCATGAACAGATCACCACCACGCTGCCCAAGGCGCGCGAACTGCGTCCATATGTCGAAAAGCTGATCACGCTAGCGAAGCATGGCGGACTTTCGAACCGCCGTCTCGCGCATGCCCGCATGCTCGACGATACGCAGCTGGTGAAGCTGTTCGATGTGCTGGCCGCACGCTATGCCACCCGCGAAGGCGGCTACACCCGCGTGATCAAGGCCGGCATCCGTGCCGGCGATGCTTCGCCGATGGCAGTGATCGAGCTGGTTGATCGCGACGTTGAGGCCAAGGGGCAGGATTCGGGTCCGGTCTTCTCTGACGACGCAGAATAATCCCTGACATTCGTCGAACGGCGAATTGCAAAGACGGCGGCAGGTTCTACCCTGACCGCCGTCTTTTGCATTTGGGGGAAGTGCCGTGCAGCGTCGAATGAAACTTCTGGCGGGGCTCGTACTGGGCCTGACCGCCGCTGCAGCAACGGCTGAAACGATGAAGCTCACATACCCGCAAACCCGCAAGCAGGACTTGGTCGAACAGCAGTTTGGCGAGAAGGTGGCTGATCCCTTTCGCTGGCTGGAGAACGATGTCCGCACCGATACGGATGTGGCCGACTGGGTGAGCCGCGAGAACGCGGTGACCCAGCAGTATCTTAGTACGCTGGGTCAGCGCGCGTGGTTTGGCCAGCGGATCAAGGCGCTGATGGACTACGAGCGTTTTGGGCTGCCGCAGAAGGCGGGCAAGTTCTATTTCTACACGCGCAATTCGGGGCTGCAGAATCAGTCGCAGCTGTTCGTGCGGCAAGGGCTGAGTGGAGCGTCACGGCTGCTGATCGATCCCAATGGCTGGGCCAAGGACGGCGCCACCGCGCTCGATGATTGGGAGCCCTCGAAAAGCGGCAAGTATCTCGCCTACTCAGTGCAGGACGGCGGGACCGACTGGCGGATCATACGTATGCTCGATACCGGCACCGGCAAGGTCCTGAACGACGAGATCAAGTGGGCCAAGTTTACCGGCATTTCCTGGATCGGCGACAGGGGCTTCCTCTATTCGCGCTTCCCCGCGCCGGTCGAAGGTCAGGCTTTCCAGCAGCTCAACAAGAACCAGGAGGTCCGCTTTCACCGCGTCGGCACGCCACAATCGTCGGACGAACTTGTCTATTCGACTCGCGGTGACCCCGAGCTTGGTCACGGCGCTGGGGTAACGCATGATGGGCGCTGGGCTATTATTACCTCGACCCGCGGCACTGACAGCCGCAACATGGTTCACCTTATCCGGCTCGACGGCAAGGAAGGCTGGGTCTCGCGCACCTTGATCGGCGATTTGGAGAATGACTGGAGCCCGATCGAGGGGATGGGCGACACGCTCTACTTCATGACCAACAAGGGCGCGCCCAAGCTCAAGGTGGTGCGAGTGAATCTGGCAGCGAAGACGCCGGTGTTTGAGGTGCTCGTCCCCGAACGCGCCGAAACGCTCGAACGCGCGCGGATCGTTGGGAACCGGATCATCCTGTCATACCTCAAGGACGCCGCTTCGACCGCCGAAGCGGTCACGCTTGACGGCAAACCGGTGCAGCACATCGAGCTTAGCGCGATCGGCACTGCCTCCGGCTTCACTGGCGAGCCCGGCGATTCCGAGACGTTCTACAGCTTCACCAGCTTCAACCAGCCGAGCGCGATCTATGGCTACGATACCGCAACTGGAAAGAGCACGTCGTTCGCGCAGCCCAAGCTGACCTTCGATCCCGGCAACTACGTGATCGAACAGCGCTTCTACCCATCCAAGGACGGAACCAAGATCCCGATGTTCCTGGTCCGGCGCAAGGACGTGGCGGCAGCGAACAAACCGGTGCCGACGCTGCTCTATGGCTATGGCGGGTTTGATATCTCGCTTACCCCGGCCTTTTCGGCGACGCGCATGGCCTGGCTTGAAGCTGGCGGCGCCTTCGCCATGGCCAACCTGCGCGGCGGCGGTGAATACGGCAAGGCCTGGCACGACGCGGGCCGCCTTAACAACAAGCAGAATGTGTTCGATGATTTCATCGCGGCGGGCGAATATCTGATCGCGCAAGGGATCACCCCCAAGAGCGGCCTCGCGGTCCAGGGCGGCTCCAACGGCGGACTGCTGATCGGCGCGGTGGTCAACCAGCGGGCTGACCTGTTCGCTGCGGCCAATGCGCAAGTGGGCGTGATGGACATGCTGCGCTTCGACCGGTTCACCGCCGGGCGATACTGGGTGGACGACTACGGCTATCCCTCGAAGGAAGCCGACTGGCGGGTGCTGCGCGCCTATTCGCCGTATCACAACATCAAGATCGGCGTGGCCTACCCGGCGATGCTGGTGACCACCGCCGATACCGATGATCGCGTGGTGCCCGGGCACAGCTTCAAGTACGCCGCGGCGCTGCAGGCGGCCGACCCGGGCGGCAAGCCGCATCTGATCCGGATCGAGACCCGCGCCGGACATGGCGCGGGCAAGCCGACTGACAAGGTCGTCGCGGAAGGTGCCGATACGCTGGCCTTCCTGGCCCAGTGGACTGGGCTTGGCGTTCCCAACTAGTCCGCGTTGCGGCGATAGTAGATCGGCCAGATGAGCAGCTGTGCCACGCTGCGCGGGCGCATCTGCAGTCCGGTTGGCGGGAAGCCGTCCGGGCGGTGATAACTGCCCGCGATCACGTCCCAGATCGGCAATAGTGCGGCGAAATTGCTGTTGAAGTGCGCGGGCTCGCTCGAATGGTGGCGGCGATGATAGGCCGGGCTGTTGATCAGCCAAGACCAACGGCCAAGGTCGATCGTCAGCCGCAAATGGGTAACGAAGTTCCACAGGCTGAGCATGGCATAGATAGCGAGTGCAGCCGGGGTGGGCGTGATGATTATCGCTGCGAGCGACCAGACGGTGATCGTCTTGAACAGGGGTTCGGCCCAGAAATGCCGTGACGTCGTCAACGCGGACATTTCAGGATCGGAATGGTGCATCGAATGCATCGCCCACAGCAATGGGATTTTGTGCTGCATCCGGTGGAACATGTATTCGGCCAGATCGTACACCAGAATGAACAGTATCACCGCCAGCCAACCGGGAAGTTGAGCCCCGTCGATCAACGACGCGCCCTGCCAGCCTCTGACCAACTGAACGACAGTAATTCCGGCGAAGAGGTAGATGACCCAGGCCGCCAGGTTGATCAGCCAGTCGGTCCGCGGCGCGCGGGCGAGCCGCTCCACCACAACCACTGCGAGCGCCGCCCCAAAGTCGGGGATCTGATGTGTCATACCAAGTCCCTTTGATGCTGACTCATTGAGGGGATTCCCTTGGCGCTTATTTTCTGATTCAGCGACGCAAGCAGAAGGAGGCTTGCGATGGCGGCTGGGATTGGGGTTCGATCAGATTACAGTTCGACAGATGTGCGCCGTTTGGGACGGCGATGCGATGATCCCGATCAGGTTCGCCGTTTGTTGGCATTGGCAGTGATCCTTGATGGCGGCAGCCGGAGCGAAGCGGCGAAGGTTGGCGGGGTCACGCTACAGATCGTGCGCGACTGGGTGCTGCGTTTCAACGCCGATGGTCCCGATGGACTGGCATCGCGCAAGGCCCCCGGCAAGGTATCGATCCTCAACGATGCGCAGCGCCGCAGTCTTGCTGAACAAGTCGAAGCGGGTCCGATCCCGGCGGCTCACGGGGTTGTCCGCTGGCGGCTGATCGATCTGGCACAATGGGTCTGGGACGAGTTCGGCCTATCGATCACCAAGCAGACGCTGAGCCGCGAGATGCGCGCGCTGGGCTTTCGCAAGCTCTCGGCCCGCCCGCGCCACCACGGCCAGAAAGAAGATGCCATTACAGATTTTAAAAAAGCTTCGCAGGCCAGTTGGCAGAAGTCCGACGATCCCTACCACGCGGCACCGCGATAGAACTGTGGTGGCAAGATGAAGCGCGCATTGGCCAGCAGACCAAGCTCACGCGCCGCTGGGCAAAGCGAGGAACCCGGCCAACCGCCCCCAAAGACCAACGCCGCGCCTCAGCCTGGATATTCGGTGCCATCTGCCCCGCCGAGGGCAAGGCGGCAGGCATTGTCATGCCCCGATGCAACAGCGAAGCCATGAGTATGCATCTCGAGGAGATCGCCTTCCATGTCGCGCCGGGGGCGCATGCCGTCTTGATCCTCGATCAGGCCGGATGGCATGGCTCGGCGGAACTGGTCGTCCCCACCAATATCACCCTAATGCCGCTGCCGCCCAGATGCCCCGAGTTGAACCCCGTCGAGAACATCTGGCAGTTCATGCGTGACAACTGGCTGTCGAACCGCATCTTCTCATCCTATGACGACATCGTCGATCATTGCTGCTTCGCCTGGAACAAGCTCGTCGACCAACCATGGCGCATCATGTCCATCGGAATGAGGCAATGGGCGCATGAGTTCTAATCAATG
>JAYUCG010000004.1:0-3336 GCA_043740455.1 Novosphingobium sp. | reverse complement strand
GTGGCGTTGCCGGCGAGCAAGCCGATTTCTTCCTTGCGCATCGTCTTCTGCATGAGGCGCATCGACAGCATCGCGTTTTCGTCTTCGAAGCCCTGCGCGGCGGATTCCGCTTCGAAGGTCAGCGAGTCTTCCTCGCCGAGCGTGACATAGGTGGCCGACTTGTTGGCGGTCACATAGTTCATGCGGCCCGAGCGCTGGCCTTCCGGCACCCAGCCCATCGAGTCCCAACCGGAACCGACGAGGCTGGTGATCTGTTTCCAGTTCGACGCGCCGCCGCTGTGCGGGCGGTGCACGCGGGGCAGCGAGTTCCGAATGGGCGTGATGGTCGGATAGAGGTTCTTGGCCGGCGCTTGCAGGTCATAATAGACCAGCCCGGTGGACAGGCTGATGTCCTTGCGCAGCGGCTGGCCGAACGCATCGGTGCCAGCCCCCAAGGCGCTCTTGAAAAGGTCGATGGTTTCCTTGGAAACGTTGGTGCCGGTGTTCATAGTCTTGCCCCCGTTGGGTGTTGAAACCTGTGGCGGGGGCAAGACTCGCTTAATCGTCGGCGAGAACCCGGCCCGCGCGCATCGCGGCTTTCATGATAAGGAGATTGGCTTCCTCTGGAGGCAAGGATTGCAGGTGCTTAACCAGCGCTTCTTCGGTTGGCTCGCCGTCCCCGGCCGTTCCTAAGAATGCGGTGTCCTGAACCTTGCTCAAGCGGCGGATGCCGACCGGCGCGATAGGCTGCGCCTCCAGCTTGGCGAGGCGGTCCACAGCATCGGTAAAGGCCGCCGTGAGCGTCGTTACCTGCTTGCGAAGCGCATCGCCTTCCGCTTTGGAAAGCTGACCTTCGGCCCCGTCCCCGGCCACCTTGGTCAAGGCGGTATTACCAGCCTCGGCGCGCTTCGCCAATGCCTTTTCTACAGCCACGCGGACGGCAGCCAAATCGTCGCCCGGCAGGCCCTTCGCAAGGTCGGTCGGATTGTGGCTGGCTGCGAGGATCATGGTCATGGTGGGATCGTCTTCGAGGTCCATGCCCATCCCGGTCAGTTCACGCACTTCCTCCTCGCACATGGCGCACAGCGTCGCGCCGAGGCCTTGAAGCTGCGTGGCCAGATCGGCCGGAACCTTGCTGCCGTCGCCTTCGCGGATCGCCTCATCGGCGCACTCGTCGCGCAGCCACGCGAGGCTCTCGATCAGGTCAGCGAAGCGGCCGACCGCATACAGGCCTTTGGCCAGACGCGCTTCGGGGGTCAGCTGCTCCACCTTGGCAACCGGCGCGCCAGCCTGGCCAGCGGCCGGGGCGCCCGGAGCGGCGGCTGCCGGATCAGCCGGGGCGCGCTTGGAGAGCATGAGGTTGACCACTTCGGCGTCGGCCTGATTGACGAACTTGGCCAGCCCGTCGTCGTCGAGCCCGGTCAGCGTCTTGAGAAACGCGCGATCGTCTTCCACCAGCGCGTCGATGGGCGCGGCGGGTTCCTTGCCCTCAAGCCGGTCCAGCACGCTGCCCAGCTTGGCCATCGCCTCGGCGGCCGGCGCGGTAATCTCGGCTGCCTTGGCCAGCGCCTTGACCTCGGCGTCGTGGGCCACGGCCTCGGCCTTGGTGTCGAACAGCGCACCATCGCTGGAGGTCCACTTTTGCATGACGCCCGGATGCAGGTTGACCGAGCCGGGCGCGGCCAGTTCGCGGCGCGCGTCCTCGACGAACCCGTGCCACTTGAGGACAGCCGGGGCCGCGTCGGTCGCTGGCGAAAGCACTTCGTCGGGATCGCCGCCCGCCGCCTTGCACAGCGCGATCGCCTTGTCGGCCAGCACCTTCGCTTCGGGATCGGGAGCGGCGGCTGCACCCTCGGCCTTGGCGATTTCACTGGCGGTGTGCGCTTCGGCTGCGGCAGCAGCTTCGGCCGCTGCGGCTTCGGCACCGGCTGCATCGGGGTCGGCAGGCTCGCGCACGCCCTCGCCGCCCTCGTCGATCACGTTGTGGAACTTGCGCAGTTCAATCGCGCCGTCGGCCTTCATGATTTCGAACGTGGCGGTGCCGAGGCACGGATTGTCGACCAGCGAAACTTCGGTCGGCTTGGCCTCGTAGCGCTTGCCGCCCGCGTCCTTGACGATCTGGCCGTAGCTGCCTCCGATGGAGAACCCGGTGTAATCACCCTCAAGCACATGGTTCCACTCGGCATCGTCGTTCACCTTGGCAACGCCGGTGACCGACTTGGCGATGTCGTCGAACTGAATATCTGTGAACTTGCCGGCGACTTTGTTGGTGTGCATCACGCGCAGGTTGCCGACCGACTTTCCGCCGCTGGCCTTGTGGATCGAGTCCGACCACGCCTGAAAATTGGCCTTGGACAGATCATAGTCCATGATCTCGCCCGACTTGTCCAAGCGCTGCTCGGACAGGACGCCGTAAACGAGGCGCTTTTCGACATCGACCTTGGTGATCGGCATGAACAGGTTGAAAGGCATCGTCAGGCTCCTTGGGTGTCGTGCGACAGGTGTGCGTCGAGGTAAAATGAACTGCCGCCTTCGTCATGGGTCACGGCATGGCCGTTCTCCAGCACCATAGCGACGCGGCCTTTGCGGCCTTTGGTGGGCACGTTGCCAGTGATCTTGACCCGATCGCCGGCCTTGAACTTGCGGGGCGAAAACTTGCCGGTAGGCTCGCGGCGCTTGGCCATGTCTGCCAGCGTCTTGTGCATTGGCCCGCGCTGCATCAGCACCGCCTTGTCGAGCGCCATGGCCCGGCCGGTGTCGACGTGCGCTTGGCCGTTGCTGACTGACAGAACGCGATGCACCGGGGCTCCGCGAATGTTATCGCGCACCAGATCGCCCGGCAAGATGCTGATCGTCGCCACTGTGCCCGCCCCTTCGTCCGCGCCCGCTATAGCAGCAAGCGTGGCGGGCCTACAATGGCCAGCGTCAAGCGTCGGATTCGTCGGCCTCGCCGCCTTCGCCTTCGCCTTCGCCTTCCTCAACGGCCGACAGCAGAACGCAGCGGCAATTGGGGTGAGCCAGCGGGGCGTCATCGCCGCTGGAGAATGCGTCGTCGAGCGGGATGGGTCCGTCTTCCTCGTTCGACTCGCAATCGTCGCAACAGCTATCGTCGGTCACGCTCCAGACCTTGAGGACTTTAAGCCCGGTGCTGGCCGCCGCCTTGTAGCCCGCAAGCGCGCCGGCCGAATTGGCGTTGCCGACTTCCGTGGCCGCGATCATGCGCGCGCGGTCCTCGCTGAATGCGAAGCTGTTTTCGATCGCGTCGGCAAGGTCGGGCATCGGCGAAGCGTCGTCGAGGAACGTGGTGATAAGATCGCGCAGCGCCCCACGCGTGGCCTCGGTGATGGAATAGCCGGC
>JAYUCG010000003.1:0-14773 GCA_043740455.1 Novosphingobium sp. | reverse complement strand
CGAGCCGCGCCTCTTCGGCGCCGAGCAACCGGCCTTCGCGGGCATCGATCCAGGCGCGCGGGCCCTTCCCTGCTTCGGCATAGGCTTCGAACTTCGCCGAATCGACATCGACGAAATCGTAGATGATCCGGCCCTTGAAGCTTGCCGGAATATACTGTCCCATCTGCCCGGAGAAGGCGTAGATCGTTCCGACTGGCCGCTCCGCCAGCACGCGGCGTACATAGGCGGCAAGGACGGGATCATGGAACGCGGTGAGGCTGACGGGCGAACCGTGTACCAGCGCCTCAGCCCCGGCGCGTGCCAGCGACTTGCGGCGCTCAACCAGGCAGCGGCTTACAGCTATCGCGTCAAGTTCGCCCTCGTGCGTCATGTCGGCAGCATCGTCGGCAAAGGTCGCAACGTGGACTGGCGACAGCTCGGCAATGCGCCGCAACACGTGGTGTGAGCGGATTTTGTCGCCGCGATTAGGCGGAAACGGGATGCGGTGCGACAGGAACAGAATCTCGGCGCTCATCCCAAACCCCGTGCGATAAACGGACCGATCAGGTTGGCGATCGGCAGCGGCAGCCGCTTCCACAATTCGATCCGCGCGGAATGTTTGTCGCTGGTCGGGTCGGCATCTCGCGCTGGGCAGCCGGGTGCGGTCCACTGCGCATAGGACAGCGGCTCGGGCTCAAACCCCCAGTTGCGCTTGAAATCGTAAGCCCCGCTGTTGGTCTTCGAGCGGCCGAAATCGAATGCAGTGCAGCCGCGCCGCCGAGCGTGGAGCATCAGTTCATAATACATCCGGTCATTGGCGCGCAGTTGGCGTGCATCGCGAGTGCCGCCGCCCCAATAGGGCATCACCGCACCGCCGTGATACAGCGAGAGCACGCTAGCTACTGGGCGATTTCCGCTCCACACGGTCAAGATGTCGGCCTCGTCACCAAAGGCGTCGAGCACTTCGGCAAACAGGCTGGCCGGGAACACCGGGGTGCCAAGATTGCGCACGCTTTCGGCATAGGCGGCGTAATGCGCAGCGCGGTCACGATCTGCGGTACCGACGGTGATCGCAAGGTCATTCACCAGGCCCTTGCGCACTTCGGCGCGCTGCTTGCGCGGCACCAGCAAGAGCTGCGCCTCGTCATCGGCGGCAAGCGGCTGGACGAAGCCGCAATGCGATTCGCGCTTGATCGCCCACCCAGTCCGGCGCTGCGGCAAGGTTCCGCCGCGCAGCTCGATCGACGGGCAGTTCAGCCGCCCGGCCAGTTCCTCAAGCGCGCGGAAGATCGCGGCCGAAGGTGTGCCTTCGTTAAGCAGCAGGCCGCCACCGACCGCGAACCCGCTGGAGGCGAGCATCCGCCCGAAAATCGGCGAGTGAATTTCGCTCAACGGCAAGTAGCCATCAATCTCCCCGCCGCGCTCGGCGATTAGGGCGTAGGCCTTGTTGCCTGTGCCCTGCGCACTGGCGATCAGCCAGGCTGGACGATGGAACGGAGTTCCCTCTGGATGGCTGCCAACAAATCGGTCGATCCGGGCATGTTCACCCGGATCGCGCAGATCCGCTGCGCTCACGCGCAGCGCTGCAGGACGAAGCGGCGCGTTCATGCCGCGAGATCCACCGCTCGGGAAGCTTCGCGGTGCGCCAGAATGTCCATCCGGCTCCATTCAAATTCGTGGACCAACTGCTCGAGCTTTTCGGCCATGACCGAAAGGTTGGTATAGTGCCTTACCTTCGAACGCAGCGAGGCGCCGGTTACCCGCGGCTGGTTGGGATCAATCTCCCACGGATGGAAATAGAACACCGCGGGGCGCTGGTCGCGGGTGTTGACCTGACGGATCGCCCAGCGCGAAAAGCCGTACGGCAGCACGCGAAAGAACCCGCCCCCGCCCGCAGCCAGGCGCCGGCCGGCGAAGTGCGCCGTGGTCACCGGAATTTCGATGAGGTCGCTCCACGGCAGCGGCTTGAATGCAAAGCGCGGTGCCTCGCGCCAGCCATAGTGATCGTGCGCGATCGGGGCGACACTTGAGCTGTATTTGAAGCCTTGTTCGGCCAGAACCATATAGGCCCAGGGCGTGCGGCTATCGATCGAGAAGCTTGGCGCACGATAGCCCGTGATTTCAACCCCGGCGGCGTCCTCGATCACCTTCCGGCTGCGCTCAAGGTCGGCGGCGAACGACTTGCTGTCGAGCCGGAACACCCGTTCGTGATCCCACCCGTGGCTGGCGATCTCGTGTCCGGCATCGACGATCTGGCGCATCAGTGCCCCATGGCGCTGCGCCACCCAGCCCAGCGTAAAGAAGGTCGCCTTGACGTCGGCTTTGGCGAACATGTCAAGGATCGCGGCGCAATTGCGCTCGACCCGGTCGGCCAGGCCGTCCCAGTTGCTACGATCGATCACGCCTTCGAAAGCGCCGACCTGGAACCAGTCCTCGACGTCCACCGAAAGGCCATTAACGATCTGGCCATTGACCACCCGGTCAGTCATGCGCCTTCTCGCCTTCCGTTCAGTCAGGCTGCGGCGCGGGCTGCGTCGTCGGCTTCGATCCATTCGATCAGCATGGTCAGCGTGTGGCGGATGGTACGTTCCTGCTCGAGCATCTTGGCCTCGAACCCGCTGAGCTTCGCCTCGATTGCCGCAAGCGTTGCGCCGTGACCCGGATCGCCCGCCGAAGCCGGCGCGGCTTCCTGCTCGTTTGCGAGCTCAATTACCGCCTGCTGCAGCTCGGCAATCTGGGCATCGCGTTCGGCCAGCATCGACTGCAGCTGCGCGAGCGCAACCGCGTCAACCGGAGGCGGTGCCGGAGCAGCCATTACCGCAACGGCCAGCTCTTCGGGCTTGGCTGAGGGCCGACTCAGCGGCATCGTGCCGTCGAGTTCAAGTTCCTCCAGCACCTGGCTGAGCATCGCGCCATCAATGCGGCTGCGCTGATCGACCGCGCCGAGCATCATCAGCCGGTTGCAGATCTGGTTGATCCGGCGCGGCACGCCGCCCGAAGCTTCGAACAGTTCGGTGAACACGCGCTGGTCGAACTTGGGATTGCTGTTCCAGCCGACGCATTTCAGGCGATGCTCGATATACGGCTGGACTTCAGCGAGTTCCATCGCGTCAAGATGATGCGCCGCGATCACGCGCTGGCGTAGCTGTTCGAGCTGCGGATGTTCCTGGATGGTATCGCGAAACTCGGGCTGACCGAGCAGCAGCGTCTGCAGCAAGGGATGCGCGCCAAGCTGGAAATTCGACAGCATGCGCAGCTCTTCGAGCGCTTCCAGCTCAAGATTCTGGCTTTCATCGACCACCAGCAGGCAGCGCCGTCCAGCGCGCGCTTCGTCGTGGAGGAATGCCTCGATCCCGCCAAGCGCGGAGGCCTTGTCATGCCCGTCAACGATCAAGCCAAACGCCTGCGCAACCATGTGGACCAGTTCTTCGCCATCAAGCTTGCTGGTGACGATCTGCGCCGCGGTGAGCCGTGCCGGGTCGATCGTCGCCATCAGGTGCGCGACCAAGGTCGACTTGCCCGCGCCGACTTCGCCGGTGACCACCACGAAACCTTCGCCCTGAGTCAGGCCGTACGAGAGGTATGACAGCGCCTTGCGGTGCGTCAGGCTCTCGAAATAGAAGGTCGGATCGGGCGTGACCTGAAAGGGGCGCCCGGTTAGCCCGTAGAAATCATTAAACATCGAAATATCCCTTTCCCAGGCTCAGAACGAGTAGCGCAGGCCGACGAGGCCGGAAGCGGTCCAGATGTCCTGAAGCACTTCGCGGTTGACGCCGTTGATGCCCACTGCGGCCGTTGCAGTCAGGTTGCCGGTGAGCGTGCGGTAGTAAGCAGCGGTTGCGCCGATCGAACTGGAGTTGCCAGCAAGAGCGTCTCCGCTTTGGTACCAGTTCGCCCACACATTGGTGCCGAAGCTGGAATTCCGGTCGATCCGCCCGTTGAGGTAGGCGGCGACCCAGTAATTCTCATCGATCACCCCGTTGGCGAGGGCGAGAACGGTGCCCGGCGCGGCGATAAAGGTGTGACGGTCATACCCGGCACCCACACCGTACTGCAGGTTGTTGCCCTGAATCCCCAGGCTCGCCATCACGCCGCGGCCGCGGAAGGTAGCCGAACGGACCGAGCCGAGCGCGCCGTTGAGGCACCCGCCACCGCTGTTGCCTTGCGCGGTGGTGGTGCCCGCAACGCAGGTGCTGAGCCCGCCGGTGAGCGGATTGCGCAAGCCATCGAACTGGGTCGGCAAGTCGGCCAGCGCCTGGTTTAGGCGGCCGCCGAAGCCCGAGATCCCGTCATAGACCGAGACATTGAACGTGGTGCGCGAATTGGGCGCGTAAGCGAAACTGCCGAAATAGGTGGTCGAGCCATAGCGGCGTCCGACATGCGCTTCCAATGCGGTGCGGCGGCTGGGCCGCCACATCACGCCGGCATCCCAGATCAGCCCTTCGGCTTCGTAGGAGATCTGGCGCGGCTGGCTGGTGTCGGTGACATAGCGGCCATTGGCCGCGAGCACCGGCAAACCGGTAAGCGTATCGATCACCGCATCGCGCTGCGAAACCTCAACCAACTCATAGCCGACACCGCCGACCAGCGCGAGGTCGCTGCCGAGCGGCAACAGTGCATCGGCGCGGACGTGCTTGTCATCGATCCGCTGATCGAGATTGGATACATCTTCGTGGTTCCAGCCAGCGCCAAGGCCTAGCCCGATCGGCAGGAGCGTGCCCGCCTTGGTGCCAAGGTGCAGCACGGCGTTGTGCACGGTGCCGTCGTCATAAAGGTCAACCGGCATCTGCCCGGGGTTTGCCGGAAGGACGTTCGGCGTGGTCACCCGCGTATAGCCAAAGCGGTAGTGCCCCTCGACATCGATATCGCCGAGCTGGGTCTTAAGCGAAGGGCCGATGTAAGCGCCATAGACCTGCGCCGAGCTATTGCCGAATTCGAGCCCCGGGGTGGTCGCGCCATTATTCTCGACGCTCATCCGCGCGGCCATGGCCCCGCCTTCGATAAACAACGTATGCGGCACCACGGCTACATTGGCCCGGGCTACGCCGCTGACCACGTCGCTGTCGCTGATCTTGTTGCCGCCCCAACCAAAGCGACGTTCATAACGAACCGCGACGCCTGCCTGGGCGTTGCGGCCATTCAGGGTGGCCTCGACGCCGGCCGAAACGGTCGAATAGGTCAGAGTTTCGTTGCCAGGTGAAAGCTCGGCCGTAACCACCTGCTGCGCCTCGATATAAGGTGTCACGCGCATCCGGCCGGTGTGGCGCGAAATGCCGGGCAGCACTGTCCCGCTATCGCTATCGTCAGCGGTCTCGTCGCCGTCATCCGATCCAGAACTTGCGGACGCCGCGGGGCTAGACCCGCCGAGATCGCTATAGGACATGGTCTGCGCCTGTGCGGCCCATGGGGTCGCGACTGCAAAGAGCGCCGTTACGGCGAGCGGAGTAAGGTATTGCGGCTTCATGATCACCCTCCGTATCCGTAGTAGGACCCGAAGCGGCGACCGCTCGGGCTGAAGTGGACGGCATTCAGAATGAGTTGGATGTTCGGGCAGGCCGAAAGCAGCGAGACGGCATCCTCAAGACTGCTCTGCGCCGTCTTGTCGCAGCGGGCGACGACCACGGCCTGACCTACGTATTTGGCGAGCGCAGCGGCTGGAGAGGCCGCGAGAGCTGGCGGCGAATCGAAGATCACAAAGCGCTGTGGAGCGCCCTGAACCAGGTGATCCAGCACGGTGCGCGTCCGCGAACTGGTCAGGTATTCGGTGTCCGACGTTGTTGCGCCGCCCGCCGGCAAAACCCACAGGCCCGGAATATCGGTACCGATCACACAGTCCGCCGCGTCGATTTCGGGATTGGCCAGCGCGTCCATCAGGCCGGGACCGCCGGGCAGTCCCAGCATCGAAAGTACCGACGGTTTGGCAAAGTCGGCGTCGACCAGCAGCACTTCGCATTCCTTCTCGGCGGCGATGGCCAGCGCAAGATTGACTGAGGTAAAGCTCTTGCCCTCACCCGGATGCGGCGAGCAGATCAGCACCCGCTGCGCCGCTGGGCCCATGCCCTGCTGGGCGAGCTGATCGGCGTTGAGCAGCAGCTGACGCTTCACAATGCGGAATTCCTCGAGCACCGCGGTGACGGTGCTTTCCGGTACGATCAGGCCCTGGTCCCGCAGGTGTTGGCGATTGACCGGGTGACGCACGCCCTTGAACACCACTGATTCGGGCAGCTTCGCCACCGCCTGAGCAGGCTTGGCTGGCGCAGCTTCAAGCACTTCGCCCATGACAACTTCGGGCGCCGCTTGCGGCATTTCCGGGGCTGGAGCAGCGATCGGCGCGTCGGCTACCGGCGAAACCACGGCTTCTTCCACCACCTCGTCGGCGCGGCGGTAACGGCGGCGCTTGCTCGGCGGGGGAATCAGGTTTTCCGGGATCGGCGCAGAGGTAAGCTGGACGAGATCGTAATTGCGCACCACGCGTTCGATCAGCGTCGCGCCCTTCGCCTTGGGCACTTCCGCTTCGCCTTCAGGCAGAGGAATTTTGCTGTGCTTGGTCATACGTTCCTCAGGCCACCATGCCGCGCTGGATGAATTCGATGGTCAGCAGGACCACGAACAGCCCGCCAAGTGCGCCGCTGGCGGCATAGAAATATTTCATCCGGCGGCGGCGTAGCGCGCGGCCAGTGTCGGTCAGCGTCTGGCTGATCGCACCCAGGACCGGCAGGCCCATCGCCTTCTCAAGCCGCCCGGTGGTAGCGAAGGTTGAGCGCAACTGGCCCACCGCGAAAGCAGCAGCGCAGCCAGCAACCAGACCCATGAACAGCACGAAGAACAGCAGCAGCGGACGGTTCGGCGCGACCGGCGAACGCGGCGTGGTCGGCGGGTCGATGACCTGGAACTTGACCGCATTCTGCTGGTTGCTGACCGACCCGCGGATCTTGAGCTCTTCGCGGTCGTGGAGGAGCTTATCGTACTGCTCCTTCATCACGTCATAATCGCGGGTGATGCGCTGGTATTCGGCGGCAGCCTCGGGGTTCGAAAACTGCTGCGCAGTCAGCTGCGAGATTTCCGTCTGCACCGAAGCGCGCCGGGCGGAGAGCGCCTGGACGTTCGCAGCACGTTCGGCGCGGATCGATTCGAGCGACGAATAGACCGGGTTGGGCGTCCCGCTGCCGTTGACGCCTTCTGAGGCGGCTGCGCCTTGCAGCGCCTTGACCTGGTTGCGCGCGGCGATCACGTCGGGATGGTTTTCGGTCAGCCCGCGGGCGCGCAGCGAGTTGAGCTGAGCCTGGGCATCGTTAAGCGCGCCGCGCGCGCCGCCCACCGGAGCAGCGCCGGCGATGGTCCGCGGAGTGCCAGCCATCTGGCCGCTGATCGCAGCGTAAGAGCTTTGTGCGGCGGCGCGATCGGCATCGATCCCGCGCAATTCGGTGCGCGATGCTTCAAGCTTCTGCAGGCCCGCAGCGGCGCCGCCAGCAAGGCTGGGGTTCTGCGCTTCGAAGGCAAGCCGCTTCTGATCGGTAGTCGCAAGATCCTTCTCGCGGTCAGCTATCTGCTGGTCGAGGAAGGTCAGCGAAGACGACATTTCACCGCGATTGCCCGAGAGGTTCTCCTCACGGAAGATATCAATCAGCTTCTGCGTCACGGCCTGAGCAATCTTGGCGTTGGCCGCGTCGGAGTTGCTGCCGTCGCCGTAGCTGGCGGTGATCACGAACAGGTTCTGCTCGTCGCTTTCAACCTTGATCTTCTTGCCCAGCGAGAGGACGGTGCCCTCCATCTGCTTGGGCGAAGTAATGCCGGTGCCAATCGGAGTAGCGCGGACCACCTTTTCCAGGTTCACCGCGCTGGTCAGCGTCTGGCGGACCCGGTCAATCGTGTTCTTGGCGTCGCTGTGGCCGAGGCCCATCTGCTCGCTCAGCACATCGTCAAGCTGCACGTAAATCCGCGCCTTGCTCTCATAGCTGTTGGGCACCATCGCCACGACCAACCAGCCCATCAGGCACAGCGCCCAGGCCACGCCCAGCGCAAGCCAGCGGCGATGCCACACCGAATAGATGGCGGAACGAAGCTCGTCGTAGATGTTGGTCATGCTGTGCCCCCGCCCGCCTTGCTCAGAACTGGCTTTCGGGGATGATGATTACGTCACCTGGCATCAGCATGACGTTGGCCTTGCTGTCGCCGCGCTTGAGCAGATCGCCCAGGCGCAAGCCGTATTCGGCCTGCTTGCCGGTTTCCTTGTCGAAGCGGATCAGCTTGGCGCGGTTGCCGGCCGCATATTCGCTGAGGCCCCCGACAGCGATCATCGCGTCGAGCACGGTCATGTTGGCGCGATACGGCAACGAGGCAGGCTTGCCCGTGGCGCCGATGATCCGCACCTGCTGGCTGAAGGTTCCGGCAAACTTGTTGACGATTACCGAGACCAGAGGATCCTGGATGTACTGCGAAAGCTGCAAGGTGATGTCGTCAGCCAGCATCTTGGGAGTCTTGCCCACGGCCGGCATATCGGTAATCAGCGGCGTGGTGATCCGCCCATCGGGCCGGACCTGGACCTTCGCGCCGAGCTCGGGATTACGCCACACGAAGATGGTCAGCTCGTCGAGCGGGCCGATGATATAATCCTCGCCGGGACCTTCCTGCATCGCCACAAACGAGGCGGCAGGAAGCTGCGGTCCGCTCGCGCCGCCGACGCAGCCACCCAGCGCCAGGCTGAGCATGACGCTGCCTGCCAGAAGGCGGTGGAAGCGGGTGATTTTCATTGCGAGCATCTTTCAGCGGCGCCGCGCCCAAGCTTCAAGTGTGCCCACCTGCAGCGAAGACCCGGCAAATTCAGGCTCCGCTATCGTTAAAAAGGGTGAATATTGCGTTAGCCTTATGTGCAGATTCGGTGCGCGTAAGGAAGTGGTCCCGAAACGGGACGCAGTGCTGGGAGGGTCTTAAACCAGCATTTCCGCGGCAGGACCGTGGCCGAGGAACTGCGCCGGGCTGGCGCTCGCACCATAGGCTCCGGCACAGAAGACCGCGACCAGATCGCCGACTTCAGCCCGCGGAAATCCGCCTTTTTCGGCCAGACGATCCAGCGGGGTGCAGAGGCAGCCGACGACGCTTGCTTCTTCGGCGACCGGCGCATCGAACTTGGTGGCGATCGCGACCGGATAGTTGCGGCGGACCACAGTGCCGAAGTTGCCCGTGGCAGCTAACTGGTGGTGCAGGCCGCCATCGGTGATCAGGAACACTTCGCCGTGGCTGACTTTGCGGTCAACGATCTCGGTCAGGTAAACCCCGGCTTCACCCACCAGAAAACGGCCAAGTTCTAGGCAGAATTGCGTCTCGGCGAGCGCCGCGGGCACCTTGTCCAGCGCTTCTCCCAGTGCCGCGCCGATCGCGGCCAGATCTACCGGTTCGTCTCCGGGAAAATACGGAATGCCAATCCCGCCGCCAAGGTTGCAATGCGGCAACGCGGTTCCGCTCGCCTCGGCGAGCTCTGCGGCCAAGGCGAGCGACTGCGTCTGGGCTTCGATGATGGCCGCCGTGCCCAGCGCCTGACTGCCCGCAAATATGTGGATTCCGTGCCATTCCGCACCGTTGGCGATGACCATCCGGGCCAGCGCCGGCACACGCTCGGCATCGACCCCGAACTGCTTGGCGCCGCCGCCCATCTTCATGCCCGATCCCTTGAGATCGAACGAGGGGTTGACCCGTATCGCCAGCCGCGGCGTGACACCTAGCCGCGCCCCGATATCAAGCGCGCGAACCGCTTCGCTTTCGGATTCGAGATTGAGCGTGGCTCCCGCAATGATAGCAGCCGCCAATTCGGCGTCACGCTTGCCGGGGCCAGCAAAGCTGATCCGCGCCGGCGAAATCCCCGCCGCTTGCACCAGCGCGAGTTCCCCGCCCGATGCGACATCGAAGCCGTCGACCAGTCCAGCCATCAGTTCCAGCACCGGCGCGAACGGATTGGCCTTGACCGCGTAATGCAGCGCCACGCGGCTTGGCAGCGATGCGAGCAGATCGCGCACGCGGCGCCGGATCATCGCCGAGGAATAGACGAACAGCGGCGTCTGCCCGGCTTCCATAACCAGCGCGCGCGCCGTGCGGGTGCCGACCGCCAGCTGGCCGTCGATCATGGCAAACCCGGGGGGGATCGGACCGAGCGGCTTCATGCCGAAAACTCCGCATAAAGCCCAGCGCGATCGATCTTGCCATTGGGTGAAATCGGCATTGCCTGGCGCCAGTGAATTTGTTTGGGCTGCATAAAGTTCGGTAGCTTTTGCATGAGGATACGTGGAAGTTCTGATTTCGCACCTGAATGAGCTTCGTGGCCGCGCACAACCAGATGCACCGCATGGCCAAGCCGCTCGTCCGGAATGCCCAGTGCGACCGCCTCGGCAACCAACCCGCTCGCAAGCGCAGCTTCCTCGATTTCCTGCGGGCTGATCCGGTTGCCAGCAGACTTGATCATCGCATCACGCCGCCCGGCGAAATAGAGCAGACCGTCCACCGTTCGCCGCACACGGTCGCCGGACCATACCGCGGTTCCGCCATAACGGGACATGGCAGGAGCTGGCTTGAACCGCTCGGCGGTGCGCTCCGCATCCTGCCAGTACCCTTGCGCCACCAGCGGCCCGCAATGAACCAGTTCGCCCTCCTCGTCATCTGCCGCCAATGAACCACCTTCTGCGATGACCAGCACTTCGGCATGAGGGATGGCCTTGCCCATCGAGGTCGGATGCACGTCAACCAGCGCAGGATCGAGATAGGTCGAACGGAAGGCTTCGGTCAGGCCGTACATGGGAAACAGCCGGGCCTTGGGGAACAGTGCGCGTAGCTTGCGCACCAGGTCGGTGGTCAAGGCTCCGCCCGAATTGGTCAACCGCAGCAGCTTTGCCGCCGTTTCACGCGGCCAGTCAAGCTCGGTGAGCTGGATCCATAGCGGCGGCACCGCCGCCAGCGTCGTGACGCCGTGACGCTCTACTGCCTTTATGACGTCGCGCGGGGTCAGGTAGTCAAGTGGCACCACACTGCCGCCGGCGTACCAGGTGCTGAACAGCTGGTTCTGGCCGTAGTCGAACGACAGCGGCAGGACCGCTAGCGTCACGTCGGCGGCACTGAGCCCGAGGTATTCCGCCACGCTCTCGGCACCGAGCCACATGTTCGCGTGGCTGAGCATCACACCTTTGGGCTTGCCGGTCGAACCGCTGGTATAAAGGATCGCAGCGAGCGCATCGGGATTGGCGTCCGATGGCTCAAGCGGGATCGACAAAAGCGCAGAAGTGTTCGCAGATTCTTCGCTCAAGACAATGCAATTGCTTGAAACATCTTCTGCCTCAAGCGTGCTGAGCCGCGCTGCCGTGCCGATTAGCAGCGAACTTCCGCTGTCGGCCAGGATATAGGCCGCTTGCGCGCGCTTGAGCAGCGGGTTGATCGGCACATGGACCAATCCTGCCCGTGCTGCGGCGAGCGGCATCAAGCAGGTGAGCTCGCCTTTGGCGGCCCAACTCGCCACCCGCGCACCCTTTTCGGGCACCATAGCTGCGAGCCAGCCCGCGAGCCGCGCGACACGATCCCTTAAGTCCTTGTAGTTAAGGGTGCCACTGCGCAGCACCAGAGCCGGTGCTTCGCAAGCCCCGCGCAGCGCGAGATAATCGAGCGGCCGGATCGCGGTTTCATACGGGGACAGCAAGGTTCGGGTGGCTCCGGGAAAAGGATGTGCGCAGTGATCGTGGTTAACTATCACGATGATCTTAACGAAGTGCAAGGCGACCCCGCGCTTGTCGCGCTGCTGGCCGCCCCGCAGGCGCGCGCGCCGTTCGACCGACTTGACTGGTGGCAGGGCTTGCAGCGCCATTGCGGCATGTTCCCGCTGATCGCGGTCGCGCAAGACGGCGATCAGCGCTGCGTCCTGGCGCTACTGCGTCAAGGCCGCAATATTGTAGCCTTGGCGAACTGGTACAATTTCACTGTCGCGCCGATCTTCTCCGCCAAGGCCGATCGCTTGGCCATGCTGTCCGCGCTGGCGCGCGATCTGGCCGGTCAGGCGCCGTGCATTGTTCTGGCTCCCTTGCCCGACGAAGGCGGCGAAACCAGCCTCATGGAAATTGCTTTCCGCTCAGCCGGGTGGGCAGTCTGGCGCGAGCAGTGCGATATCAATCACGTGCTGCACATGCGCGGGCGGTCATTCGGCGAACATATGGCATCACGCCCCGGCCCGCTGCGCACCACGCTGAAGCGCAAGGGCGGCAAGGTGGCGGTGACCATCGAAACCGCGTTCAATTCTGAAAGCTGGGCCGCATACGAGACAATCTACGCCCACAGCTGGAAGCCGGAGGAAGGCTCACCCGCCTTCCTGCGCAGCTTTGCCGAAGCTGAAGGCGCGGCTGGCCGGCTGCGGCTTGCACTTGCACATGCGGATGGAGAGCCGATTGCCGCGCAGTTCTGGACCGTCGAAGGCGGTACTGCCTACATTCATAAGCTGGCGCATACCGAAGCGTCCAAGCCGCTATCGCCAGGGACCACGCTATCTGCTGCCCTGTTCGAACGCGTGATCAATACTGACCGCGTCGACACGGTCGACTTCGGCACCGGCGACAATCCCTACAAGCGTGACTGGATGGAAGAGGTACGGCCACGCTACCAGCTCACCATGTTCCGTCCGGGCCGGCCCAGAAACTGGCCGCGCATGGCCAAGGCCAGCTTGCGCCAAATGCTGAAGCGCGGCTAGAGCGCCCGTTATGGATACGACCGACTGCAAGCTGCGCACCATCCTGGCCGATATGCTGGGTCTGAGCCGCCACCAGGTAGCTGAATTCACGGCCGAAACCGGCCTGTTCGGCGACCTGCCCGAACTCGATTCGATGGCCGTCGCCGGATTGCTTACCGAAATGGAAGACCGGCTCGACATCGTGATCGACGAGGACGAGATCGATGGTGAGGTGTTCGAAACCTATGGCAGCCTGCTCGCCTTTACGCAGGCCAAGCGGGACGCAGCTTGAAACCGGCCAGCTACCCTTGCCCCCTGCCCTGCGGCGCGGCGGCAAGCGAATATGCGCTGACCTTCGATTTCTCGCGCAAGTGCCGCGTGCTGATTGCCCCTGCGCTGTTCGATGAAGGCCACAAGCTGCGGCGCTTCACGGTTGAGGTCATGCGGAGGCTGAACGGTGCGGGGATCGACAGCTTCCTCCCCGATTTTCCCGGCCTCAACGAGAGCGAACAGGATCTGGCGCTGATCGAGCCCGAGGACTGGCGCATGGCGCTGGAGGCGGCGGGGCGCCATTTCGGAGCAACCCACGTGTTGGCGATGCGCGGCGGCGGGCTGGTCCTGCCGGGCAAGCTTGGCGGCTGGCATTATGCCCCGGTCAAGGGCGCCAGCCAGCTCAAGACCATGCTGCGCGCCCGGATCATCGCCTCGCGCGAGGCGGGGCGTGAGGAAAAGCTCGATGCCTTGATGGCGCAAGGACTGGCGATGGGGCTGGAACTGGCGGGCTATTCGCTTTCGGGCGAGATGCTGCGCCAGATGGACGAACTCGTGCCCGGCAAGCAGCCTGGGATCACCGTAATCGAACATGAGCTGATCGGCGGCGGACCGCTGTGGCTGCGCGCCGAACCCGATGAGGATCGCAGTCAGGCCGATGCCCTCGCCGCCATCATTGCGGTGGGGGTCAACGCCTGATGCGCCGCCACATCGCCTTCGACTGCAACGGCGATACACTGGTCGGCACGATCGATCCCGGCGAGGCCGCGACCGGGCTGCTGATCGTGACCGGCGGCAACGAATTGCGCTGCGGGCCTTACGGCAGCCATGCCGAACTCGCCGCGAAGATTTCTGCAGCGGGCTTTCCCGTCATGCGGTTCGATCGGCGCGGCGCGGGTGACAGCAGCGGCTACAACGGCGGCTTCACCACCAGCGCTGACGATCTCGCCGCCGCCAATGCGGCCTTCCGCAAGGCATCACCGCGGATGAAGCGGATCGCCGCGTTCGGTAACTGCGACGCCGCGAGCGCGTTGATGCTCGCACAGGGGGCGGGTTGCGAAGCGCTGGTCCTTGCCAATCCGTGGACCTTCGAACCCAAACCCGAAGCCGCAATCGAAGCGCCCGTACAGCCGCAGATGACCCCGCGAGCAATTCGCGCGCACTACCTCCGCCGCCTGACCGATCCGCGCGCCCTGATCCGCCTGCTAACCGGCAAGGTCAAAGTCGGGCAGCTCGCCGGCAGCCTGGTCGAAACGGCCAAGCCCGCGCCGCCGCAAACCGCCCTCGCCCAGGCCATGGCCGCTGGCATTGCCGATTTCGCCGGGTCAGTCGCGCTGCTGGTGGCGGAGAACGACCGCACTGCGCAGGTGTTCCTGTCGCAATGGCAGGACAACGATCCGCGCATCCGGATCTGCCCCGATGCCGGGCACAGCTTCATTGAACCGCAGGCGCGGATCTGGCTGCAGGGGCAATTGCTCGGAGCGTTGCGCTCGCTTTGATGCGCCGCGTTTAGTCGCGCGTCTGGCGGTGTTCGCGCGCCGCGAGGAAGCGTTCGGCATCAAGCGCGGCCATACACCCAGTGCCCGCAGCGGTCACCGCCTGGCGGTAGACATGGTCCATTACATCGCCACAGGCGAACACGCCGGGGATCGCGGTCTTGGGCGTGCCGGGTTCGACGATCAGGTAGCCGGTCGCATCGGCTTCGAGCTGATCCTTGAACAGCTCGGTCGATGGTGCATGGCCGATCGCCACGAAGGCGCCCTGGGTGGGTTCAACCGAGGCCTCGCCGGTTACGGTATCGCGCAGGAACACTCCGTTCAGGCCAGTATCGCC
>JAYUCG010000002.1:0-3871 GCA_043740455.1 Novosphingobium sp. | reverse complement strand
TCACTCATCATACCCCGGATCACGGAAGCCTCCTCAAAAGCTACCTTGAATCAGATACTACGCTGTTTGGGAATCCACTTTGTCAACATTTCCTAGGTCTGCAAGACAAGCCGCAATTGATCCTCGCGCAATTTCCTTGCTTTTTCCCGCAACAGGCTTATATGCCGATTCACATCCAACCGGACCTTGCCCGGGCATCTGCCCCGGCAAGCCAGTTTGGCGCCGCGTGAAGCCTGCCTGATGGCAGGATAGCCCCGAACGCCCGGTTGACCGTTTACCAGCCGCCTTTGTCACGCAGGGTTGCACTTGATGCACCTGCCCAGCCGCGCCGATTCCCGGCGTGCGCCCGGCTATATCTGAAAGTTTTTTATGTCCTATTTTTCCGACCTTGGCCTGGCCGAGCCCCTCCTTCGTGCGCTTGAAACCAAGGGCTATTCCGATCCCACCCCGATCCAGCAGCAGGCCATCCCGGCCTTGCTCGAAGGACGCGACATTCTGGGCATCGCCCAGACCGGCACCGGCAAAACCGCAGCCTTCTCGCTGCCTTCGCTGCACCGCCTCGCCGCCAATCCCAAGGCGCGCATGAATGCGTCGTGCCGGATGCTGGTGCTTTCGCCGACCCGCGAACTTGCCGCCCAGATCGCCGAGAACATGCGCGGCTATGCCAAGTACCTGAACCTCAGCGTCCAGTGCATCTTCGGCGGCGTGCCGGTGGGTAAGCAGGCCCGCGCCCTCACCGGCGGGGTCGACGTCCTGGTCGCCACCCCGGGCCGCCTGCTCGACCTGATCGACCAGCGCGCGCTGACCTTGCGCAATGTCGAGATCTTTGTGCTCGACGAAGCTGACCAGATGATGGACCTCGGCTTCATCGTGCCGCTGAAGCGCGTCGCCAACATGCTGCCCAAGGAACGCCAGAGCCTGTTCTTCTCGGCGACCATGCCCAAGGCGATCGCTGACCTTGGCAAGCAGTTCATCAACAACCCGGTGCGGGTCGAAGTTGCGCCGCAGTCGACCACGGTCGAGCGGGTCGAGCAGTACGTGACCCAGCTTAACCAAGGCGAAAAGCAGGCCTTGCTCTCGCTCAGCTTGCGCGACGGTCTGGCCGACGGCAAGATCGACCGCGCGCTGGTCTTCACCCGGACCAAGCACGGCGCCGACCGCGTTGTGCGCCATTTGGTCTCGGCCGGTGTCCAGGCAGCTGCGATCCACGGCAACAAGAGCCAGCCGCAGCGCACCGCCGCGCTCAATGCCTTCCGCCAGGGTTCGACCCCGGTCCTTGTCGCGACCGACATCGCTGCACGCGGGATCGACGTTACGGGGGTGAGCCACGTGTTCAACTTCGAGATGCCCAACGTGGCCGAGCAGTATGTCCACCGCATCGGTCGGACCGCACGCGCCGGCGCCGACGGCATCGCGATCAGCTATGTCGCTCCGGATGAGCGCGATTACCTGCGCGACATCGAACGGCTGACCAAGATCAAGCTGTTCCCGCAAGCCTTGCCCCAGGATTTCCTCAAGCTTGCCGCCCAGCTGCCCGCTCCATCGCGCAAGCCCCAGGAGCTTGAGCAGGACGCGCGCCGCGATGCCCGCGACGCCCGCGGCCGTGGTGGCCCGGCTGCTCGCGGCCAAGGTGGACGAAGTGGGGGCCCCAACAAGAACCGCAGCACCGGCGGCCAGGCGCGTGACGGCCAGTCGCGCGACCAGTACGTCCGCAACGACCGCATCGCCGCCGACCGGAAGGCCACCGCCGTGCGCAGTCCGGTGTTCAATCCGCTTGGCGATGTGCCGCAGGACGGCAACCGTCCCGATGCTGAGCGCCGTCCCGCTGCGCCGCACCGCGATGCGGCGCGTCCTGCCCGCCCGCATGGCGACCGTCCGCAGGGTGATCGTCCCTTCGGCCAGATGCCGCGCGGTGATCGTCCCCAAGGTGACCGTCCCCGCACCGACCGCCCGCATGGTGATCGCCCGCACGGAGATCGCCCGCGCGGTGACCGTCCGCAAGGCGATCGTCCGCAAGGTGATCGCCGCCCGCAAGGTGATCGTCCCCGTGGCGACCGTCCACAAGGCGACCGTCCGCAGGGCCCGCGCCGCCAGGGTGGCGGCGGCCCGCGCCGAGGTTAATTGAAATGCCAAGGGGCGGGCCGCACAAGCAGCCCGCCCCTTTTGCTGTCAGGTGGCTCGAACCGCAGAATCCTGCGGCCGGACATAGACCCGGGCGACCACCGGGAAGCTGGTTGCGACCTGGCTTTCGATATCGGCGACAATTGCTTCGACATCGCGTGCGGTCAGGGTGTCGGTAAAGTCTGCGTTGATGATCACAGTCACCATGGTGGGTGAGGAATGCACGGTCATCACGTCGTGCACGGCTTCGATGCCGCGGTGCGCTTCGGCACAGGCGCGGATCTTGGCAACCAGTTCGGGATCGGCCGCTTCGCCAATCAACAGGCCCTTGGCCTCGTGCAGCAGCAGTATCGCCAGCACGCCAAGCACCAGCCCGATCAGCACCGAGGCGAGCCCGTCCCACATCGGGTTATCGGTCAGCAAGCTGAGCCCGAGCCCGACTGCAGCGAGCACCAGTCCGATCAGCGCGCCGGTGTTCTCGAGCAGGATCACCAGCGTGGTCGCATCTTTGGTGTCGCGGATTTCCTGCCAGATCGAACCGCGCCGCGCGGTGTTGAAATCCTTCAGCGCCGCCAGCGTCGACCATCCTTCCAGCGCAAAGGCGATCCCGAGCACTGCGAAAGCGATCAGCGGGCTGACCGCCGGTTCGGGATCGATGATGTGCAGCACACCTTCATAGACCGAGACCCCGGCACCCAGCGCGAAGACCAGGATCGCCACTACGAACGACCAGAAGTAAAGCTCGCGGCCATACCCGAACGGATGCATTGCATCGGCCGGCTTGTCCGCCCGTTTGCGCCCGTAGAGCAGCAGCAGCTGATTGGTCGAATCGACCAGGCTGTGCACCCCTTCGGTCAGCATCGCCGATGACCCGGTGACCCCCGCAGCAACAAACTTCGCCGCAGCGATGCCAACATTGGCGGCCAGCGCGACGATGATGGTGCGGGTAGAGCCTTGTCCGGCCATCTGCTTGGTATCCCCTTGGTGCGGACCCGCCCATGCCACGGCTTGTGCGGCGCGACAATCGCGCTAGCTTCTCGCTTCATGAAACGCTTCATGAAACGCTTCGTCACCGCGCTCGTCGCGCTCGTCCTGCCTTTGCAGCCCGTCCCAGCCGCCGCGCCCGCGCTGCAGCCTGCCGAGGAAACCGCAATCGACGCGGCGGTGACCAAGGCGCTCAAGGAAACGGGCGTACCATCAGCCGAGATCGCGGTGGTCCGCGACGGGCAGATTGTGCTCAGCCGTGCGTGGGGCAAACCGTCCGAAACGCTGATCCAGCCCGACCCCGCACTGAACACCTTGACGGCGCGGTCGCCATCGCACATCGCGTCCGAAAACGAGACCTTGCCATTCGCGTCGGTGCAGCGCTGCACCTGCGCTTCGACGTTTCCGACACTCACGACAGCGAACAGCGCCGCGCACGACATGAGCGAATGCCTCCGCGACGCGTGCACGGCATCAGCGCAGTACGCGCCCCTCGGCCGTGATGTAGACCAGGTCGACCGCGCGCGCCGCATCGTGCAGTGGCGGACGCAAGTTCACGCGAAAGCCGCCGACGTCGTAGTCGGTCATGCCGGTCATGGCTTTTTGCAGCGCCACGCGTGTGGGGGACGGCCCGGCTCGGCGCGCAGCCTCGGCCAACGCCTTGGCGGCGATGAAACCTTCAAGTCCTTCGTACGACGCGATCTGATCCGAGTCGCCGACCGCCACCAGATATTCCTTCACGATGGCGACCGTGGCCGAACTGCGC
>JAYUCG010000001.1:0-10104 GCA_043740455.1 Novosphingobium sp. | reverse complement strand
CGTGCCGCTCGATCTGCTGATCGTGCCCCAGATCGACAATGGCATCGACGGCGCGACGGTCACCGCGCTTTCGGTCCACGCCGGCGTATGGACCAGTTCCGCGCTCGGTTCGCCGCCCGCGTCGGTGCCGCGGTTGTCGGCGCGACTGGCGGTGCTGACCGAAAAGCTCGCGATCAACCCGCAAGGGCACACCGGCAAGGCGCTGGTCCACGCGCTGACGGTGCTGCCTCACGACCTGATGATCAGCTTCACCGACGATGATGTTGAACGTGTGGCCACCACGATGATGAGCCAGGTCGATCGCCCGCGCCCGCGCCTGCTGCTGGTGCGCGCACCGCTGGCGCGGCACTTGTTCGCGTTCGTGTGGCTGCCGCGCGATGCGATCTCGACGCGGGTGCGGTTGCAGGTGGCGGCCATGCTGTCCGATGCCGCCGGCGCGCCGGTGATCGACTGGAGCATGACGGTGGAGGGCAGCGACCTGGCGCTGCTGCGCTTCGTGCTCGATATCCGTGCCAATGACGAAAATGAAGGCAGTTCGGAACCCGACGCGGCCGCGCTCAACATCCGGCTCGAAGCGATGGTGCGCGGCTGGACGCAGGCGGTCGAGGCTGAACTGGCCAAGGGCGAAGACCCCGCGCGCGCCGCCGCGATCGCCGCGCGCTATGCCGAGGCATTTCCGGCCGATTTCCGCGCCAGCAACGGCCCGGTCGAAGCCGCGCGCGACATCGTCGCGTTGCGCGCGATCACCGGCCGCACGCGCGCCGCGCGGTTGCTGGCTGCCAAAAACGGGAACAACGATGGAGAGGGGCTGCGCCTCAAGCTGTACCAGCGCGAAGGCTCGATCGTGCTGTCCGACGCGGTGCCGGTGCTCGAAAACTTCGGCTTCCGCGTGCTCGATGAACGACCGACCGCGCTGGGGGGTGCGAAAGACGGAGATGGGCTCGGCACGATTCACGATTTCCAGCTCGATCCGCCGCTGGGCGTGGCCACCGCCACGGTCATGGCGCGCGCGGCTGCGGTCGAGGCGGCGCTCGGCGCCGTGCTCAACGGCGCCGCCGAGGACGATGCGTTCAACCGGCTGATCGTAGCGAGCGGGCTGTCAGCACAAGAGGCCGACTGGCTGCGCGCGTGGTTTCGCTATCTGCGGCAGGCCGGGCTCGGCTACGGCCTGGCCACGGTGGTCGAAGCGCTGCGCAACGCCGGCGAAGTGACCGCCGCGCTGATCGCCGCATTCCGCGCGCGGCACGATCCCGCATTCGGCGGAGACCGCGAAGCGGCGTGGCTCGACGCGCAGGAGCGCGTGCGGCTGGGCTTGTCCAACGTCGCGGCGATCAACGACGACCGGCTGCTGCGTGCCTTCCGTGCGGGCGTCGAGGCGATCTTGCGCACCAATGCATTCGCCCCGGCCGCTGCCGAAGCGCTGGCGTTCAAGCTCGATTCGGCGATGGTCCCGGGCCTGCCGCGCCCGCTGCCGTGGCGCGAGATCTTCGTCTATTCGCGCCGGGTCGAAGGCATCCACTTGCGCGCCGGCCCGGTGGCGCGCGGCGGCTTGCGTTGGTCCGATCGGCGCGACGATTTCCGCACCGAAGTGCTCGGATTGATGAAGGCGCAGCGCGTCAAGAACGCGGTGATCGTGCCGACCGGGGCCAAGGGCGGGTTCTATCCCAAGCACTTGCCCGATCTGGCGCGGGACCGTCCAGAAACGCGTGATGCGTGGCTGGCCGAGGGCAAGGCCAGCTACCAGGTGTTCATCCGCACGCTGCTGTCGATCACCGACAACATCGTCAAGGGGAAGGTCGTTCACCCGCAAGCCGTGGTGATCCGCGATGGTGAGGACCCCTATTTCGTGGTCGCCGCCGACAAGGGCACCGCCACGTTCTCCGACACCGCCAATGCCATCGCCGAAGCGCAGGATTTCTGGCTCGACGATGCTTTCGCCAGCGGCGGCTCGAAGGGCTACGACCACAAGGCGATGGGCATCACCGCCAAGGGCGCGTGGCTGTCGGTGCAGCGGCATTTCCTCGAAGTGGGCGTCGATGTCTCGGCCGATCCGGTCCGCGTGGTCGGCGTGGGCGATATGTCGGGCGACGTGTTCGGCAACGGTATGCTGCTGTCAAAGGCGCTCAAAGTCATCGCCGCGTTCGATCACCGCCACATTTTCCTCGATCCCGAACCCGACTCGGCGAAAAGCTGGGCCGAGCGCGCCCGGCTGTTCGCACTGCCGCGATCGAGCTGGGACGATTACGACCGGGCCGCGATTTCGGCGGGCGGAGGGGTGTTCCCGCGCACGATGAAGGCAATTCCCTTGTCGGCCGAAGTGCGCGCTGCGCTCGACATCGAGGCGACCGAAATGGACCCCGAGGCGCTGATCTCGGCGATCCTGCGCGCGCCCGCCGACCTGTTGTGGTTCGGCGGCATCGGCACTTACGTGAAGGCGGCGCACGAAAACAACGCCACCGTCGGCGATCCCGCCAACGACGCGGTGCGCGTCGATGCCGAGCAGTTGCGCGTGCGCGTGATCGGCGAAGGCGCGAACCTTGGCACCACGCAAGCCGGACGCATCGCGTTCTCGCTCGCCGGCCCGATCGGCGCCGACGGGAAGCCCAGCGCCAGTCCGTTTTTTGGCGGCCGCATCAACACCGATTTCATCGACAATTCGGCCGGGGTCGATTGTTCGGACAACGAGGTCAACATCAAGATCGCGCTGGCCGGAGCCAAACGCGCCGGACGGCTGACCGAACCAGCGCGGGTCAAACTGCTCGTCAAGATGACCGACGAAGTGGCTGCGCTGGTGCTCGAGGACAACCGGCTTCAGGCGCTTGGGCTGTCGATCGCGCAGGCCGGCGGGGCCAAGGCGGTTCCGGCGCAATTGCACCTGATCGAGCGGCTCGAAGCGCTCGGCCAGCTAGACCGCAAGACCGAAGGTCTGGCTGATGCCGACACGCTGCTGCGTCGCGCTGCCGACGGCCACGGGCTGACCCGGCCCGAGCTGGCAGTGCTGCTGTCCTGCGCCAAGCTGGCGATGCAGGAAGCGCTCGAAGCCTCGGCGCTGCCCGATGATCCTGGCCTGGCGGGCGAATTGCTCGCCGCCTTCCCGGGGCCGATGCGCAGCAAGTTCGAAGCGGACATCCTGGATCACCGGCTGCGCCGCGAGATCATCGCGACCAAGCTGACCAACCGGATGATCAACCGGCTTGGCGTGATCCATCCTTACGAGCTGGCCGAAGAAGAAGGCGCCACGCTGGCGCAGGTCGCCGCGGCCTTTGTCGTCGCCGAACGGCTGCTCCACTTGGGTCCGCTATGGCAGGCCATCGAGACCGGCGCGATGAGCGAGGACGCACGGATCGTGCTGTTCGATTGCGCGTCGGCGGCGATGTCTGATCACATCGCCGATATCCTGCGCGTCGGCGGCGGCACGCTGGTGCCCTCGAAGCTGGTCGCCGACCTTGCGCCGGGGGTGAAGGACCTGTCACACGACACCGGCAGTCTTATGGCGGGCGAAGGCCGCTCGCAGTCGCTGGCGATGGTTCACCGGCTCGGCGCTGCGGGCGCTCCGGCGCCGCTCGCCGCTGCGGTGGCCAAGCTGTTCGACATGGACGGTGCGATCGGTCTGGCCAGCTTGGCCCGCGAACAGAAGCTTGGCACGCGGGCGCTGACCTCGGCGTTCAGCGATCTTGGCGCGCGGCTCGGGCTCGATTGGGCGCAGCAGACCGCCGCGCGGATGAGCCCGTCCGATCCGTGGGAGCGCTTGCTGATCAACGGCCTCGCCCGCGATTTCCAGCAGATGCGGCTTGATTTCCTGCGCCGCAGTGGCGGCAAGCAGGCGGCAGCAGCGGTGGAAAGCTGGGCCGAGAGCCAAGCTCAGGCGATTGCCCAATTCCGCACCGTGATCGCCCGCGCACAAAGCGCGATGCCGGTCGCGCCGGCAATGCTCGCGCAGATCGCCAGCCAGGCGCGCAACCTGCTGGGACGTTAGGGCAGTCGCTCGAGCGCCCAGCGAGCTGCATCGGCGACCGCCGGATCGGGGTCGCTGACCAGCGCCCCGGCCTGCGGACGCAGCCCCGCATCACCGCTGTTCCCCGCCGCATATAGGCAGTTGCGCACGAAGCGGTTCCGCCCGATCCGTTTGATCGGCGAGCCGGAAAAGAGCGTGCGAAAGCCCGCATCGTCCAGCGCGAGCAGTTCCGCCAGCCGCGGCGCGACCAGTTCGGCGCGGGGCACAAAGGCGCGCATCGCGGCGGCTTCATCGGCGAACTTGTTCCACGGGCAGACCGCAAGGCAATCGTCGCAGCCGTAGATGCGGTTGCCCAGCGCCGTGCGAAATTCGAGCGGGACCGGCCCCTTGTGCTCGATTGTCAGATAGGAAATGCAGCGTCGGGCATCGAGCCGGTAAGGCGCGGGGAAGGCATTGGTCGGGCAGGCGACCTGGCAGGCCTTGCACGACCCGCAGTGATCCTCCTCCGCCGCGTCCACTGCGAATGCGATCGTGGTAAAGATCGCGCCGAGGAACAGCCACGAGCCATGCGTCCGGCTGACGAGGTTGGTGTGCTTGCCCTGCCAGCCGATCCCGGCGGCCTGGCCCAGCGGCTTTTCCATCACCGGTGCGGTATCGACGAAGACCTTGACCCCGATGTCTTCGTCCTTGGGCCCAAGCCCGCGCCGCGCTGCCTCGGCCACCAGCCACCGCGCCAGCGTCTTGAGCGCCTTCTTGACGACGTCATGATAGTCCTTGCCCTGGGCATAGACCGAGATTCGCGCGCGGTCGCCTTGGTCCGCGAAGGTCAGCGGATCGTGCGCCGGGGCATAGCTCATCCCCAGCGCGATCACGCATTGCGCTTCCGGCCACAGGCCCTGCGGGCTGCGCCGGTGCGCAGCGCGCGTCTCCATCCACTCCATCGTACCGTGGCTGCCTTCGCCAAGCCACTGCTCGAGCCGGGCGGCGGCCAGCGGGTCCTCGCGCGCGGGCGCAATGCCGCAGGCGGCGAAACCCAACCGCAGCGCCTCGGTCTGCAGATCTTGCTTTAAGGCTTCGATTTCCGGGGCGTTAACCAAACTTGCTGTTGCTCCTGTTCATGGCCGCGCCATAACGGCATTTCCATGAAGCTAGGGGAATGGCAGATGCCGAGCAACGCGCCAACAGCGGCGGACCCGCCGCTGGCGATCGAGGCGCGCGGTTTGGTCAAGCGCTTCGACGGCTTCACTGCGGTCGACGGGGTTGACCTCACCGTACCCCAAGGCTCGATTTACGGCATCCTCGGCCCCAACGGCGCGGGCAAGACCACGACGCTGCGCATGCTGCTGGGCATCATCGATCCCGATAGCGGCGTGCGCCGGATCATGGGGCATGACCGCCCGCATGAGGTGGCGCACTCGATCGGCTACCTGCCCGAAGAACGCGGGCTCTATCCTTCGATGAAGACGTACGAGGCGATTGCCTTCCTCGGCGCGCTGCGCGGCCTGCCGCTCAAGGAAGGACGCGCGCGGGGCAAGGCCCTGCTTGAAGAGCACGGCCTCGGCTATGCAATCGACCGGACTATCCGCCAGCTTTCCAAAGGCATGGCGCAGCAGGTGCAATTGCTCGGGACCTTGGTCCACGAACCAAAGTTGGTGGTGTTTGATGAACCGTTTTCGGGGCTCGACGCGATCAACCAGGGCAAGCTGGAGAAGACGATCCGCGCGCTCGCGGCCAAGGGCACCACGGTGATCTTCTCCACCCACGTAATCGCCCATGCCGAACGGCTATGCGACGAAGTGGCGATCATTGCCGGTGGCAAGGTGCCCTTCGCCGGGCCGGTTGATCTCGCGCGTGACCGGATCCGTCCGCAAGTCCGGCTCGAAACCCGCGTGGCTGATGGATTGTGGCGCAAGGCGCTGCCCGCCGATGCCCGCCATGAAGGCAATTTCTGGCACTTCTCGCTCCCAGAAAGCGGGATCGAGCCCTTGCTTCGCGCGCTGATCGAGGGTGAAGCGGGGATCCTCTCGCTGTCAATCGAACGCGCCGGGCTGCATGACGCCTTTGTTGCCATCGCGGGCGAAGCAGCGGCCCGTGCGCTTGAAGTAAGCCCCGAGGAGCTCCGTTGATGGACCCGCAGACCCGCACCACAGGCCGCCTGTCCACCCTGTCCGCCGCTTATGTGGTGGCGCGGCGCGATTTCGTCGCGATCCTGTTCTCGCGCAGTTTCTTCTTCTTCCTGCTTGGCCCGCTGTTCCCGTTGCTGGTCGGCGGCCTCGCCGGCGGGATTGGCCAACGCGTGCAGGAAAGCGCCGACCGTCCGGTGCTGGGCATGGCGATGACTGCGCCCGATACCGCGCGGATGCTGCAGGCGGAGCAGGCGCTGACCGACCAACTCGGCCCGAACATGCCCGAACTGGTGGTGGTGCGCGAACTGAAGCCGGGCGAACGGTTCGATCCGGCCGCGGCGATCAAGAAGAACAAGGCCAACCTGGCGGCGATTGTCTCGGGCACACCCGCGCGCCCCGTGCTGACCGGATCGGCTGAGCGGATTGCCAGCTGGCAGGGCCGGGTCAGCCTGCTTGCCGCGCAGGCGCTTGAGCTAACCCCGAGCACGTTCCCCGAAGTCACCCTGGCGGGCATTGCCAGCACCCGCGCCGACCAAACACACAGCCGTCTGCTCACTGCGCAACTGGGGCAGACGGTGCTGTTCCTGCTGACCATGCTGCTAGCCGGGATGGTGCTGTCGAACCTGGTCGAAGAGAAAAGCAACAAGATCATAGAAGTGCTCGCCGCGGCGATCCCGATGGACGCGGTGTTCCTCGGCAAGCTGTTCGCGATGCTCGCGGTGTCGATGGTTGGCATCACGGTCTGGGCCATGACCGGGTCGGCAGTGTGGCTATTCGCGGGGCACAGTCTTGCCGAATATCCCTCGCCTGCGGTGGGTTGGCCGATGTTCTTTGCGCTCGGGGTGGTCTATTTCTCGATGGGCTATCTGCTCCTGGGTTCGATCTTCCTGGCGATCGGTTCGATGGCCACCACGGTGCGCGAAGTGCAGACGCTGTCGATGCCGGTGACCATGCTCCAGCTGCTCAACTTCTTCTTCGCCAGCTTTGCCATGGCCCAGCCGGGCACCTGGATCGAGAAGGCGGCGATGGTGGTGCCCTTTTCATCACCCTTCACGATGCTCGCTCACGCCGCGCAGGACGGTGCGCTGTGGCCGCATGCGCTGGCCATCGTCTGGCAGCTCGTCTGCGTCTCGGTGCTGGTTAAGCTTGGCGCAACCCTGTTCCGCAAGCGGGTAATGCAAAGCGGGCCGCAACGCGTAAGCGCACGCAGCTGGTGGCGGCGCAAGGCAACCGTCAGCGCCTGACCCATCCGCCCTGCAGTTCACCGAGGCGCTATTGACATTTGGGTAAGCTAAGCGGGATAAGTCCCTTGTCGAAACGTATTTCGAAATGCGGCGACAGGAGAGACCCGAGATCATGGCAAGCCAGGCAAGCGCACCCGAAAAGTTCAAATATCGCACCGCGCCCAGCGCGACCGAAGCGTTCGAAGGCTGGCTCAAAGATCATGGCAAAGAACTGCCGGTCCACACGCACCCCCGGGACGTGTCGCGGTCGGACATCTATGTCGAGGATCGCTGGCAGCCAATCTTTGCCGAGATGCGCGCGCATGAGCCGGTCAACAAGGTGACCGGCACGCCTTATGGCGATTTCTGGAACGTCACCACGGTCAAGACGATCCAGCACGTCGAGGCGCTGCCCGAACTGTACTCGTCCTCATGGGACAAGGGTGGGATCACCATTGGCGAGCCGCCTGCAGACGTCACCCCTGAAGAACTGCAGGAACGCCGCCTGCCGATGTTCATCGCGATGGACCGGCCCGAGCATACCGGCCAGCGCCGCACCGTCGCCCCGGCCTTCACTCCGGCGGAGATCGACTATCTCGCCACCGAAGTGCGGATGCGCACCGCCGCCGTGCTCGACAGCCTGCCGTACGGCGAGGAGTTCGACTGGGTCGAGAAAGTCTCGATCGAGCTCACCACCGGCATGCTGGCAATCCTGTTCGGCTTCCCCTGGGAAGACCGCCACCTGCTGACCTTCTGGTCGGATTGGGCCGGCGATGTCGAGCTGGGCCTCGCGCGCGAACTGCAGGAAGTGCGCTGGGAAATCTTCGGCGAGATGGCGCAGTATTTCCAGAGCCTGTGGGTTGACCGGATGGGCAAGCCGCCGAGCCGCGACCTGATCTCGATCATGGTCCATTCGGCCGCGATGAACCAGATGAGCCCGCAGGAATTCATGGGCAACCTGATCCTGCTGATCGTTGGCGGCAACGATACCACCCGCAACACCATGTCGGGCATCATCCACGCGCTCCATACCTTCCCCGACCAGCGCGCGATATTCGAAAGCGATCCCTCGGTGATCCCCAACGCGGTGCAGGAATGCATCCGCTTCCAGACCCCGCTGGCCCACATGCGCCGCACCGCAACCGCCGATGCCGAGCTGTTCGGTCACCAGATCAAGGCCGGCGACAAGCTGGTCCTGTGGTACATCTCGGCTAACCGCGATGAGGAAGTGTTCACCAATCCCGACGCGATCGACCTGCGGCGCGACAATGCCCGGCGCAACCTGTCGTTCGGCTACGGCATCCACCGCTGTGTCGGGGCGCGGCTCGCCGAGCTGCAATTGAAGATCCTGATGGAAGAGATGCACGCCCGGCGGATGCGGGTAAACGTCACCGGCAAGGTCGAGCGGGTGCGGGCCAATTTCGTCCACGGGTTCCGCCATATGGACGTCACGCTCGAGAAATTCTGAGCGCAACCTGCAACCTTTGTCGGCCTCCTGACGTATAAGCAGATGAGTGCGCGCTCGAATCCCGCGCCGCGCAAAGGAGTTCCGTCATGACCGCCGCGACCAACCGCCGTTCGATCCTCCGCCTGTTCGCGGCCGGAACCGCCAGCGCGGTGCTGGCCGCTTGCGGCAGCGGCCGGGCCGAGGCCAAAGCCTATCCGGTGCACTTCACCGATGCCGAGTGGAAGAAGCGGCTGACCCCCAAGCAGTATTACATCTTGCGCCAGAAGGGCACCGAACAGCCCAACACCTCAGCGCTGCTGGGTGAACACCGCAAAGGCACCTTCGTCTGCGCTGCGGATGGCAACGCGCTTTATACGAGCGCCACCAAGTTCGACAGCGGCACCGGCTGGCCCAGCTTCTGGCAGCCGCTGCCCGGCGGAGTCGCGACCAGCAGCGACTGGGAAACCGGCTACCCGCGCACCGAGGTCCACTGCACCCGCTGCGGCGGTCATCTGGGCCACGTATTCAACGATGGGCCCAAGCCGACCGGCAAGCGTTACTGCATGGACGGTGACGCGATGCTGTTCAAACCGGGCTGATAATGCGGCCGTAATTGGTGCGCGACCCAGTCTCGACCGAACCGGCCTCTCCGGTTTTGGAACCGCTTTTACCGATTAAACCGGTTATTTCGCGTATATACCGGCTCACGATGCGTTCGCGAACCCATGCTTTGAGGAGCCACCGGTCTAAACGACCTAACTTCCGCCGTTTCGCTGAACTACAAGCCGGAAACGACCCCGTGTAAACCGCATCCGACAACCGGTTCGCCATTCGACAATAATCGGTTGGTAATCGGTGTAAACCGGTGTGGTCGGGATGGCCGGGGGCGCCTCCCATTTTGCCGTTTTGCGATTGTATGGCATGCGGACTCCATGCCGCCGAAGCCCAAGACCCCGATAGGCACGAAGCCCGCTCAGCCTGCCCGGCTCCTGATCGACCTTCGAGTCATGGACGACGTCGAAGTCTGTGCCGAGCTTGTGGCGCTGCTGGTTTGTCCTGCTCCTCACGAACACGAGCAGCGGCGCGAAGTATTCCTGGGCATCTGTGCCCACTTTGCGGCGGAGCAGACAAGAAGCTACGGCATTCTGCATCCCGAAGATTTATCGAGTGCGAACGATATCCAAGCGGTCGAAGAACAAGAATCGTTGAGCTTCCGCTATTCGCGGGTAGATCGGTTCGGTGCCGTGCGACCGATTACCGCGGCTGGCCGATATCTCATCCGCCATGTTCGCCGCTTTGGGCATCGTCACCGCCTTGTTTGATCGCGCGAGAACCGGCATGGGTACTGCGATC